>CALDUQ010000071.1 GCA_937924845.1 uncultured Flavobacteriaceae bacterium
GCTTTCGGTTTGGTCGGGTCTGTCGGTAACAATCTGTGCATTAATTTGTGTTAAACATAATAATGCTAGGGCTAAAATAGTGTGCTTTAAGTTCACGATATTTTTATTTTAAAAGTTAATGAGTGTTGTTTTTAATAACCCGCAAAAATACATGAACTTAAAGAAACAGCCATAATTGACGGTGTTTTAGTGGTTAATTATGTTTGTTTATAGCGTTTAATAAAAAATCTGCAGTCATAAAATAACAGAAATAAGCAGAAATTACTCCAAAGGCAAGCATTACCAACATAGATACTACTAACATCGAGTCGTTTTTTGTAGTTAAACATGCTTTTTTAGGGTTGTTTGGGTTAAAATACACGTTTAATTTTTCGCCAATACACTGTTTAGCTTTTTGAGTTAAAGCGGTTTTACTACCCATAAAAAGTCTAATGCTATTATTGCTTGGTTTAGTTGTGTTTGTGGGTATGCCTTCATTAAAAATAATGTGTTGATTTTCTGGAAAGCTTGAAATGGGTTTAATTTGCTTGTATAACAAACTATCTGCCGCTGTAGTTTGGTTAGACTTGTAGAGTTTTCCGTTTACGGTATAAGTAAATGTTTTTATTAAAATAAATTCTGTGTGTCTTGTTTTGCTTTTACTGCCACGATATTGCATATAATAATAATTAGCATCTATAACTTCACCTTGCGTTGTGCGCCATTTTGTACTTTTGTAAATGCGTATAATACTAATACATTGAATTATTGCGGTTTTAAAAAAATAAATCACACCGCAAAAGCCGGTGATTGCTAATAACGAAAAAAATATGATTGTGCCCATAACTTAGGGTTGAAAGGGGGAAATTAGAGGTGGTTAACCTTTATTTTGCAAATACATTTTTCTAACATTTTTAAACAGCTCTGAGGAGTACACAAAATCTGTTACCGTTTCGTTATCGGTACTAAAAATGGTGTGTTTTGAGCCTTCCCAAGCTTTTAAACCTTCTTTTAAAAACACTATTTTTTCGCCTATTTGCATTACCGAGTTCATATCATGCGAGTTAATTACGGTTACAATTTGATACTCTTCGGTAATTTCTTTAATTAAATCGTCAATAACGATGGCTGTTTTTGGGTCGAGTCCAGAATTGGGTTCGTCACAAAACAAATATTTTGGATTATTTACAATGGCACGTGCTATAGCTGCTCTTTTTTGCATGCCTCCGGAAGTTTCAGACGGGTAGCGGCTATGCGCATGCTCAAGGTTTACACGTTTTAAAACTTGGTTCACACGGTCTTCCATTTCGCTTTTAGATTGCGAGGTATACATTTGCAGGGGAAACATCACATTTTCGGCAATGGTCATCGAGTCAAATAAGGCACTGCCTTGAAATACCATGCCTATATCGCTACGCAACGCTCGTTTTTCATTCCTTGAAAGCTCAGAAAACACTTTGCCATCGTAGGCTATGCAACCTTCTTCATAATCAAAAAGCCCTAAAAGGCATTTTAAAAACACGGTTTTACCAGAGCCACTTTGCCCAATAATTAAGTTGGTTTTTCCTTTTTCAAATACGGTGCTTACGCCTTTTAAAATATGGACGTCACCAAATGACTTTTTTAAATTTTTAACTTCAATCATTAGCTTAGTAAAAGTTGTGTGAGTATATAATTTAATAAAATAATAGCAACACTGGTCCAAACAAATGATGTGGTGCTGGCTTTACCAACTTCTAGCGCGCCACCTTTCATGTAATAGCCATGAAATGATGGTATGGTTGCTAATAAAAAGGCAAACAAAAATGTTTTAATAAATGCGTATGTAAAATGATAAGGTATAAAATCAAGTTGTATGCCTTCAAGATAAGCTTCAACAGGAACAAAATTGCCAAAATAACACGCCATAAACCCACCAATAATACCTAAAAACATACCGATAGATATTAAAAACGGGTATAACATTAAGGCAACCACCTTAGGAAATACTAAGTAATTAATTGAGTTTATTCCCATTACATCAAGTACATCAATTTGTTCGGTTACACGCATGGTGCCAAGGCTTGAGGTGATAAATGAACCCACTTTACCTGCCATAATTATAGATACAAAGGTTGGTGCAAACTCTAATATAATAGATTGTCGTGTTGCAAAGCCCACTAAATAATCGGGCACCATAGGGTTGCCATCCATATTTAAAGCGGTTTGTATGGTGATAACACCACCCACAAAAAACGATATAAATGCAACAATGCCAATTGAGCCAAATATTAAATCTTCAATATCTTTAAGTATTAAGGACTTCATGACCGACCATTTTACAGGTTTTCGAAACATTTCTTTAACCATTAAAAAATAAAGTCCGATATTATGGAGGTATTTCATATAACAAAATAAGTATTTGCTAAATTATAAAAATACAGCCAGTTTTTAATCACTAATTAGTAATACACACGTATTAAAATTATTATTTTTGAAAAATCTTTAAAATCAACATATAAATATGAAAAAAGTAGTTTTATTAATAGTTGCATCTGCTATTTGTTTTTCGTGTAAAACTTCAGAACAATTGTCAGCGCCAACTCCGCCAGCGCCACCTGCTACAGTTAAGCCAGTGTCACCAGTAAATAATCTTAACAGTTCGCCAAAATTGGTGGTTGGTATTGTAGTTGACCAAATGCGATACGATTATTTAAATCGGTTTTACAATCGGTTTTCCGATGGTGGTTTTAAACGATTAATGACACAAGGCTTTAATTTTAAAAACAACCATTATAATTATGTGCCAACATATACAGGCCCAGGGCATGCCTCTATTTACACAGGTACAACACCAAAATATCATGGTATAATTAGCAATTATTGGTATGATAAAACTATTGATAAAAGTGTGTATTGCGCTAGTGATAATACTGTAAAATCCGTAGGTATTGACCATGTTAAAGAGCAAATGTCGCCAAGACGCTTAATGTCGACAACCTTTGGTGACGAAAATAGATTGTTTACCGAGTTTAAAGGAAAAACCATTGGTATTGCCATAAAGGATAGGGGTGCCATTTTACCAGCAGGACATACTGCAAATGCTGCATATTGGTTTCATGGTAAAGATTTAGGAAAATGGATTTCTAGTACCTATTATATGAACCAACTGCCTGATTGGGTTAAAAACTTTAATGCAAAACCTATTGCCGAATCGTATTTAAAACCTTGGACAACACTATATGATATTGATACCTATGTTGAAAGTGGCGACGATTTAAATGCTTTTGAAAGAGGTTTTGAAGGTAAAGACACCGCAACATTTCCTTACGACTTAAACGTGTTGAAAGACAAAAACGAAGGGTTTGACATTCTTAAAGCTACAGCGTATGGTAATGCCTTAACGGCCGATTTTGCTATTGCTGCGCTCGATGGCGAAAACTTGGGCGGCGATGCAATTACCGATGTGTTAACGGTTAGTTTTTCGAGTACCGATTATGTTGGGCATAACTTTGGGGTAAACTCTAAAGAAATTCAAGACACCTACCTGCGTTTAGATAAAGATTTAGAGCGTTTATTTGCAGCGCTAGATGCCAAAGTAGGTAAAGGACAATACACCGTGTTTTTAACTGCCGATCATGGCGCAGTTAATGTACCAAGCTATTTAAAATCGGTTAACATACCTGCTGGTTATGTTGATGATGAAACGCATAACAATACACTTAAAGCCTTTTTAAAAGCAAAATTCAATACCGATAACTTGATTAAAAATATAAGCAACAATCAAATATTTTTAAATCACGAGGTTATAAAAAACAATAACCTTAATCTGGGCGAAATTCAAGAAGCAATTGTCGATGAAATGATAGCGTATAAAGATATTGATAAAGCCTATACAGCAAAAACTATGGCAGCAGCGCCTTTTGCTGGTGGTATGGAGTTGTTATTGCAAAACGGGTATAATCAAAAAAAATCGGGCGATGTACTTTATGTTTACAGCCCTGCGTATATTACCTATAGCAAAACAGGCTCAACACACGGCTCGGGTTTAAGCTATGATACGCATGTACCATTATTATTTTATGGCAAAGGTGTAAAACAGGGTAGCTCGTTTACCAAAACAGCAATTACCGATATTGCACCAACCATATCGGCATTATTAGGCACTAGTTTTCCTAATCGTGCTATTGGTGAGCCTTTGGTTGAGGTGTTAAAATAACACAATAAGGCAAATTGCCTAAAGCGTAAAAACGGATTATAATATAAACCCTATGTTATAATCCGTTTTTTTGTTTAAATTTAAACTACAAAAACAACAAAATGCCATTATTTCAAAACGCGGTACTCCAAAAATATTTAAAACAACAAGACTATTCTGCTTCCGCGAAAGCGTATAAAAAGTTTACAAAATATTTACACGACCCTAAAATTCAAGACAATATTAGGGCGAGTAAAGAGGAAGAATACCAAGGCATTTTTTTAACCGAATTGTTTACCAATATACTAGGCTATACCATGAAGCCTAATGCCAATTTTAACTTAGTAGCCGAATACAAAAACGAAAAAAACAGCAAAAAAGCCGACGGCGCCATTTTAAAAGACAATAAGGCGCTGGGCGTTATTGAGCTTAAAGGTACCAATACCAAAGATTTAGAAAAAGTACGACAGCAAGCCTTTGATTACAAAGCCAACCAAACGGGCTGTGTATATGTAATAACGTCTAATTTTCAAAAAAAAACAACACAATGGGCGTAAGCCCATTGGCATTGTTGACCAAGCTCGACGAGATGGAGTGGATGGACGTATTTGAAACCAAAAAAGCCGAAGTACAAGCCCTACAAGCAGAAATAAACAAAACCGACAAGGAAATAGACCAAATGGTGTACGAATTGTACGAGTTAACCCCCGAAGACATAAAAATTGTAGAAAACAGTTAAAACACCGTTAACAAATGGGTAAAACAACACAAGCACTTACTAACCATAATTTAGATACCTCAAGCCTTATACGCTTGGCAACCGATTTGTCAAAGCGGCTAAAGTGTACTATTGAGTGTGGGTATGAGCAAGATTTTGACTTTGAGTTAGAGCTTAAAAATGAATTTCCTAGTTTTAACCGTGTTGTTTTACACACGGTAACCTATAAAAACAGTAGCAAAACACTTAGTTTGTTAGAGCTAGATTATGCCACTAGGCAGTTTGTAAAGCATGAACAGGCAAAACCAGCCTTACATCCGTATTTAATTAAAAATCCTCAATATTTTGAGCAGCATATTAAAACTACCGCAGCAGTAAGTTATGAGCTATCCGATATTGTTGAAGGCAACTATAGCAATAATTGGATAGCCACTATATATAAGCACAGTCTTGAAGTGCATGAAGTTGATAGTTGTGGTTGGCGTTCGTTTCAGCGATTTTATGCCTTTAAAACCGATAAGCTTAGTCAAAATAGTATGCTAAACTGGCGTAAAACACTGCAGCAGTGGATACAAACCTTTGGCGGTACAGCGCTGCTTATTGGTTGTGAAGAGGATAAAAGTTATGCTCTTTTTAAGTGTGCAAGCCAAGGCATGTTGTGGCATGAGTTAAAGCAGTTTGCATTTACAAATTTTGATAATGGCTATATTAATATTTCGGAGTTTTTTAATACCAAAAAATGGAATGATTTAAACCCCTATTTAACCACATATTTGCCACCAACAGCAACCAGTATTGATGAGAATAATTGGGAGTATTATGGTGTAGATGAAACCTCGGGACGTACCATTAAGTATGACCAACAAAACGACCACATACTGCACGAAGTGTATTTTGATGATTTTAAAGATTTGTAAACTTTTTAAGTTTTGTTTTGCATACCTAAAACACTAATTTTATTACGCTTCCGCTGAAGGCGATATTGAAAAAATTACGCACAAATGGTTATGGCGTTTGGGCGCTAAAAACAGATGATAAATGACATTATATTTTAAATTTTTTGTAGGTGTTTTATTTTGGTCAACCTACTTTTTACCTATATATGCCTTCGAAAAAACATTTAGATTAGTAAGTGTTACTACCAACGATTTTTTTGGGATTTATCGTGACGGCATATTGATTTTTGGTATACTTTCCTTTGTTTTAGCAAATTTGTTTCTATGGCTTTTGCCTAAGTTATTTTGTAAGTATCGTTATAGAATAGGCATGGTAATAGTGTATTTAGTTTTTTACTATGTGGCTTGTAATGCTATGGCTTGGGACTATCGCATTGCTTTTGGCACAACTTGGCAATGGACTGAAATATTTCCTGAATTAGTAAAACCGCAATGGTATTTTTATGTGTTTGGAGTTTTGGGCGCTTTTTTTAATTACCAATTTATGAAATTGCTCCAAAATAAGCCAATTGCATAAAAACTGGTGTAAGCAATAGCAGTTTAAATGCTTAATTTAACATTGGTTTTTTAATAACATAAATTAAAAGGATATAAAAAAACTAAAACCAGCCTCAACAAAAGTACCAGGAGCGGTGCCTGTATCGTGCTCGCTAATTTGAATATCAAACCCGTTTGCAGTGACATTGTTGTATGCCGATACATAATCATCTCTACCCGCATTTTGTTCCATGGCAAATAAAATAGGATAATTGGCACCATTGGCGTGCGGCGTATCAAACGTTATGGTGTAACTGCCTATGCCAGGGTTTTTTACAACACTACAACCCTGTATATAACGTGGTATGCCATTGGCGTTAACAACACCCGAGGCGTGATATACATAGGTTGGTGTTAATGCTGCCGAACCTTGTAAACCTTGTGGTCCTGTTGGTCCCATATCGCCCGTATCGCCCTTTAAACCTTGTTTGGGAGTTAAGTTGGCTCTTACCGAAAAATCTACTATGGCATCCATTGTTTTATAATGTTCAATATAAATGTAGGAGGTCATACCATCTTGTGATATGAGCTCAACATTACCTGTATTGGCTTCTCTTGTAAAAGAAAACGAAAACGTATCGGTTGCCAAAGCGCCTTCATACTCAAATATAAAATTGGTGCCTGTTTCATCATGATTGTTTTCGGCACGGTTGTAAAGTGCTCCCGATAGGTTGTTGCGTATTGCGCCATTAACTAAAAAGTTACATATAAAGTTGGTACGTATGCTAAAACTAAATATTTGTGGCTGTACTATAAAACGCAAATTGCCAACCAAGCCCGTTATGGTATTGCCACTAATTGTAGCGGTGGTTTCGTTTAATTCAAAATTTTGAGGGGTAATTACAAATGTACCAGTGTTAATATTTGTTTCGGGTTGTATTTTAAGTCTGGCACTGCTTTTATAGCGCAATGTTTCTTTTTCTATAAATAGCCCGTTAGTTTCGGGGTTTTGTGGTTGCCAAGTATTAGTTGTTGTATTCCAGGTTAGTACATCAGCAGTAGTTGTACCTGTATTTGTAATTATGCCAATAGGTTGTAATGAGCCGTCTTCTAAGCCAACATATAAGTTATTGGTGTCTGAGGTTAAGTAATAATCACCTTGAGTAGCAGTACCAGCAGTAGTAATTGTAGCGACTTGCGCTGAGGTTATGCTAATTTGAGTAGTGCAAATGTTTGCAAATAGCATCGCTAAAAGTACAATAAGGCGATAAGGCTTAATTGTTTTCATGATTTAAAAAGCGATATAAAAACTAAATCCTGCATCTCTAAATACACCAGCCGATGCACCATTATCTTGTTCGGTAATTTCAATTCTAAAAACTGTAGGCGACTCGATAACATAAGCAGGTATGTAATCGTCAATACCTGCATTTTGTTCCATGGCAAATAGTACAGGGTAATTGGCGCCATTAGCATGTGGTGCGTTTAAGGTAACGGTATAATTACCAGTACTCACTCGTGTTACCGTTGCGCCTTGTATGTAATTTGGCGTGCCATTTGCAGCAATACTACCAGAGGCTTGATAGGTTTGTGTAGGGCTTGATATAACAGGGCCAGGCGAGCCTGTTGCGCCTTGTGCACCTTGTGGACCTGTGTCTCCTTTGGGGCCTGTAACTATTGATAAGTCAATGGGCGCAGTTATGTTTGAAATAACGCTTACTTCATTAAAATGCTCTAAAAAAATATATGACATTTTTGTGCCTGCGGATACTAATGCTACCGTACCAGTTTCGGCCTCGCGAGTAAACGAAAATGAAAAATTATCGGTTGGTAATGCGTTTTCATAATTAAAAATAAAATTTGTACCCGACTCATTATGATTATTATCTGCGCGAATATATAAAGCACCCGCCACGCTATTTACTAATGTGCCATTAACTAAAAAATTACAAATAAGGTTGGTACGTAGTGTTGTTGATGTAACGTTGGGTTGGATGGTAAATTTTATGTCGCCATCTAATCCTGTAATATTGCTGCCATTAAGGGTTGCAGTTGTTTCGTTTAGCTCAAATGCGCTTGGTGTAATAGTAACTAAACCACTATTAACATTTGCTTCGGGTTGTATGGCTATTCGTGCCCTATTTATTGATTTTACTGTGGTATTTGTAATGCTTAAACCTGCGGTAGTAGGGCTAGAGACCACCCAAGTATTTGTTGTTGTGTTCCAGGTAAGTACAT
>CALDUQ010000072.1 GCA_937924845.1 uncultured Flavobacteriaceae bacterium
TTGATGCTGCAAAAAAAACAATTGAACACTACGGAATTTCTAACGACAATGATTTACATCAATTTGCAAAAGATGTTTTAAATCAAGGTGATACAATAAAAGCTTTGGCTATTTTATGTGCCAGATGATGTTTTTTTTTAACTCTCTTTTATACCATAAACCCCAATAAGCGCCTACATCTCCTTATTCGTTAGTTTGCCAAGATTCATCAAAAGATTAGAAATAAGAATTGTGTTAACTCTTATCCAAGCCATTGTATCTATAAAATATTTCATTGCTGTATAATTGGTTGCAACAGCTTCTTTTAAACTGCCACCTTCGCTTGGTCATCCTGTACATAAATTTAATAGATGATTTAAGACATTAAAACGAGCCACCGCTACTAATTTTGGTATCAATAACAGTTAATTTAGGAAAAGTACTATCAAGTTGATTGCTATCCAAGCGATGTATTAACTGTTTGCAAGCTGTAGAGCCAATTAAATCGGGTCTCGAATCTAAAGTTGTTAATGTAGGATAAGCATACCTAGCTATTAATGAGTCGGCAAAACCTATTATAGAAATATCTTTTGGTATTGAAAACTTTAAACTTTTGGCTATGTTAATTGCTATCACTCCTGTAACATTATCTATTGCTAATATAGCATCTAGCTCATTTTCATTTAAAAACATTTTGATTTTATCTTGAATATTATTGATCGATGTTTTTAAAATTAATTTTTGGTTTAACTCACCAAAAGTTTCGATTATTGCCTTTTCATAACCTGTTTGTCTAAGTTTAGCTACATTTAAATTATCAATACAATTTATTAATCCAATTTTTTTACGTCCTTGATTAATAAAACTTTTGGTAGCTTTATAACCTGCTTCAGTATCATTAATTATTACTTTATCCGTTTTCACGTCTTCTAAAACTCTATCAAACATTACAAATGGTATATTCAAATCTAAAAGTTTTTTAAAATGGCTTGACTCTCGCTCTACAATAGTTTCTTCGGCAACAGCAAAAATTAATCCATCAACGCTTCCGTTGGTTAGCCATTGAATATTGTCTTGTTCTTTTTTTAAGGATTCATTTGATAGACAAACTATAATTTGATAGCCGTTTTTGGTTGCTTCTTTTTCAATACCTACAAGTGCTTTAGCAAAAAAATGATTTAATATATTTGGTACAATTACACCTATAGTTTTTGTTTTACTTTGCTTTAAACTTAATGCCGATTTATTTGGCACATAATTATAAAGCGCAGCTAACTCTTTAACTCTTTTTATTGTATCCTTACTAATTTCATGACTATCATTTAGTGCTTTTGAAACGGTTGATATGGATACGTTTAATTTTTTTGCTAATTGTTTTAAGGTCATTTAATAAATATAACGTGATGTAATTTAACTTTTTACTTAACATTTACAGCTATGAATATTTAGGGACTTTACCAACGGCGTTTTTATAAAATTGCATCATGTTTTTAATATCGGCGTCCATATCATCAGTGAGATAAAAGGGTTGAGATATTTTATTCTCTTTATTTTTAAAATCGAGTGTAAACATTAATATTGGCACGTTAGCCGCTTTAGCTATATGATAAAAACCTGTACGCCATTTATCTACTTTTTTTCTTGTCCCTTCTGGCGCTAATGCTATTCTATATTCATCATTTTTTTTATAATACTCTGCAATTGTTTCTACTGTATTACTAGCCACTGCTCTATCAATTGGCGCGCCGCCAAGTTTTTTTAAATACCAACCTAATGGCCCTACAAAAAGTTCTTTTTTTGCTATAAAATTGGTTTTAACTCCTATAATTTTTCGTAATAAAATAGCAATATAAAAATCATGCCAGCTTGTATGTGGCGCAGCAATAATTACAGCTTTTTTTACTGTGTTTTTAGACATGTTTACATTTCCTGTAAACTTCCAACCTAAAATTTTAAAATAAATAAATTTAGCTAACCATCTTGTCATATTTAGTTAATTAATATTGATTTTAAATCATTAATGCTTGTTAGTGTTGTATAGGTTAAAGCTTTATCATTTATTTCTTTAACTTCTTCATGTGCCCATGTGGTATGAAATGGTATATGTATGGCGCTTGCACCAATAGCTACAAGTGGTAAAACATCTGATTTTAATGAGTTTCCTACCATTAATAATTCATAAGGCTTGGTATTTATTTTTTTTAATAATTGCTTATAATTTACTTCTTTTTTATCACTTAACACCTCTACATGATCAAAATATTTTAACAAACCTGATTTTGCTAACTTACGCTCTTGATCTAATAAATCGCCTTTAGTAGCGACTATTAATTTGTATGTTTTTGATAATTCATCAAGAACTGTTTCAACATTTGGTAATAACTCAACTGGTGCATTTATCATAGTTTTTCCGATATTAACAATTTTGTGTATTGCCGTATTTGGCAAGTTATTATCAGAAAGTTCTATTGCCAGCTCTATCATTGATAAAACAAAACCCTTAACACCGTAGCCATAAATTGATAGATTACTAATTTCTTTTTCAAAAAGAGCTTTATCAATATTAGTATTTGAGCAATATGGTTTTATAATTTGCGTAAACTCATGCTCTGCTTTTCTAAAATACGTTTCGTTTACCCATAATGTATCATCGGCATCAAATGCTATTACTTTAATTTTATCTATTTCCATTGTGCTTGGGCATTTATTAAATCTTCGGGAGTATCTATACCGATACCATCTATTGTTGTTTCAATCATTTTAATAGTTTTACCATATTCTAGATAGCGTATGCATTCTATTTTTTCGGAAGCTTCAAGCATTTGCATTGGCAAATTTTTAAAATCTAAAAGGGCTTGTTTTCTGAAAGCATAAATACCTTTATGTTTATAGTATTTAGTATTTATAGTTTTATCACGATGAAATGGTATTGGGTGACGTGAAAAATATAAAGCAAAATTATCTTGATCTACAATTACTTTTACTGCATTTGGGTTACATATTTCATTTTCGTCGGTAATATGCACCATTAATGAGGCTAAATCAATAGTTTGATTTACATCAGATTTAAATGCGTCTATCAACATTTTTAAACTATGTTTTTCTATAAAAGGTTCGTCGCCCTGCACATTTATCACCAAATCAACATCAAGATTTTCTACCGCCTCTGCAATACGGTCACTGCCTGATTCGTGTTCGGTTTTACTTCTAATGACCTTACCGCCATTTTTTATAATTTCATCTTCAATACTATCACTATCGGTAACCACATAAACCTCATCAAAAAGCTTGGTATCAACAGTGGCTTGATATGTTCGGTAAATAACCGATTTACCACCTAAACTTTTCATTAATTTACCAGGAAAACGACTTGCGTTATACCTAGCGGGAAGCATTGCTATGATTTTCATTAAAATTTTATTATTAGTATTGTTCGTAAATTATTCATCTTCAAAAGCTTCATTTTTAAAACCAATTAAATATAAGCGGTCTTTGGCTCTTGTAATTGCTGTATATAACCACCGTAAGTAATCTTTATCTATGCCATTAGGTAAATAAGGTTGTTCAACAAAAACGGTTTCCCATTGTCCTCCCTGTGATTTATGACAAGTAATAGCGTATGAAAATTTTACTTGCAGAGCATTAAAAAACTTATTGCTTTTAACTTTTACAAATTTTTTATATTTTGAAGATTCGTTTTGATAATCTTTCATAACCTCTTGATAAAGTCGGTTTGAGTCTTCATAAGGTAATGAAGGGGTTTCTGCTTTTATCGTATCTAACATTAGTACAGTTTCAAAAGCTTTCATTTTAGGATAATCAACCATACGGATTTTAACTTCTGCAAATCTAAATCCATATAATTCTTTGATTGCAAAAATTTCTAAAACCTCTATAATATCTCCATTTGCTATAAAACCTGCTTCGCTAGTAGGTTTTACCCAAAAGTAATTATTTTTAACAACCATTAAATAATCGCCAGCTGTTAACTCATGTTCATTATATAAAATACGAGATCGTATTTGCTCATTATATAAATTTGCGCGTTTATTTGACCTTACTATAATAGCTGTATCTTCATTACCAAATCGGCTATACGAGTCGTTTATAGCATCAATTATATCATGTCCATCAATAAGCCTTACAATATCTTTAAAGGTATTTAAACTAAATTTAAAGCTATCATAAATTTCTGCTTTTAATGCTTCTCTCAGTAAAGTTGCGTTAAACAAAATACCAGAGTCACTTGACTGTCTAACGACTTCATCTAACTCTATTCTAACTACATTTTTATTATAATTTAATGACAGTTTGTTTTCATCCAACGCTGGGCTAACTTCAAGTTTTACTGGTGGTAATTGTGCTGTATCCCCAATTAATAGCAGTTTACATTGATGCCCCGAGTATACGTATTGCATTAAATCATCTAACAATGATCCGTTTTCAAATAGTTTAGATTCTGAAGGCGCATCGGGTATCATCGAGGCTTCGTCAACTATAAAAATGGTGTTTTTATGTTTATTAGGCTGTAAAGTAAATTTTACCGAACCGCTTTTATCACTTTTAGGAAAGTAAATTTTTTTATGAATTGTAAAAGCTTCCTTTTTTGAGTAGTTAGATATAACCTTAGCCGCCCTACCTGTTGGCGCCATTAAAACTGCACTTTTTTTAGCCTTCCATAAGTTTGTAACAATAGTGCCAATTATAGTAGTTTTACCCGTACCTGCATAGCCCTTTAACAAAAAAACATCTTGATTAGACTTGCTAAATATAAAATCTGAAATTTGATCTAGCACAACAAGTTGCTTTGAAGTGGGGTCAAAAGGAAATTGTTGTTTTAAGACTGTAAAAAAATCGCTAGATGTCATTAATTTTTAAGATATCTTTATATATTTAACAAATATATGAATGATTTTTTTCGCAATCATTTTTATGAATAAAAAAAAATTGTAGATTTGCTTTAAACGTATAACTAAACTAAAAAATTAAAAGATGTTAAAAAAAAATAAAGAAAAAGTTTTGATTTATGGAATAGTATTAATTTCATTGATGCTTTTTAGAATGTTTAGACTTTTTGAATGGCTTGGATTGGATCTTAGCCCTAGAGCATGGTATATGATTTTTGGATCTATAATTTCATTCGGTCTCTTTGTGGTAATTATAAAACTTATAGATAAATATCTGCCTGTGAAATTTAAACCAGTTCTTTTATTAGGGTTATGGGCTCTAATTATATATTTAGGTTACATTACAATTAACTCTGTATATGGTGAAATAAGATTTAAAAAATTACGCGATGCTAGATATGCTAAAGTTATTCCTGTTATGATTGATATTAGAGATGCTCAGTTAGCACATCAAACAGTAACTGGTACTTTTGCACCTAATTTTGAGAACTTAATTAAATTCATCGACACTGCTAAATACACCATTACACAACAGCGTGATAGTACTGTACGTGACGTAGAGCAATCAAGACGTTTTGGTATTGATATGACAAAAGATATTGTTATAGTAGATACACTTGGATACAAATCTGTTAGAGATTCATTATTTGGGAGTGATAACCGCTACAAAACAATGATGAACGTGCCTGTTGGAAAAGAAGGCAGTAAGTTTGAAATGAAAACTGGAGTGATTGAGCAAAATAACTTTAAAATTGGAACTTTTGAAGCTGTTGCTTACAAAAAAGATATTTTATTTGATCAACCACAAGATATTGTAAACAAAGAACTTCAAGTTGTTTCTGTTGAGCAAATTAACGGTGATGCAATTAGAGTTGGCTCATTAAACGAAGTAAACACAAATGGAAACTGGCCTAAAAACTATTCAACCAAATAATATTAGTGAGTTTTCAAATTACAAATTGTCCATTCAAGTTAGCTTGAATGGACTTTGTTTTTGTATATTACGTATAGACACTAATACGTTTGAATACTACAAAACATTTGTATTTGAAAAAAAACTCACTCCATCAACTATTGTTGAAAAATTAGATGCGATATTCAATTCTGAAAGCATCCTAAAACTAGCATTTAAAAGTGTAAAAGTTATTCATAATAACATGCTTTTTTCCTTAGTGCCTAAAGCGATGTTTGATAAAACTAATGCTATTGATTATTTAAAATTTAACACTAAGCCATTACCTAACGATACTATTTTATATAATTATCACGAAAACAACACTAGTTACTGCGTTTATTTAGCATTTACAGCCGTAAACGACTACTTAAACACTAAATATAAAAGTATTGAAAACATACATTACACCTCTTTACTTTTGCAATCAATACAACATTTAAAACAAAACAACATTGGCCATAAAGTATATTTAAATATACACAATAATCAACTTGACATTATTGCTTTAAATGCTAATCAATTAATTTTTCAAAACGTTTTTAATTATACAACTAAAGAAGATTTTATTTATTACACATTATTTACTTTAGAGCAATTAAACCTTGACCCTAATGATGTTGAAGTCGTTATTTTAAATGCTATTAAAAAAGAGTCTGACGAGTTTAAAATTTTATATAAATACATCAGAAATGTAAAGATAGAAGCCATAACCACTAGTTTTTCTGTTGCAAAACATATAAAAAACAAAACTATTTTAAACCAAATAATAACAAACAGTTTTTAATGCGAATAATATCTGGCACATTCAAAGGGCGACGCATTAGCGCTCCCAAAAAACTACCTGTTAGGCCAACTACCGATATGGCTAAGGAAGGTCTTTTTAATATTATTAACAACAGGTATTATTTTAATGAAATTGCTGTACTTGATTTATTTGCAGGTACAGGAAACATTAGCTACGAGTTTGCCTCAAGAGGAACTACTCAAATAACCGCTGTCGATCAAGATTTTGGATGTATTAAATTTATTAACCAAACTGCCGACAGTTTTGAAATGCCAATTAGCGCCATAAAAAGTAATGTTTATAAGTTTTTAGAAAAAACAACACAAAAACAAGACCTTATTTTTGCAGACCCGCCTTATGATTTTTCTGACGAAGATTTTTCTAAAATAGCAACTTTAGTTTTTAAAAACGAGCTATTACAACCCGATGGTGTTTTAATTATTGAACACTCAAAACATACCGATTTATCAAAATTAGATGAATTTAGCTTTTCAAAAAGCTACGGCGGCAACATGTTTAGTTTTTTTGAATTGAAATAAAAAAACCCTTTTTAATACTATTAAAAAAGGGTTTTAAGTGTGCATGTAAATCTATAAGCCGAATCCTGTATGTTTTATAAAAAACACCCTTATCATTTATCTCGAAGCATTGTTACCAATACTTTCTAGCTGCCTACCCTCCAACATTGAGCGCGCTACTCTTAATTGTTGGTATACATGGCATTGCACCGTATAGAGTTTACCTGATTTCACTACAGCATTACCTGTACATACTTTCTGTTGCACTTTTCCTAGCTTTTCAACTGGTGGCCATTAACCACTATACTGCACTATGGTGTTCGGACTTTCCTCTACACAAACGTGTAGCGATAAGGCGATTTACAATTACAAAAATACAATAACAAGCGTTACAATTAATAGTTTATAACATAAAATATCTTACTAACTATTAAAGAGTTTATTGTGGCGTTGCTTTAAAATAATCACTTGTGCTAAAACAAAAATACTACACACTATAACGGTATATAATGTAGTTTTTGACATTGAAAACGACAATACATTAAATTGAGAAAAAACATCTGTTAAATTAAAAAACTTCATCTCATTAAACCATTTATATTTAAGTGATGGAGACCACACGCTAATTACCATTAATGCCAAAACAGCACTAAAAACAATACAGAACACTTTTTTTGTAATTAATGGTTGATAGATTTCTGCACTATTTTTTGAATCAATACGCTGCATAACCATTTCGGTAAAACTATCCGAAGGCAATTCCAAAGGCAATGACTTTATAGTTTTTTTAGTAAAATCATTAATTATTTTCTCGTCAGTATTTAAACCCATAACTTTCAATTGTT
>CALDUQ010000073.1 GCA_937924845.1 uncultured Flavobacteriaceae bacterium
AATTATATTTTAAAGAGGTTTTTAACTATGTATTTATGAAGTAAAAGGTTGAGGGAGTTAATCTTTAATGTTATTTCAGTATAGGTGTAAATTTAAAAGCACTTTAATTTTTAAAATAAATAGTATTATGTCAGAAAAAATCACATTTTTAAATAATTCAAATCAAAAACTATCTGGTCGATTGGAGATGCCAAAACATCAAGAGCCTCATAATTTTGTGATTTTTGCACATTGCTTTACCTGTAATAAAAATTTATCAGCAGTAAAAAACATTTCACGAGCGTTGACTTCAAAAGGATTTGGAATTTTAAGATTTGATTTTACTGGTCTTGGCGAAAGTGATGGCGATTTTGAGGATACCAATTTTTCTGGAAATGTTGCAGATTTGGTCAGTGCGGCACAGTTTTTAGATGCTAATTATAAAGCACCAACTTTAATTATAGGGCATTCATTAGGAGGAGCAGCGTCAATTTTTGCAGCATCACAGTTAAGTTCAATTAAGGCAGTTGTTACTGTGGGTGCGCCTTCAAACCCAAAGCATGTACAGCATTTATTTGATTCGAGTATTGATGAAATTAATACTACTGGATTGGCTAAAGTAGATTTGGGAGGACGTGTATTTACGATAAAAAAGCAATTTGTTGACGATTTAGAAACTAAATCACTTCCCGAAGTTGCTAAAAAATTGAATAAAGCAGTATTGGTTATGCATTCGCCAAGCGATAGTATCGTAGGTGTTAAAAATGCCGAAGAAATTTATGTTGCTGCAAGCCACCCTAAAAGTTTTGTATCGTTAGATAGTGCAGATCATTTACTTACTAATAAAAAAGACTCTTTGTATGTAGGTGAAGTAATAGCAGGATGGGTAAAACGTTATTTAGATATTCCTGAGTTGATTTTTCCAAAAACTAGTTTTGATGTTGCAGCTAGTTTAAAATCGATAGATAAATTTACAACATATATGCAAGTAGGTAATCATCAAATGGTTGCTGATGAGCCTCTGTTTTATGGCGGAAATGATTTTGGTCCATCACCTTATGAGTTGGTTTCTGCGGGTTTATCAGCGTGTACAGTTATGACTATCCAAATGTATGCAAAACGAAAAGGTTGGGCGATTAAAAATGTACAAGTACATACTAATTATAGCAAGGAGGTTAGCGAAACTTCATCATCAAAAATTGATACATTTACACGAAGTATAAAAGTTGAAGGTGATTTGGACGAAAAGCAAACACAACGTTTATTGCAAATAGCAGATAAATGTCCTGTTCATAAAACGTTACATAATACTGTAAATGTAATTACTACAATGCAATCATAAATAGATGAATTATTTAGCACATATATATTTATCAGGCATTAATGAACAAGTTGTTATTGGTAATTTTATAGCCGATGGAATTAAAGGTAAAAAGTATCAAGATTTTCCGAAGGACATAAAAAAAGGAATTTTATTACACCGACAAATCGATAGTTATACCGATAGTCATCCTATAGTTAAATCAAGTACTAAGCGTTTGCATAAACATTACGGGCATTATGCTGGCGTAATCGTTGACATATTTTATGATCATTTTTTAGCCAAAAACTGGTCTAATTATTGCCGTTTGCCTTTGGATGAGTATGTAGAAAATTTTTACACACTTTTAAAAGCTAATTTTGATGTTTTGCCTTTGCGTATACAAACCATGATGCCATATATGATTGAGGATAATTGGTTACTAAGTTATGCGTCTATACAAGGTATTCAAAAAGTGTTGGATGGTGTTAATAAAAGAACAAATAACATCTCTAAAATGAACTTAGCTACAAAGGAGCTTACTATTTATTATGACGAGTTTGAAGCTGAGTTTGCCAATTTTTTTGAAGAACTAATTAATTTTTCATCAAAAACATTAGATTTATTATCTTCACAAGATTAATTAAATAATTAACATGAAAAACATATTACTAACAGTTTGTCTTTTTAGCATATTGGTAACAGCTTGTAAAACCGAAAAGAAATCAAATGTTTTTGATGAGGTGGGAAAAAAATCACCCGTTCAAGAGTCTATCGTTTCTGATAATTTAAATGGGTTTACAAAATTATATTACCCAAACAATACGCTTAAAAGTGAAGGGCATTTTTCTAATGGCATAAAAAATGGTTTTTGGAAATATTATTTTAAAAATGGAAAGGTAAAAAAAGAAGGTAATTATGCTAATAATATAAAGGATGGCTTTTGGAAAACATACTATAAAAATGGTAAAGTAGAAAGTGAAGGGCATTATTCACAAGATAAGCCTTATGGCTTTTGGAAACATTATAATGAAGATCATACACAAATAACCACAGAAAATAAATAACTAACTAACATGAAAAATATATTACTAACACTTTGTGCATTTAGCGTATTATTAACAGCTTGTAAAACTGAAACTAAGCCAAAAACAGACGAAACAAAACGAGGGCTAATAGCTAGTAAAGCGATGGTGGTTTCGGCACGAGTTGAAGCTTCAAAAATAGGAAAACAAATTTTACAACAAGGCGGTAATGCCTTTGACGCTATGGTTGCGACAGAATTGGCATTGGCGGTAGCTTACCCTTTTGCAGGAAACATTGGCGGTGGCGGTTTTATGGTATATCGTAAAAATGATGGAGAAATAGGAGCACTTGATTATCGCGAAAAAGCACCCATGGCGGCGTCAAAAAACATGTATTTAGATAGTATTGGTAATGTAATTCCTAAAAAAAGCACCGAAGGAGCCTTAGCAGTTGGTGTACCTGGTACAGTTGCAGGTATGTTTGCTGTGCATAAAAAAATGGGGTCGTTGCCTATAGAGACCATAATGGCACCTGTTATAAAATTAGCTAATAAAGGCGTTGTTGTTACTAAAAAGCAAGAAAAACGAATTAAACATTATCAAGATGTTTTTAAAACCGTTAATAAAGATTCAATGCTGTTTATGGCCAATTGGAAACAAAATGATACCATAAAATATACAGCTCTAGCTAAAACGTTAACTACTATTATGCAAAATGGTAGGGATGGATTTTATAAAGGTGAAAATGCTAAAGTTTTAGTAAATTTTTTGCAAGCTAATGGCGGAATAATCACTGAGGAAGATTTAGCTAATTACGAAGCTAAATGGCGTACTCCAGTTACATTTAATTATGACGACTTAAAAATTATCTCAATGTCGCCACCTTCTAGCGGGGGAATATGTTTATCTCAAATTATGACAATGATTGAACCTTATGATTTACATAAGTATGGGCATAATTCATTAAAATCAATACAAGTAATTACCGAAGCTGAGCGTCGTGCTTATGCTGATAGAAGCTTTTATCTTGGTGATCCCGATTTTGTGTCTGTGCCAAGAAAAGAATTGACGAGTACGACATATTTAAAAAATAGAATGTCTTCGTTTTCTTTTGATAAAGCAACACTATCTAGTGATATGTCACATGGTAATGTTGAGATTATTGAAAGTGATGAAACCACCCACTATTCAATAATTGATCAATTTGGTAACTCAATTTCGGCAACCACAACCCTTAATGGTGGTTTCGGGTCTAAATTATTTTGTAGTGAGTTAGGATTCTTTTTAAACAATGAAATGGATGACTTTAGTAGTAAACCAGGTGTGCCAAATATGTTTGGTTTGGTAGGTGCCGAAGCAAATAGTATTGCACCACAAAAACGTATGTTAAGCTCAATGACACCTACAATAATCGAAAAAAACGGAAAGCTTTTAATGAGTGTAGGTACGCCAGGAGGTTCAACTATCATTACCTCAGTATTACAAACCATATTGAATGTGCATGAGTATAATATGACAATGCAACAAGCTGTTGATGCACCGCGTTTTCACCACCAATGGTTGCCAGATGAAGTGCGAATGGAGCCTCATAGTTTTGATAAAACTTTAGTAGAGCAGCTAAAAGAAAAAGGCTATAATATTAATGAAAAAAATTCGCCAGTTATTGGTAAGGTTGATGGTATTTTAGTACTTGATAATGGTACTCTTGAGGGTGGCGCCGATAGACGAGGCGACGATACTGCAATTGGATTTTAAAGTATAAAAAATGGCAAAACGTAAAAAACTAACCTTAAAACGTTTGTTTAAAATTAGTATCGGAATTATTATTTTTTTTACACTGCCCAGTGCGTTACTTTTTGGTTTTGTGTATTTAAAATATAATGAAACACTGCCTACAGGTGTAGTTTCTGCCGAAACAGATGTCATGGCAAATAGGATGCTCAATGCTTTAAATTATAAAGCCTATAAAGCAACTAATTATATTGAATGGACATTTAAAAATAGACACCATTATAAATGGAGTAAAAACAAAAATACATGCGAAGTGTATTTTAAAAACTATAAAGTTGATTTAAATTTTAATGCGCTAGAAACAAGTCAAGTGTATCAAGACAATCAGTTGGTTTTAAATGCAAAAAAAAATAGTTTAATTAAAAAAGCAGTGAGTTATTTTAATAATGACTCATTTTGGTTGGTAGCACCATATAAGGTTTTTGATGAGGGAGTAAAGCGTACATTAGTGACTTTAGATAACAACAAAAAAGCGTTGCTAGTAACTTATGCAAAAGGCGGAACAACGCCAGGTGATTCTTATCTATGGTTTTTTGATGAGGATGGTAAACCTGTAAGTTTTAAAATGTGGGTATCAATTTTACCAATTAATGGATTGGAAGTCACTTGGGGTAAATGGGTAACTGCTAGTACAGATGCTGTGTTTGCTACGCAGCATCAATTGTTTTTTTTAGATATTGGTATATCAAATTTAAAAACACAATAGCTTTGTAAAATTAATAAAACCGTAATGGGTTAATGATTTTTAAAATGTTGATAAAGCAATTGGTTATAAATTGTATGACGTTAAAACTTGTAGTATTTTAGCCTAAATATTATAATATTTTTGAGATGAGCAACGAGAAAGAAGCAAAGTTAAAAGCACTAAAATTAACCTTAGATAAGTTAGATAAAGCCTACGGAAAAGGAACCGTAATGAAAATGAGCGATGCGCCAGTATCTAATGTCGAGTCCATATCTTCGGGGTCATTAGGCTTAGATATCGCCTTAGGTGTAAATGGTTACCCAAAAGGCCGTGTAATAGAAATTTATGGGCCAGAGTCATCTGGTAAAACAACCTTAACGTTACATGCTATTGCCGAAGCGCAAAAGGCAGGTGGTATAGCTGCATTTATAGATGCAGAACATGCTTTTGATCGTTTTTATGCCGAAAAATTGGGTGTTGATATTGATAATCTTATCATTTCACAACCAGATCACGGTGAGCAAGCGTTAGAAATTGCTGATAATTTAGTGCGTTCTGGAGCTATTGATATAGTTGTGATAGATTCTGTTGCTGCTTTAACTCCTAAAAGTGAAATTGAAGGCGAAATGGGAGATTCTAAAATGGGACTTCATGCGCGTTTAATGTCTCAAGCCTTACGTAAATTAACAGCTTCGATTAGTAAAACTAATTGTACTATGATTTTTATTAATCAGTTACGTGAAAAAATAGGCGTGATGTTTGGTAACCCTGAAACTACAACTGGAGGTAATGCATTAAAATTTTATGCATCAGTACGTTTAGATATTAGACGATCAACTCAAATAAAAAATAGTAATGGTGAGGTTTTAGGAAATAAAACACGTGTTAAAGTTGTTAAAAATAAAGTAGCACCACCTTTTAGATTGGCAGAATTTGATATCATGTATGGCGAAGGTGTATCTAAAGTTGGTGAAATTTTAGATATTGCTGTTGAGCATGAGGTTGTTAAAAAAAGCGGGTCGTGGTTTAGCTATCAAGATAGTAAATTAGGGCAAGGTAGAGATGCTGTAAAAGCAGTTATAAAAGATAATCCAGATTTGATGGATGAGTTGGAAGAGAAAATTAAAACAATTATCTCAGAAGATTTAAGCTAAATAAAAAGCCCAATGTAAATTGGGCTTTTTTGTAACATAAACGTATTTGTAATTAGCATATGGAAACTAAATTGGTAAGAATAAATAAATACCTGAGTGAAGTTGGGTATTGCTCGCGTAGAGCAGCAGATAAATTGATTGCTGAAAGCCGAGTTACGGTTAATGATGTTATTCCAGAAATGGGAACAAAAATAGCACCCGATGATGTCGTTAAAGTTGATGGCGAACGAGTGGTTAAAACTCAAAAAGATTCAGTGTATTTAGCGCTTAATAAACCCGTTGGTATTGTATGCACAACTGATACAAGGGTTGAAAAAAATAATATTATAGATTTTATAAATTACCCAACGCGTATATTTCCTATCGGAAGGTTAGACAAGCCAAGCGAAGGTTTAATACTGCTTACAGATGATGGTGATATTGTAAATAAAATACTTAGAGCGAGTAATAATCATGAAAAAGAATATTTAGTTACGGTTGACAAACCTATTTCTCAAACGTTTATTGAGCGCATGTCGCAAGGTATACCTATTTTAGATACAGTTACCAAGCCTTGCAAAGTAAAACGGGTTAATAGTAAACAGTTTAAAATTATACTTACCCAAGGTTTAAATAGGCAAATACGCCGCATGTGTGAGTACTTAAATTATGACGTTACGGCTTTACAGCGTATACGTATTATGAATATTAAACTTGATACACCTGCTGGTGAGTACCGTGAACTTAGTAAAGAAGAAATATCAGATTTAAAAGCTTTAATTAGTAATTCAAGTAAAACGGTGTCTTAGTAATATGGTTAAATGTATGAAAATAAAATACTTGATTATAAGTCTAATTTTTTTTACAAATTGTTCAAGTAGTCTAAAATATTTAGAAAAATTTAAAGGCTATAATTCTAACCCAAGACTTGTAGAAACTAGAAGATTTATCCATAAAAATGGTCAAAATATTGAAAAAGAAAGAAATAATACACCTAAAAAAATTACCGAGTTTGATGAAGAAGGTAGAATTATAAACCTAGTTCAAAGCAAGTTAAACGATTCAAGTAAAATATATAAAGAAAAATATATTTATGATAAAAATGGAAGGGTCATACAAACTGTGGTCACTCGTTCATATAATAGTAAACTTGATAAAACAATAAATTATTTTTACAACAAAAAAAATCAACTTATCCGTTTAGATATAAATAATGGGCAAATAGTTAAAAATTATTTTTATAAGCACGGTAATCTTATCAAAGAAACTGTAAAACCAAAGTTTAAAGAGTATTATTATAAAACTTATTATTACGATACTAAAAATAGAAAAGTTGGTTTTAAAAGCTTTAATAAGGACGGCGGATTTAAAGACATGGTAAAATACTATTATGATAAAAATCAAAATGTTTCTAAAAGCGAGTTGTATTATGAAGAAGATAAACTTAATTCATTTTTTGTTTTTGTCAATGATTCTAATGGAAATACTATAGAGTCTAATGAATATTCTGTTAAAGATTCAGATACTATTCTAATAGTCCGTGAAAAAACGTCTTACACATATGATGAAAAAAATAACATCGTTAAATCAACCGTAACTTCTAATACTAGTGATAACTCTTTAATTACAGAAAATACATATACTTATTGGGAATAAAGGAGCTAAACTAATAAAGCAAAAGTTATACAGATACACCTTTATATTTGCCTAAAAAATGATTTGTTTGTGCGCAATACATTAGTGTAGCAAATTACGTCTTATTTGGTTTTGTTGTATAGCTAAGCTTTTTTTTCTGTTTAGAAAATACTTCATAAAAAAACACGCCGTAAACGACAAAATACTCAATAAAAATTACCCATAAATTTTCGGTATTATTCGAGTTTGTATAAGCAAGATAACTTATAATTAGCATAAAGCTCCAAACCAAAGAAAACTTGTAATTGGTAAATATCGAAAGCATTAAAAGTGTAGCAATATACCAAGGATGTACCGTTGTCGATAAAAATAAATAAATGGTGTAGGCAAAAAGCATATTAACAATAAGTGATTTTATAGTATTGTTTTTCTTGAAAAAAGTTAAAAAGATCACCCATAAAAAGGTAATTATAGGGAGTATTTTTCCTATAATACCAATTTCGTTATAACCTCTAAACCAATAGCCAATTTCTCTAATAATGTAGTAGATACTGGCATTAAATTCAAAATTTTGAAACCA
>CALDUQ010000074.1 GCA_937924845.1 uncultured Flavobacteriaceae bacterium
GCATAAGTACTATAGGTGTATCATAATCATAAGGTTTTATATAATCAATTTTACATAAAATAAACAATATCCATCCTCCTATAATAAAATTAGAAATAAAAGAAATTTTATACTTCAAATAAATTGAGAGTGTACAAATTAGCGCGATAAATAGAATAATTATTTGAAATAAATTTAAACTCATTATTTTATGGTTATTTTAAATGCTTCAGTAACGAAAATTCTGTGTTGTTTTTTTAAGGAATAAATCAATTAGATGCATCTTCAACTTAAATGTTTTCTTCCGACATAACACTACTCCTGCACAAATCTCCTTTCGTGTGGTTATTAAATTTACCTGCAAAATTTAATAATAAGTATGTAATACAAAATACTAAGTTACCTATAACTATATTTTTATAAAACTTTTTTTTTACAAAAACATCTAGCCAATCAATCACAGCTAAACTAGCAAAGTAAAATCCTTTTGAGTTATAAAATTTATAACTCCGATTAATTTTTTTATTTTTATTTACAACACACATGGATTCGTTCGGGAGCGTTGGAATAGCAGGAGATCTTCATGTTATAATTACAACTCCCATATTTCGTAAACTTTTAGACTTGGATATATAATTCCGTGCCTCCAATCATCAAATCTTCCCATAGTGTTTTTAGTAATGGCAATAAATCTTTTTTTACATTTTTTACACTGATAACTATGTGTTTTTATTTCATAACAATTATGAATTTCTTCTCTTGCATCTATTATCTTATTGCCGCTTATTTCTAAATAAAACTCCTTTTGCATGAAGTCTTTAATTTCTTGATAATCGTTTAAAACACTATTATCATTATCCTGTTTATCAACATTAGGTACAATAACTATACTATTACAACTGCAGCTGTGTGTTATATTATAGTCTCCGTTATATGCATGCACAAAAGGCAATTTACAATTATGAAGCACCATAGGTTCTAGATAATCTTTATTCTTTATCTGAAATACTTTACCTTTATAAATGTGCTTTATGTATTTTGATGTAGCAGGAAAAAACTTATCTTGCTCTCCAATAAGTTGGAAATTTATCCCATCCAATTTAATTGGAATCACCTTGTTCCAGCTCCCGCACGAATCCTTTTGTTTGGTTTTGTTGTAATTAATCATAATACTCAAATACTATAATATTTTTTATTAAACCTTGTTCTCCTGAATAGTCTATAGCTCCAACTCCCGCACGATTGTATTGTGTAGTTATTATATTTACCTACAAAATTATGTTGCACAAAATGCTAAGTTGCCTATAGCCATATTTTTATAAAACTTTTTTTTCACAAAACATCTAACCCATCACCACAGCAAAACTTACAAAGTAAAATCCTTTTGAGTTATAAAATTTATAATTTCTACGCATTTGTTATTTTCTTTATTTGATTCTTGCGTAGGCAGGAATCACAAAAAAAAATAGAAATGCTTTTTTAGGGATTGTTGACATCTATATATCTAGAAGTTTCGTCATCGTCATCTAAACCTACGGCTTCTTTTGGCAACTCATAATACCCTCTTGGGCAATCTATAATATGCAAATTACCTGCTTTTCTACGTTCTTGGTATTCTGTATATAATACGTATTCTGGCTGCTCTTCATAAAAATTAACGCCATACAAACCTGCTGCATCGCAAGCGTCTTTTATGGCTTGGCTTATTATAAAATTATTAGGAGAGCCCCACAATACATCATAATCAACCTTAAATACTTTGCGTATAGGGCGGCGTTGCTTTATTGCCATTCTATGTTCACCAAGATCTGATATATAAGGTGTTTTTGGATTGCTTTTTTTTCTGTTAAAACCAATCATCTCTTTAAAATTCATGGTATTGTTTTCACCAAAAACGTCTAACCGATCTTTACGTTCAAAGTTATCTTTATCAAAATAGGTATGTGGTGTTATGTTTTTAGTGTATTCAAAATAAGTTCTAATTTCTTCGTAACAACATTTTTTACACCAAATTTCTCGCATATTCATTCGATGGCTAACCATTAAAAAATAGGGTTTGGTCTCTTTAGTAACCGTTAATGTAAGTTCTATAGGATAAAAACGGATGTCTGGCGGCAACTTAAATTGTGTTAAAATAGCTTTTAACTTAGGGCTTATTACCATAAAACTCCCTTTATTAAGTGTTACTGTGCCTTCTGGTTTATTACCCCAAATAATAGCATCGGCAAAGGGTTTTACTTTCCAACCGTACTTTTGGTTACGGCGATATAATATATTACGTAAGTCTAATTTTAATGGGAATTCTTCGTCTACTATATCCTCTCCATTGATTAACTTATCTAGCCATTGTGGTACTGGCCATTTTTGAATGACACTGAATTCGAGCGTATGTGGAGTTATTAGATGAAATTTCATACTTAATTATTTAATAGATTTTCTATGTCGCTACCAACATTAAACAAATCATTCACTTTGGTGTTGTTATTACTTGCCGGGAATGATTTTTGTTTTATATGTGTTTTTAGTTTTATTGTAAGACCTCCCATAACTTCTTCTCTATATTTTTTTTATAAAAACAACTAACCAAATCTACTACTGTAGTTATAATTAAAAAGAGCATCTAAAATTAGATGCTCTTTTTCAAATATATAAAAAAACGTGCTATTACTTTCTTGAAATTACTTTTTTAGTTTTTTCAATAATAGCTTTACTGTTTAAACCGTATTTTTCCATCAATTGAGCAGGCGTACCAGACTCACCAAAAGTATCATTTGTTGCCACAAATTCTTGTGGTGTTGGTTGATGTAAAGCAAGTACTCTTGCTACACTTTCGCCCAATCCGCCAAGATAATTATGCTCTTCTGCCGTTACGATACATTTTGTTTTTGCTACCGATTTTAAAATAGCATCGCTATCTAGTGGTTTTATGGTATGTATATTAATGACTTCGGCAGAAATACCTTGCTCGTGTAATACTTTTGAAGCCTCTAGTGCTTCCCATACCAAATGTCCTGTAGCTACAATAGTAACGTCAGTTCCTTCTGTTAATTGAGACGCTTTTCCAATTTCAAAGGTTTGATTTTCATCAGTAAAATTAGCGACTTTTGGTCTTCCGAAGCGTAAATAAACTGGTCCTTCATGTTTTGCTATTGCAATTGTAGCAGCTTTAGTTTGGTTGTAATCACAGGTGTTAATTACGGTCATGCCTGGTAGCATTTTCATTAAACCAATATCTTCTAAAATTTGGTGAGTTGCACCATCTTCACCAAGTGTAATCCCTGCGTGAGAGGCACAAATTTTAACGTTTTTATCTGAGTATGCTACACTTTGACGAATTTGGTCATACACTCTACCAGTAGAGAAGTTTGCAAAAGTTCCGGTAAACGGAATTTTACCACCAATAGTCATGCCAGCTGCAATACCAATCATATTAGCTTCTGCAATACCAATTTGAAAAAAACGTTCTGGGTGATTTGCTTTAAAATCATCCATTTTTAATGATCCGATTAAATCGGCACAAAGTGCAACTACATTTTCATTAGTTTGCCCAAGTTCGGTTAATCCTGCTCCAAAGCCAGAGCGTGTATCTTTATTTCCTGTATTTGTATATGTTTTCATAATTGTAACACGTAATGTGTGAGTATTAAAAATTAAACCGCTTTAGTAATCACCAAGAGTTTCTGTGTTTTGAGCTAATGCCGCTTGCAGTTGCTCGTCATTAGGCGCTTTGCCATGCCAAGCGTGAGTGTGCATCATAAAATCTACACCATTACCCATTACAGTTTTAAGCAATATACAAACTGGTTTTTGTTGTCCTGTTTTTGATTTTGCTAAGTGTAAACCTTCGGTAATAGCGTTGATGTCGTTTCCGTTTTCAACTTCAATAACATCCCAGCCAAAAGCTTCAAATTTAGCTTTAATACTGCCCATGTGTAAAACATCATCGGTAGCGCCATCAATTTGTTTTCCGTTTAAATCAACAGTAGCAATTAAATTATCTACTTTTTTTGCTGATGCGTACATGATAGCTTCCCAATTTTGACCTTCTTGTAATTCGCCATCTCCCAAAAGTGCATAAACTAATTTAGAGTCGTTATTAAGTTTTTTTGCTTGTGCTGTGCCTAAAGCAACAGAAAGCCCTTGTCCTAATGACCCCGATGCAATTCTTACTCCTGGTAAGCCTTCGTGCGTTGTTGGGTGACCTTGCAAACGTGTGTCAATTAATCTAAAGGTATTTAACTCATCAACAGGAAAATAACCTGCTCTAGCTAAAACGCTGTAAAATACAGGTGAAATATGACCGTTGGATAAGAAAAATACATCCTCATCAATGCCATCCATATTAAATGTTTCTTTACGTTCCATTATTTCATTAAATAATACAACTAGAAATTCGGTACAACCTAGGGAACCCCCTGGGTGACCTGAGCTTACTTTGTGTACCATTCTAAGTATGTCGCGACGTACTTGAGTGGTTAAATCTTCGAGGTGTTTTGTGTTTGGCATTTTTTATAAATATTATAGTAAAAATTACAATTCAAAAGTAAGTTTTTAAAGCTAGTTGGCAAAGCCTTAATTAGCGCAATTGTAAATTAAAATAGTACATTTAGTAACAAATTATAAATTTAACTTAGTGCATACACGTTTTGTTGTATATATTTGCCATACTATTATACATTTATGCAATTTAAACTAAAAGCTGCCGATACTAAAAGTAAGGCTAGAGCCGGAGTATTTACCACCGATCATGGCGCTATTGAAACGCCAATATTTATGCCAGTAGGTACAGCTGCTACTGTAAAAGGCGTGCACCAACGTGAGCTTAAAAATGATATCAACCCTGATATTATTTTAGCAAATACCTATCACTTGTATTTAAGGCCCAAAATGCCTGTTTTTGAAGGTGCTGGTGGGTTACATAAATTTATGAATTGGGATCGAAATATATTAACCGACTCTGGTGGATATCAAGTATACTCATTATCCGAAAACCGAAAAATTAAAGAAGAAGGTGTTAAGTTTAAAAGCCATATTGATGGGAGTTACCATACTTTTACACCCGAAAATGTAATGGAAATTCAGCGTACAATTGGCGCCGATATTATTATGGCGTTTGATGAGTGTACACCTTACCCTTGTGATTATAATTACGCTAAACGCTCAATGCACATGACGCATAGGTGGTTAAATAGATGTATTAATCATCTTGAAAAAACACCTTTAAAATATGAGCACAATCAAGCATTTTTTCCTATAGTACAAGGAAGTACTTATAAGGATTTGCGTAGACAATCAGCCGAGTATATTGCCAATGCAGGTGCCGTTGGAAATGCCATTGGAGGGCTATCTGTAGGAGAACCAGCTCCTGAAATGTATGCTATGACCGAGGTTGTATGCGAAATTTTGCCAGAAGATAAGCCTAGATACTTAATGGGGGTTGGTACTCCAATTAATATTTTAGAAAACATTGCACTAGGTGTTGATATGTTTGATTGCGTTATGCCTACACGAAATGCCAGAAACGGTATGTTGTTTACGGCTCATGGTACAATAAATATAAAGAATAAAAAATGGGAAAATGATTTTTCTCCTATTGATGATATGGGTATTACATGGGTAGATACTGAGTACTCTAAGTCATACTTACGTCATTTATTCATGTCAAAAGAGTATCTTGGTAAACAAATAGCCACCATACATAACCTTGGGTTTTACCTTTGGTTAACTCGAGAGGCTCGTAGGCAAATTATAGCAGGTACCTTTAGAGAATGGAAAGATAAAATGGTTAAACAAATGGACAAACGATTATAATCAATGAAAATATTAGATTGGTACATACTTAAGCGCTATTTAGTGTCCTTTTTTATGCTGCTACTACTTTTTATACCTATTGGTATTGTGGTAGATTTGGCCGACAGAATTGACAATATTTTAGCTAGTGACGCGACCTTGGTTGAGGTGCTAATGTATTATTTAAATTTTACCATTTATTTTGCTAATTTACTTTTTCCGATATTTATTTTTATTTCAGTAATTTGGTTCACCTCAAAGCTCGCTAATAACACCGAGATTATTGCATTTTTAAGTTCGGGAGTTTCATTTTCTAGATTTTTAAGACCCTTTTTTATGGGGGCATTAATAGTGTCTCTTTTAGCACTGTTTTCAGGAATATTCATAGTGCCAAAGGCAAGTAAAGGGTATAATGAGTTTAAGTATGAACACATAAATAAATATAGGAAAGATCGTGCTACAACTAATATATTTAAGCAAATTAATGAAAACGATATTGTTTTTGTAAGTAATTTTATTCCGAGGTCTAAAACAGCTCAAAATTTTGTTTTGGAACATTTTGAAGATAGTAGATTGAAATATAAAATTACCGCAAAAAATTTAAAATATATAACTAAAGATTCTATTTATAGGCTTACCAACTATTCAAAAATTACCATAGGTGATAAAAAAGACGTTATAGAAACATTAAGAAAAAAAGACACCTTATTTTCGTTTGATTTTGATGACTTAACGCCAGTTAAATATGCGGCAGAAACTAAGGGGTATTTGGAGTTAATTCAGTTTATTGAAGATGAACAAGCCAGAGGATCATCAAATGTAGGAAGCTATCGCGTTGTATTGTATAAAAAGTGGAGTTTGCCTGTTTCTGTTTTTATTCTTACCGTAATTGCAGTAGCAGTATCTTCCATTAAACGACGTGGTGGTATGGGCGTTAATTTAGCTTTTGGTTTGGCTATAGCTTTAATATTTGTGTTTTTTGATAAAATATTTGGCGTGCTTGCCGAACAATCAAATTTTTCGCCAATAGTTGCAGTTTGGGTACCAAATTTAATTTTTGGTATATTGGCAGGATACCTACTTTATAATGCTAAACGATAAATATAAACATCATTTACACCTTCATTTTTTAGTATTTATTGCTGGCTTTACAGCTATTTTAGGTAAACTTATTACGGTTAGTGCTTATGCTTTAGTTTGGTACCGTATGTTTATTGCTTCGTTATTATTACTGGTATTTATAAAAGCAAAATACATTAATTTAAATATAGGTAAAGCAGCCATGTTTAGGTTTACTGCAGCAGGAATTGTAGTTGCGTTGCATTGGATTACTTTTTTTGAAGCTATCAATCAATCTAATATTTCAATCACTCTAGCAATGTTTTCATCAGGTGCTTTTTTTGCAGCACTAATCGAACCGTTTTTTTTTAAACGTAAACTGGTTTGGTACGAAATTTTTTTTGGAGTGCTTATTATTTTCGGCGTAAGCCTAATAGTAAATGCAGAGCTTAAATATATCAATGGCATCATTTTAGGTATTGTATCTGCTTTGTTTTCATCTCTTTTTGCCGTTTTAAACGGAAAGTTTGTTGCTAAACATAAAGCAGCAGTAATTTCGTTTTACGAATTTATAAGTGGTGTTTTATTTATAACAATCTTTATGTTTTTTTTTGGTGACGGATTTACTGAAATTAATTTTAATTTATCACAATTTGATTTCATATATATATTTATTCTAGCATCAATTTGTACCGCTTACGCGTTTATAGCTTCAACACATGTAATGAAGCATATTAGCCCGTATACCGTGGTTTTAAGCTATAATTTAGAGCCTGTTTACGGTATAATTTTAGCTTTGATAATATTTCCTGAATCAGAAAAAATGACATCAAATTTTTACATTGGCGCATTTATAGTAATTAGCGTCATTTTATTAAATGCCTTATTAAAAAACAGCAATAAGTTAAAAAGAAAAGCAACTTAATAGTTAAAGTTTTATATTTGTAAACTAACTAAAAATTTAAACTTAAATTCCTATGGAATATTTAGAATTTGAGCTTCCCATAAAAGAACTTGAAGAGCAATTAGAAAAGTGTAAGTTAATTGGAGAAGAGAGCAGCGTAGATGTTACTGAAACAAGCGCTCAAATAGAAAAAAAACTTGCAGCTACAAAAACTGATATATACAAAAATCTTACCCCTTGGCAGCGTGTTCAAATGTCTAGGCATCCTAATAGGCCTTATACATTAGATTATATACATGCCTTATTTGGCGATTCATTTTTAGAACTGCATGGCGACAGAAATTTTAAAGATGATAAAGCTATGATAGGTGGTTTAGGTAAAATTGGCGACCAAAGTTTTATGATTGTTGGGCAACAAAAAGGCTATAATACAAAAACACGTCAATACCGAAACTTTGGTATGGCAAACCCTGAAGGTTATAGAAAAGCATTGCGCTTAATGAAATCGGCAGAAAAATTTGGCATACCAGTAATCACGTTAATAGATACACCTGGTGCTTATCCTGGGCTTGAAGCCGAAGAGCGTGGTCAAGGCGAGGCTATTGCGCGTAATATATTAGAAATGACCCGCTTAAAAGTGCCAATTATTACAGTAATTATTGGCGAAGGTGCATCGGGAGGTGCATTAGGTATTGGAGTAGGTGATAAAGTATTAATGCTTGAAAACACCTGGTACTCAGTTATTTCGCCAGAGTCTTGCTCTTCTATTTTATGGAGAAGTTGGGAGTATAAAGAACAAGCAGCATCTGCACTTAAACTTACCGCAAAAGATATGCAAGGTATGAAGCTAGTTGATGAAATTATTAAAGAACCTATTGGAGGCGCACATAGTAATAGAGCTGAAACTTTTCTTGCTGTAAAAAAGGCAATAGAAACAACGTATGCTAAATTAAGTAAATTGTCATCAACCGATTTGGTAAATGCACGTATGGATAAATATTCTAATATGGGCGAATTTAAAGACTAAATATTTACAGTATAAATTTTTTAAAAAAGGTCGAAGGTTAAAACTTTCGACTTTTTTTTTGTCTTATTAACAATTTTTAAAACTTGTTAACGGTTTATGTGTTTAAAGATGGTTAAAAATCTTTGGTTAATAAACCAATAAGTAGAAGTCAATTTCATTAATTTTGCGGCAATGGAACAACAACAAAAAACGTCAAGTTTTAAATTAGATAGAAGCTCGATTCATAATTTAGGTAAGGCCAAATTACCGCCCCAAGCACTCGATTTAGAAGAAGTTGTTTTGGGAGCAATGATGATTGATAAAAAAGGTGTCGATGAGGTTATTGATATTTTAAGTCCCGATGCGTTTTATAAAGAAGCACATCAATATATTTTTGAAGCTATTTTTAAATTATTTGAAGATAGCCAACCAATTGACTTGTTAACAGTTTCAAATCAATTGCGTACCGATGGTAAATTAGATATGGTTGGAGGTGATTTTTATTTAATTTCGCTTACACAAAAAGTATCTTCATCTGCTCACATAGAGTTTCACGCTCGTATTATACTTCAAAAATTTATACAGCGTAGTTTAATTAAAATCTCAAACGAGATTATTGAAGATGCTTATGATGAAACCCAAGATGTTTTTGATTTATTAGACAAAGCCGAGACACGTTTATATGAGGTAACGCAAGGAAATATTAAAAAATCTTCCGAAACCGCGCAAGCATTAGTTATACAGGCAAAGAAAAAAATTGAAGAAATAGCCAACAAAGAGGGGTTAAGTGGTATCCCTTCGGGATTTGATAAATTAGATAAATTAACCTCGGGTTGGCAAGAGAGTGATTTGATTATCGTTGCAGCGCGACCAGGTATGGGTAAAACGGCTTTAACTTTATCAATGGCACGAAATATAGCGGTAACACAAAACATACCTGTAGCTTTTTTCTCTTTAGAGATGGCGTCAGTACAGTTGATTACGCGATTAATTTCGTCAGAAACAGGTTTGTCGTCAGAAAAATTAAGAACTGGTAAACTTGAAAAACACGAGTGGGAACAATTAAACGTTAAGGTTAAAAGTCTTGAAAAAGCTCCTTTATTTATAGATGATACACCATCATTATCAATTTTTGATTTACGTGCTAAAGCCCGAAGATTAGCGTCACAACATGGTATTAAATTAATTGTGATAGATTATTTGCAATTAATGACAGCAGGAGGTAGCCAAAAAGGAGGGAATAGAGAGCAAGAAATTTCTACCATATCACGTAACTTAAAAGCATTGGCTAAAGAGCTTAGTGTACCTGTTATAGCTTTATCACAATTGTCTCGTGCAGTTGAAACTCGTGGAGGTAGTAAACGCCCATTACTATCAGATTTACGTGAATCGGGTGCTATTGAGCAAGATGCCGATATTGTTTCGTTTATATATCGCCCCGAATATTATAAAATTGAAGAGTGGGATGATGATGACCGTTCTCCTACCGAAGGTCAAGCCGAGTTTATTGTTGCAAAACACCGTAATGGTGGTTTAGAAAACATAAGGCTTAAATTTATTGGTAACTTAGGTAAATTTGATAATCTTGATGATTTTCAATCTGGTTTTGACGAAATTCCAAGTAAAATGAATGCTGATGATGATTCATTTGGCGGAAACAATTTTCCTAATGCAAATGATGCCTTTGGACCAATTGATAATCATCAAGATGATGATGGTATACCTTTTTAAATAAAAAACATATCGTACTTAATCTTTTTTGTAAAAAGGGATGACGTACGATATGTTATATCCAAAACCAAAGCCAAATACACCGTTGTCATAAGTTCTATTATAACCAGGTATGTATAAATTGTTAAAATTATTTGGTTGCGATTCGCTAATAACACGTTTAAATTGTATGTTAAAAGTCATGTAAAGGTTGTTTAAAACCTCAGTTTTAATTCCAAATATAAGTTCGGCCCACGTAGCGTTTAAATTTTCAAACGTTGTAATTTCATTAATGGTATTAGGGCTAAATGTTTGATTGGTGTTAAACGTTGTGAAGCTATTTATGGTTTGCGTAAAGTTGCTAAATCCAACTCTAAAACCAGTATATATTAAGTTGTCGGTGCCAGGCCAGTTATCGTATAAATTTATATCTATACCTGCTTTAAAAAAAGTGCCTTCAGTTTTAGTGTCTAATATATCTGTAGCAGTAATTTTATCTTCACTACCAGCTTCGGCTGCGATATATAGATTTTTTTTTATTCTAAAATCGGTATTAATTTCAAAGCCCTCTGTATAATTTTTATCTAAAAAAGGTCTAGCTATTTTTATGATATCAAATCCAATACGTAATCCATACTTAACAGGAGATTTGAAAGTAGAATCTATTGACGTTTTCTCACTAATTTTTTCTTCTTGAGCATTCAAGTTGGTTAAAAATAATAGTGCAATACAATAAATACTAGTGAAATATATGTACGTGTGCTTCTGTTTCATCGGTTACGTTAGGTAAAACTATTAAATTGTTGGATATCCAATTATTGTCATCTGTTGCTACATCAATTGATGTAATGTTAAAGTTAGTAGCAAATCCGCATGCTCTAGATATGTAAACATTATTTGTTTCATACGCTACGGTAAGTGTATCGGTATTTTGACTGTTTTCATCGTCATTATTTACAACAAACAAAAATTTTGTTTCGTTCCTATCGGTACGCAAAGGTATAGCTATTGAGTCGGTACTTGTAGTTACAAAATCTGCAATTTCGGTAGTTGAGTTGTCGTCGTTAACTGCAGTAATAAATAAATCTGTAGCCGATTTAAAATCGGAAGTAGTAGCAGCGTCATAAAAGCGTAAAATGAGTTGCGGTGTGTTTGCAGTACCTTCGGCACATAAGTCATCACGCTCACAGCTTACAAATATGCAGCAGGCAAAACATGTTATTAGTATTAAATCAATTATTTTCAAAACTTTATTTTTTTTCCAAAAGTACAACATTTTCTACGTGATGTGTTTGCGGAAACATATCTACCGCTTGAGTTTTTGTAACGTTATAATGTGAGTCTAGTAGTTCTAAATCTCTAGCCTGTGTTGCACTATTACAGCTTACGTAAACAATTTTACTTGGGCTTATATTGAGTATTTGTTGCACAACATCTTTATGCATGCCATCACGAGGCGGGTCGGTTATAATAACATCTGGCTTGCCATGTGTGGTGATAAAATCAGTATTAAATACCGATTTCATATCGCCTACAAAAAATTCAACATTGTCAATGTTGTTAAGGATGGCATTTTCTTTAGCAGCTATAATGGCATCAGGTACGGCTTCAACACCTATTACTTTTTTAGCTTTTTTAGCTACAAATTGAGCAATTGTGCCTGTACCAGTATACAAGTCATAAACTAGTTCATTGCCAGTTAGTGCAGCAAAATTTCTGGTAATTTTATATAACTCATAAGCTTGTTGGCTATTGGTTTGATAAAATGATTTGGCGTTAATTTTAAATTTAAGCCCTTCCATTTCTTCAAAAATATGATCTCTTCCGTCAAAGCAAATTACATTTTGGTCATAAATAGTATCATTACCTTTTTCGTTTATCACATATTGAAGTGAAGTTATTTCAGGGAAAGTGTTTTTTAGGTGGTTTAATAAAAGTTCGCGCTTTTTTACATCTTCTTTGTAAAATTGTATTAAAACCATTAATTCGCCTATACTTGAGGTTCTAATCATTAATGTGCGAAGTAAGCCTGTTTGGTTTCTGGTGTTGTAAAACGCAATGTTATTTTGAGTAGCAAATTGCTTAACTTGATTTCTAATAGCGTTTGATGGGTCTGCTTGTAGCCAACATTTGTTGATGTCTAAAATTTTATCCCACATGCCGGGGATATGAAATCCAAGGGCATTTCTGTCTTCAATAGTATCTTGAGATTTAATTTCATCTAAACTAAGCCAACGGCTATCGCTAAATGAAAATTCCATTTTGTTACGGTAAAAATATTGAGTTTTTGAGCCAAGTATCGGTGTGATTTCAGGTAAGGTAATATGGCCTATTCGCTTTAGGTTATTTACAACTTCATTTTCTTTAAAATGAAGTTGGTGTTTGTAATCCATGTGTTGCCACTTACAACCACCGCAAGTTCCAAAATGTTCGCACTTAGGTTCTATTCGTTTGTTTGATAATTTATGAAACACTGTAGCTTTACCCTCGTAATATGCTTTTCGTTTTTTAAAAGTTTGAATATCTACAATGTCGCCTGGGACTGCATTGGATACAAAAATTACTTTTCCGTCTGGTGCTTTGGCTATGGTTTTTCCTTTGGCACCAGCATCAATAATTTCAACTTCTGTAAATACTTGCTTTTTATTTCTTCTTGACATGTTGGCAAAAATATACAATCCCATTTACAACTTAAAGATTCCGTTCAAAAATAAAATCTAATACCATAAAATCAATCTTAATTTTCATAATAATTTAGTAATTTGCACACTTTACTAATGGATGATTTCTCTCCCACGCTGAATTTTCGATATTTCGGAAGAAAAAAGGTATAGTAGGAATGGTTATTTTTTTAAACATTAAATTACATTAAAATGGCTGTTTTAGAACACATTACATCACAAGACGCAATTGCATTAGAAGAACAATATGGCGCACACAATTATCACCCTTTACCGGTAGTTTTAAAAAAAGGCGAAGGTGTTTATGTTTGGGATGTTGAAGGCAAAAAATATTATGATTTTTTATCAGCTTACTCGGCTGTAAATCAAGGTCACTGTCACCCAAAAATAGTTGGCGCAATGACAAAGCAAGCCCAAACATTAACCTTAACCTCACGTGCATTTTATAATGACATGCTTGGTCGTTATGAAAAATATGTGACATCGTATTTTGGTTTTGATAAAGTATTACCAATGAATACGGGTGCCGAAGCTGTAGAAACTGCATTGAAATTATGTAGAAAATGGGCTTATGAGGTAAAAGGTATTGATGAAAATGAAGCGCAAATAATTGTTTGTAATAATAATTTTCATGGCCGAACCACAACTATAATTTCATTTTCAAATGATCCTGTTGCTCGAAAAAACTTTGGTCCTTACACAGATGGATTTATTAAAGTAGAGTATGATAACCTTAAAGCGCTTGAGGACGCACTTGTTAATAATAAAAATGTTGCAGGATTTTTAGTAGAGCCTATACAAGGAGAAGCGGGCGTTTATGTGCCAAGTGAAAATTACCTATCAAAAGCTAAAGCACTTTGTGAAGCTAATAATGTATTGTTCATAGCTGATGAGGTGCAAACAGGGGTTGCACGTACAGGAAAATTACTAGCGGTTAACCATGATAATGTCACACCAGATGTGTTAATTTTAGGAAAAGCCCTAAGTGGTGGTGCTTACCCAGTATCAGCTGTATTAGCAAATGATTCAATAATGAATGTTATTAAGCCTGGTAACCATGGGAGTACTTTTGGAGGTAATCCAATTGCTGCTGCAGTTGCTATTGCTGCTCTAGAGGTTGTAAAAGAAGAGAAATTAGCCGAAAATGCTCAGAAATTAGGTGAGATTTTTAGAGCTAAACTCGATGCTTACATTCAAACCAGTACTATTGCCAAGCTAGTAAGAGGTAAAGGTTTGTTAAACGCAGTGTTAATTAATGATACCGAGGATAGCGATACGGCATGGAATATATGTATGAAACTTAGAGATAATGGTTTGTTGGCAAAACCAACGCACGGAAACATTATACGATTTGCACCGCCATTGATTATTACAGAAGCTCAATTAATTGATTGTATAAATATTATAATTGAGACCTTAAAATCATTTGAAAACAAATAATAACTATTAATAGAATGCGCCAGTTTTGTATTGGCGCATTTTGATTTTATAATATGAAATTAAAGCGAACTATAAATTTTTTGTTAATTACCGTAGGTGTAATTTTGGGATTTTATGCAACTTCTGCAAGTAAGCAAAATACTTACATATTAGTTGTTGCTATTGTAATGCTAATGGTGGGACTTTATCGATTATCTAAAGGTGTACCAAGTAAAAACACTGATGAAAGTAACTGTAATACCCAACAAAATTTAAAATTATAATGTTTGTAAAAGGAGATAAAGTTTCTGTTTTAGATGAAGATTTATCGGGTGTTATTGTTAAAATTAACCAAGATGTTTGTAGTGTTGAAACTTTGGATGGATTTTTAATTGATTTTTTTGCGCATCAATTAGTTAAAATGAACAATTCGTCAGAGCTTAAGGTAAAAGCTTTTGATAAAGCATCTATTCATAAAGTTTTGTCTGATAAAAAATCTAAAAAACGTACTTCTGTAAAAGTAAAGGCAAAAGAAAGATTTGAGCCAAAAATGGAGGTTGATTTGCATATACATCAACTTACTAAAGGGTACCGAAGTATGTCAAATCATGATATGCTTACTTTGCAATTAGAAACCGCTAAACGTCAATTAAATTTTGCAATTGCTAAGCGTATACAAAAAGTGGTTTTTATACACGGCGTAGGTGCGGGCGTGTTAAAATTGGAGTTAGAGTATTTGTTTAAACGGTATGATAATATACGGTTTTACGACGCTAATTATCAAAAATATGGGCTAGGTGCTACCGAGGTGTATATTTTGCAAAATGTATGATTGTTATTGAAATGTTGGCAACAAGCTAAAGAAACATCCATTGGAAAACAACCGAATTAAGAAAGCAGCAAAGAATTTACTGACTCTAATTTTATTGACTTTTTGCTCTTTTGCAAAAGCATAAGTCTACCCTGTGCAAGTAATACCTAATCTTGTACCTCCATACAATGTAACATTATCAAGTTACACAATCACTACGAGTGATAAAATAAATGTAAAGTTACTTTTAACAGATATTAATGAGAGTAACAGGCAAGTACGTCTAAAACTAATTATTAAAG
>CALDUQ010000075.1 GCA_937924845.1 uncultured Flavobacteriaceae bacterium
CTGGACACCAATCGGCACCAAATAATTTTACTCGTCCTGCTTCATTAATTCCTAAAACAGAAGCTAAAGCTACATTGTCGGGATTTGTATAACTTTTTTCGTTAATTATTACCGTTGGAATAATACGTTTGCCATCGTTAATGGCTTCAACACGTGCTGTTGCATCTTTGTCTAAATCAACGTCTACAAATTTAAAATCAATGTTATTTTCTTTTAAATAGCTTTTTGCTCTTCGGCAATCTGGACACCAATCGGCGCCGTATAATATAATATCGTTCATAATTTTATTAATTGGTTAATCTGTTTTTAATGTAATTGATTGTGAGTTTACGCAATATCGCAGTCCGCTAGGCTCTGGGCCATCAGGAAAAACATGCCCTAAATGAGCATCGCAAACATTACACATCACCTCAACCCTAACCATACCAAAAGAAGTGTCTTTATGGTATTTTATAGCGTTATTGGCAATGGGTTGCGTAAAACTTGGCCAACCTGAGCCCGACGCAAATTTTATAGTCGAGTCAAACAATTCTGCATCGCAGCACACACAACTGTATTTTCCTTCGTCATAAACGCTACATAAAGCTCCAGAATTTGGTCTTTCTGTACCCTTTTGACGTGTAATGCGATATTGTTCTTCTGTTAATTGTGCCTTCCACTCGGCATCCAATTTTTCAACTCTTTGGTCTGAAACGGGATTACCATGAACTGTAAATGCAATAACGTCTTTCCATGTTAACATAAGTCTTTTACTTTAATTTAAGTTTTACACATTCTTTAGTCTGCTCATAGCTTAAAAACTTTCAGCAAACAATTACAGCATTAATAACTAGTTTTAAACCGTTTTATTAGTTTTTTAGCCGCATTTTGTAAAAATGCTATCAAATTTTTCATTAATTTTATACTTTAACTAATTTATACATACACATGAATTTTATTTTAGCTGTTGCAAACATTTCCGGAGGCATACTCTTAGCACTTACATTATTAGATAAGTGGGATGGCGACAAAGATTACTTTAACAAAATTGCAAAAGTATTGGCACCGTTTCAAACCATTATTGGTGGTGTTATTCTTGTTTTTGGAGTTTTAAACTTATTAAAAAGCGGTAACCTAATTTTTGATATTGTAAGTATTGCCGGTGGATTTTTATTATTAACGCATGTATTTGGCAAATTGCCATCACTAAAACCAACATTAGATAAAATATCTAATACATTAATGCCTTTTAAAGCCATTGTTGGTATTGCATTAATTGTTGTAGGTATATTAACTTTAGTGTAAAACACCTTACTTTTAATTGTTTACAAAACGTACATTTTTTATTAATTGTACGTTTTTTTTATTTGTTAAATCATGAATCCAGCCGAAACTTACATTTTAAATCAACCTGAACCTTATAAATCTATGTTACTTGAGGCTCAGGTAATTATTGAACAAACTTTACCTGATGCTGAGTTAAAATACAAATGGAAACTACCGATGTATTACAGTGGCAAATGCCCTATTTGCTATTTAAATGTAACAAAAGGCTATTTGGATATTTGTTTTTGGGTTCGAACTGATTTTAAAGTACATCTAGACGTTTTAATTAGCGAAAAACGCAAATTTGTAAAATCATTACGCTATTTACCAACACAACAAATAAACTCAAAACTACTTATTGACTGCATTAATGAAGCCTATCGCACAAGAGGCGAAAAATTTACAGGACAATCACAATTTATATAATTCCTAAGTTTTTTTATTTTAACCTAAAAATACCACCAAACGAAACAGTACGCTCAAAGAAAAAGAACTGTTGTTTGGCTACATCTGCAGCACTATTGGTAGTACGTATATTAGGCATATTTATATAACCACCACGTGCGTCAAGCTGTATAAAAAAATGCTTGAAAAACGTAACATTAAGTCCTAAATTTAGTGACACTCCAAAGCCCGACACATGAAATTGATCGTGCTTCTTTCTACCTAATAATGTTGCATTTGTTTTAGGATATAAACCCCCAACGCCAATACCTTCGGTTAAGTTAACTTGAAACTTATCAGTATTTTTTATACCAAAAAAACCAGATAAATCATCAAAACGACCAAACTCTGCATATAAATAATTTAATCCATCAGTATGTTCAAATCTAACTAAATGCTCAGAAACAAAAATAGTGTCGTCATTAAAGTCACCGTTAAATACACTAGCAGGATCATTGCTTGGCAAGTCAATATACCCATCAACCTCCCTAAATTTATTTTGATTCATAACATACTTCATATGGTCTAACCCAAAAGCCACATAATATCTATCTGAAACAAAATAGCCCAACTTAAAATTAGTTTGAGGTATGGTTAAGCGCGTAGGATTAATATAATCAATATGCCAGCCTTTAGGCTTATCTTTTGCAAGCGCATTTTTAATAGTAAAATCATAATTTTCGCCCTTAAACCTAATGTTTGACTTTGTATATGATGCGCGGTTACCGCCCCAACTAAAAAAAACTTTTCCTTTGTGCGTTGCTGTGTACTTAACCTCTTCGGTATTTTGCGAAAATGATTGTGTTGTAAACACAAGTACTATTAAAAATAAATACAAGTTTGTGTTTTTTATAAAAAATGCAACCATTTAAAAGGTGTTAATTGTTTGTTTAATTGCGACCAAATGAGATAACAGGCGCTCTAAATGTTTTAAATCAAGCATATTTGCACCGTCACTTTTAGCATTTGCAGGATCAAAATGTGTTTCGATAAATAGGCCATCAATATTATTTACAACGCCTGCCCTAGCAATAGTTTCAATCATATCTGGTCGCCCACCAGTAACCCCACTAGTTTGATTAGGTTGCTGTAATGAATGCGTTACATCAAGTACTGTTGGCGCCATTTTACGCATGGTTGGTATCCCTCTAAAATCAACAATCATATCTTGGTAACCAAACATTGTGCCTCTATCGGTAATCCAAGCCATATCATTGCCCGAGTCATGCACTTTTTTTACAGCGTGTTGCATAGCTTCGGGGCTCATAAATTGCCCTTTTTTTAAATTTACAACTTTGCCTGTTTGCGCTGCCGCAACTACCAAATCGGTTTGACGCACCAAAAACGCAGGAATTTGTAACACGTCAACATATTCGGCCGCAAGTGCCGCATCATTAACTTCATGTATATCGGTAACCGTAGGCACATCAAAAGTATCGGATACTTTTTTTAATATTTTTAATGCTTTTTCATCACCAATACCAGTAAAACTATCAATTCGGCTACGATTAGCCTTTTTAAAACTCCCTTTAAAAATGTATGGAATTTTTAAATCATCGGTAATTTTAACAACACGCTCTGCAATTCGCAAAGCCATGTCTTCGCTTTCAATAGCGCAGGGCCCTGCTAACAAAAAAAATAAATCAGATGCTGTATGCTTTAATTTTGGTATTCGACTAAGTTGCATAAATATAATTTTAAGCCGCAAAGTTACATAAAAAATACACCTTACATTTTCGGCTTTAAAATCTTAACAATTCCACCTATCTTTGTATTTTAGAATGAATCTAAATCAGCTATGAAATTAAATAAACAAGATATACTTAAAGCCCTCGAAACTATTACAGTTCCTGGCGAAGGTCAAAACATGATTGCCAGCGGTGCGGTAAAAAATGTAATTACTTTTGGTGATGAAGTTGTGGTAGATATTACCATTGCTAACCCAAGTTTACAAGCTAAAAAACGTACCGAAGTTGATATTATTAAAACCATACACGATCTTGTGTTTGAAAAAGCACAAGTTAAAGTTAATTTAAAAGTTGAAGCACCTGCGGTTAAAGAAAATCCTAATTTAATAAAAGGAAAACCAATACCTGGTATTAAAAATATTGTTGCTGTTGCCTCCGGAAAAGGTGGCGTTGGTAAAAGTACGGTAACAGCAAATTTAGCCATCACCTTATCAAAAATGGGCTTTAAAGTTGGGGTTTTAGATGCCGATATTTACGGGCCATCAATTCCGATTATGTTTGATGTAGCGCATGAGCGACCATTGTCGGTTAATGTAGACGGAAAATCAAAAATGAAACCTGTCGAAAATTATGGCGTAAAAGTACTTTCAATCGGATTTTTTACAAAACCCGACCAAGCGGTAGTTTGGCGTGGGCCAATGGCAGCAAAAGCACTTAACCAAATGATATTTGATGCGCATTGGGGCGAACTTGACTTTTTACTATTAGATTTACCTCCAGGCACTGGCGATATACACCTTAGCATCATGCAATCTTTACCAATTACAGGCGCCGTAGTGGTAAGTACACCACAAAATATTGCGCTGGCCGATGCCAAAAAAGGGGTTGCCATGTTTAAACAAGATAGCATAAAAGTACCTGTTTTAGGCATTATTGAAAATATGGCTTATTTTACACCTGCTGAATTACCAGACAATAAATATTATATTTTTGGACAAAACGGTGCTAAAAACCTAGCCGAAGATATAGATGTGCCATTTTTGGGCGAAATACCTTTAGTACAAAGCATACGCGAGGCTGGCGATGTAGGGCATCCAGCAGCTTTACAAGCCGATGGTATTATCCCTTCAAATTTTAACAACATCACAAAAAACGTAGTAGAGCAAGTTGTTTTACGTAACGATACGCTACCACCAACTGATGCTATACAAATAACAACAATGGCTGGTTGTGCAGCTGTAAAAAAATAAATTATGACAACAGAAGACATCAAACTAAACGTTGAAAAAGCATTAGATGAAATACGCCCATTTTTGCAAAGTGACGGTGGCGATATATCATTAGTAAGTATTGAAAACGACAATACCTTGGTAAAAGTACAACTAGAAGGTGCTTGCACTAGTTGTGCAGTAAACCAAATGACCTTAAAATCGGGTGTTGAAATGACTATAAAAAAATACGTGCCACAAATTGAATCTGTGGTAAATATTGATGCATAACCCTTAAAAAACTAAACCATTATGAATACTGTTATTGAAAATTTACTAAACGATCAAATTAAATACGAAGCCAATGCATCCATGCATTATTTGGCAATGGCATCATGGTCTGACGCAAATGGATATAACGGTATTGCAGATTTTTTTTATGCCCAATCGGAAGAAGAACGCCTGCATATGACTAAACTTGTAAAATTTGTTAACGAACGTGGCGGCAATGTTGTGATACCACAATTAGAAAAACCTCATGCCGACTACAACGCACTTATTGAGCTTTTTGAAGACTTTTTAAAAAGTGAAATATTTGTAACCGAACAAATTAACCACGTTATTTTTGAATGCCTAAATCAAAAAGAATATAACGTACATAATTTTATGCAATGGTACGTTACCGAGCAACTTGAAGAAGAAGCCACTGCGCGTACCTTACTCGATAAATTAAATATTATTGGCAACGATAAATCTGGTTTATACATGTTTGACAGAGACATTAACACCATTGCAGCAAGTGTTGATGTAGATTTAAAATAAAAAAGTATTTTAAACAAGGTATGAATGGACTACACTTTTAAAACATTTAAACCTCAACACCCATTAATTTCTAAATATGTAGACTATTATTATTTAGACGTAAAACCAAATAACACGAAAGCTGAAATTACGTGTTTTCCTCACTATAACACTACAATTTCTATTTACAAATCAAATGTCTGTTTAAAAAAGGGAGTGGTTAAATATAAAAATAATGCAAAACCACTTCAAATTTTTACCCCAATTAGAGATGCTATTTTACCCGTTCAACAATTAGGTAAGGTTCACAGAATTGTTATTGTTTTTAAACCTTTAGGAGTTCAGCAGTTTTATGACAATCTTAATTTCACTGAGTTTATTTATGATTTTGATTTCTTTAGCAACAAAGAAATTTCAAAACTACTCAACACCTATGATATAGATGTATTAACCAAATCTTTAGATTTGTATTTACTTAACAAATTTAAAAGTTACAAAAACATTGTTTTAGAAAAAGCGCTTTCTATAATTTTTGAAAACACCAACCTTTTATCTGTTCAAAACATTGCTGCTGAGATAAAAATAAGCCGCCGACACTTGAGTAGGTTATTTAATACTGCCTTCGGAATTTCTGTAAAAAAATTCAATGAAATTGTACTCTTTAGAAAAACGCTACAAAAAAAACTTTTTAAAAATACCGAACAAAGTTTTACTGATTTAGCATATGAATTTAACTATTGCGACCAATCTCATCTTAATAAAACTTATAAAAGCTTCACATTAAACTCACCAAACAGTTTTATAAAAAAAGGTACACATCTTGGGCATGAAGACACCTTTTGGCATTTAAAAAAATAAGTTGTTGTCCCATTTTTACAAGTTTTACAAGTTTATCCATAATACTTTTGTCAAAAAACTAACATAGATGAAAATTAGACTAACAATTTTTATAACATTTATAGCTCAATTAATATTAGCCCAACAAAAAATTGACTATTTAGCACAAAACCGAGTTGACTTAAGAAAAAACACACCAAATATTACAGAAACGGACTTCAATATTATTGGCTTTGGTGCTTTACACGGCAGTTCTAAACCTTATGAAGTTGAACTTAGTTTAGTGAAGTCTTTACTTAAAAAGGATTTGCTTGACTATTATATAATTGAAGCAAATTTTAGCCAAGCATTCTTTGTCCAAAAATATCTAGAAACAGGAGACGAAACCCTGCTTAAAGAGTTAGTATATGCATTTCAAACCATGGTTTCTCAAGAAGGAACTATCGAGACTTATAACCATTGGAAAAATGTACGCGAACACCTAAAAAATCATCCTGCAAAGACAATTAAAGTGATTGGTTGTGATGTGGTTAATGAGTACAAATTCCCTATAAAACATCTTCTGCTACTCTCTAAAGATGATGGCAATTGGACTCAAAGACAAATTTTAGAGAAAACACTAAATCAAGAAAACTTAAACTCTACAATTTGGAATAAAGCACTTAATGAAAAAGTAAAATCTTTTGTTAATGATTACCTTTCTAACAAAAAAAAGTATTCAGGGCAAATTGATGACATTTGGACTTTTAACCACATTATTAAAAACCTCAACTATAATTTTCTGAACAAAAGAGAAAGGGAGAAAATAATTTTTGACAACTATTTAGTTTTGAAATCTAAATTTGGTTTAGAAAACAAAAAACAGTTTGTTAAGTATGGGTACTTTCATATTCAAAAACATAAGGAAGGAAATTATCCGTCATTTTTTACACGATTAATTGAAAGTAATATCTACAAAAAAGAAAATATAGTTACAATTATCGGGTATCTGACCAAAAGCAAAGTGCTTTGGGATAAAAAATATAACAAAAAAGGAAACTATAAAGGTTATACCACAAAAGCAGGATACGGAATTTCTGATTACTGGAAAGAATATTTTAAAGGAATAAAAAACTTAAAAAAATCAAAACTCTCTGATTTAACTATGTTTAAACTAAATCAAGAAAATTCGCCATATTCAAAAGGAACGGATCTAGTTGAAATCAAAATGTTTTTAAAAGATTACAATACCACCAAATTAAAAGGAAAAAACACATTGCAATTTATTGACTATGCTATTTTAATTAGTGATTCGAAAGCACAAATTCCGATTGAAGAAATTACAAATTAACAATCTAAATAACACTTCTCAATTCTTTTTTAACCGAATATAAACAGGAAAATGGTCGCTATAACCGCCTTTATAAAATTTCCAGATAAAGGTACGAAACGGGTTGCCTTTTAATTTTCCTTTAAAGGTTTTTAAAAAATCGGCATCAAAAATATCGGTGCTAGAAAAACTATGCGTGCCTTTTTTAGACTGAAAAAAATTGGTGGTAAATAATATTTGATCAAACAAAAACCATTCTTTTTTAAATACTAAACTCCCCCGTATAGTCGACATTAACGACAACATAGGGTTGTGTAACTGATGCGTTTTTACCAATGAGGTGATGCTTTTATTTTTAGGATTATCATTAAAATCGCCCATAATGATAATTTTAGCATCCGTATTTTCGGCTTTAATTTCGCTAATAATTTCGGCGGTTTTACGAGAGGCTATCATTCGTTTTTCTTCACTAATTAATAAACCTTCACGGCGCGATGGCCAATGATTTACAATAACATTAATGGTTTCTTGATTTAAAAGTCCTTTTACCAACAAAATATCTCTCGAATAATCGGGCAAACCAGCTTCATCAAGCAAATTAATCGAAAACGTTTTTGAGCTAATTACTGTAAAAACAGCTGCATTATAAAGCAAAGCAACATCAATACCACGCTCATCTTTAGAGTCATAATGTACCGATTTATAATTGTAAGGCTGTAAAGCTTTTGAGTTTGCCAAATCATTAAGTACTAACTGATTTTCAACCTCTGCCAAACCAATAATTGCTGGTGGCATAACATCGTTTTTACGACCTATTTTAGAAATTGCAAAGCCTAATTTTTGTATTTTTCTATTATAGCGCTTTAATGTCCAACGTTTTTGTGACGTTGGCAAAAAATCGTCATCGGCAGTATTAGGGTTATCAACCGTATCAAATAAATTTTCGATATTATAAAATGCTATGGTTTGGTAGCTGCTCATGTCATTAATTTAAAGCGTGTCACTATTCGTCGTAATCTGGGTATAAAAAGTGATTGTAAGGAAATCGTGTAATATGAATTTTTCTAACGGCACTATATACTTTTTTTCTAAAATCGTCTAAATTTTGTTTGCTTAACGCAGAAATAAAAAGCGCATTATCACCAATTTTAGACATCCACGTGTTTTTCCATTCGTCTAACGAGTAATGCACAGGCAAACGCTCGTTTATTAAATCGGTATCATCAAAAGGCTCAGCCTTATAAGCGTCAATTTTATTAAACACCATAATGGTTGGCTTATCGTTACTTTTTATTTCGGTTAAAATAGAGTTAACCGACTCGATATGTTCTTCAAAATTAGGGTGCGAAATATCAACCACGTGTAATAACAAATCGGCTTCTCGCACCTCATCTAATGTACTTTTAAATGACTCAACCAATTGTGTTGGCAGCTTTCGAATAAAACCAACCGTGTCACTCATTAAAAAAGGTAAATTTTTAACCACCACTTTTCTAACCGTTGTATCTAAGGTTGCAAATAGCTTGTTTTCGGCAAATACCGATGATTTGCTAACCACATTCATTAAGGTAGATTTTCCAACATTGGTATACCCCACTAGGGCAACTCTCACCATTTTACCGCGGTTACCACGCTGCACTTCCATTTGCTTGTCAATGGTTTTTATTTTTGCTTTTAACAATGATATTTTATCTCTTACAATACGTCTATCCGTTTCAATTTCAGTTTCTCCAGGTCCACGCATGCCAATTCCACCTTTTTGGCGCTCAAGGTGAGTCCACATTCCTTTTAGCCTTGGTAACAAATATTGGCATTGCGCTAATTCTACTTGCGTGCGTGCGTAGCTAGTTTGCGCACGTTGGGCAAAAATATCTAGTATTAAATTAGTGCGATCTAGCACTTTACAGTTTAGTAATTCGCTAATATTACGTTCTTGAGCTGGCGATAATTCGTCATCAAAAATTGCAGTTCCAACGTTGTTATCTTTAATAAACTGCTCAACTTCTGCCATTTTACCAGTACCAATAAAAGTTTTGGGGTTTGGCAATTCCATTTTTTGAGTAAAGCGTTTTATAACTTCACCTCCTGCGGTGTAGGTTAAAAACTCAAGCTCGTCAAGATATTCTTTAGATTTTGCTTCGTCTTGCTTTTGTGTAATTACACCAATTAAAACCGCTTTTTCGTGCGTAATATTAACTTTTTCTATCATAAATTTATTATAATACCACAAAGGTACACATTGCAAGTTTAAAACTGAATATTAAAATTTAGATCAATTTTATGTATTTTTTTTAGTTTTAGGTCAAATGCGCTTTGCAATTTCAAACTTATGTTTATATTTGCAGTCCTTAATTGCGGGCGTGGTGGAATTGGTAGACACGCTAGACTTAGGATCTAGTGCCGCGAGGTGTGGGAGTTCGAGTCTCCCCGCCCGCACAATAAAAGAAAAAGCTGACTTATAATAAGTTGGCTTTTTTTGTTTTAATGCGTTTCCTTTTTACAAAGGAATGACAAAACGGTGTGTAAAAATGTTTTTGAATATTTAAATACCGTTACAAAATAAAATTCAATATTTTTTTTAGAATTTCTTTAACGCAATACAACCAGTTTTTATTAGTAAATTCCTTAGCTAGCGCAAGCTTCTTGCCTGTACCGTTAAACTTAATTCATTAATCTTGTCACTTTCATTATTACTTAGCTTTTTTTGCTGTCACGAGCAGGAATTTTGCAGAGAACGCATTCCTGCGTAGGCAGGTTAAAAAAAATAAAACTGCTGTTTAAAGCGCTATAAACCAACCTATATTTATCCATGATTTATTTTTTAATGTTTGGTCAATAAACCCGCCAAACCTATTTTCAAGTCCAAACTCTAATTTATTATTGTCGTTAAATTCATAGCCTAAAATTATAGCCAATCTAATTTCTAGATCATAGTGTCTGCTTTCAAGTGCATTAAGATATTCATTATTTGCTTTAAGATAAAATTCTTTTGAATTTACCGACTCGCCACTTAAAGGAATTTGACCCGAAATTCTGTAGCGCAACCTAAACGTTGTACTTTCTTTTTCAAAAGTTTGATCTGATGTAAATCGATGTCCAATTCTTAATATTGATTTGTTTTGAATAATTGTAAATTGTTGTATTAATCTATGAATTATATTATTATTTCTAATTCGCAATAAATAACCACTTGCTAATGAATTATTAAAACCTACTTTTTTAGATATAATTGTTGAAAAATCAACTAATTCACTTCTTAAATCAAAGTTATTTTCCTTGTAAATAATTTGTCTAGATTCGGTTTTGAAATTTAATTTCAAATTATTGGTTAATTTTTTATTGATGTTTATTACGGGTAATACACCTAATTGATAATCATTTTGAGTTTGTGCTGTTTTTGAAAAAACAAAAACAAGAAATAAAGCGATAAACTGTATTTTAATATTCAAGATTGTCGGTGTTTTTTAGTAAAATCAATGCTTTGCTAAGTATATCGCCTTTGTTGTTAAAAAGAAATTCAAATTTTTGATACTTATCGGCAGTTTTTGTTTTCACAATCAACTCATAACGCGTTGTTATTTTGGTGTTATTTTTAAATACTTGTTGCGTAACATGATTAAGCAATAGTTTTGGGTTGCCCGAAAATTGAATTTGAGTTTTATATATTTTAACTTTTTGGTAATTAGCATTCAGGTATTTTAAAATATTTTGGCGCACTAAAAAAGGGAGTTCTTTAAATTTAATTTGTACTTCAATATCTTCTATTTCACCTTTTGAGGTAAACTCAATACTATATTTTTTTGAAAGATACTTTGTTTTAGATTCAATTGAAGTATTATCAAGCCCTTCTTCTTTATACCATTTAATTTTGTTCTTAATACCAAGTTTTTCAACAAAATCTAGAGCCTTTTTGGGTACTTCAGTTTGATGTAACCTATACTCTTTTTCATATTTTGTTTGAGCAATACAGTTAGTAACTGTAAGTACTATAACACTTAATAAAACAACTAATTTTGTAATCATATTTTATATGTTAATTATAGAGTAATTAACGTCTTTTTTTAACATTAACAACAAAGTTAAAAGTTTTAAAATAATAAAATAGTGCTTATTGCCTGATTAGGTTTAATTTATTAAATAACACATCACATTGCTGTCGTTTTTTACAAAATTAAATTCAATATTTTTTTAGAATTTCTTTAACGCAATACAACCAGTTTTTATTAGTAAATTCGCTTGCAATAATTATCACAACGCATGAACGATTTTAACTTTAAAAAATGGAACCTTATTTTAGGATGGTTTTCCTTTTTAGTAGCACTAATAACCTACAGTTTAACTGTAGAGCCAACCGTTAGCTTTTGGGATGCTGGCGAATACATTTTAACCTCGGCAAAACTACAAGTTGGTCACCCACCTGGGGCGCCACTTTTTCAGATGCTAGGGGCCTTTTTTGCATTATTTGCACCAAACCCATCTTATATTGGGCTAATGGTAAATATGATGAGTGTTGTTTCTAGCGCGCTTACCATATTATTTATGTTTTGGTCTATTACGCGATTGTTACAAATTTTCACCAAAAACAACGCAAACACAACCAGCAAATCGCAAGCCATATTAGCCAGTGCCCTTGTAGGAAGTTTAGCTTTTACATATACCGATTCGTTTTGGTTTAATGCGGTTGAAACCGAAGTATACGCTATGGCAACCCTTATTATGGCACTAATGTTTTATTTAGGCTTACGTTGGGAAGCCGATATGGGCAAACCTAGAGCAAACAAATGGCTAATTTTAATCGCTTTTGTTACAGGTTTATCATTTGGTGTGCATTTTATGGGCTTATTAACCATACCTGCAATTGGTTTAATTTATTACTTTAAAAATTATAAAACCGTAACGGTAAAAAACTTTATAATCGCTAATGTTGCGGTGGTTGGTATATTGTTATTCATATTTAAATTACTATTACCAAATGCACTTAAACTTTTTAGTGCTTTGGAGCTGTTTTTTGTTAATAACCTTGGTTTACCGTTTAACTCAGGGTCTGTATTTGCGTTAGTATTACTAATCGTTGCTTTTTATTTTGGGCTTAATTACACTCGTAAAAAACAATTTCAGCATGCAAACACCTTAGTACTGTGTTTACTATTTGTTTTTATTGGGTTTTCATCATGGATTATGCTACCTATTCGTGCCAATGCCAATGTTATTATTAACGAAAACAACCCTTCTAGCGCGCGTGAGCTTTTAGCATATTACAACCTAGAGCAGTACCCAAAAACCTACCTGTTTTATGGGCCGCAATTTACTGACCAATATGCTGGGTTAAATAAAGATAAACCATATCTAGACGAAAAACCTAAATACGAAAAAGACCTTAAACAAGGTAAATATATTATTGTAAACGACTACAAAAACGCTTTACAAAATTATAACGATGAGCAAGCTTCTATTTTACCACGAATGTGGAGTCCTGAGCATGCCGAAAATTATATGCTTTTTACTGGTTATCTAAATTTTGAAATTAAACCCAACCTTGGTAAAGATGTTTTTGAACAAGCCTTAATGGCCGATTACTCGGAAGAAGAAGCTAGCCAATACGCAAGTGGTTTTGTAAATAATTACCGTCGCAAAATTTCTGACTTTATTAAGCAAGTAAATGAGGGTAAAATTGACTATGAGGATTATCATAATTTTCTAAAACAAAACGCCGATATGATAAACATTGAAAAACCTTCACTGTTTGACAATGTGCGATACATGATCGAGTTTCAGTTAGGATACATGTACTGGCGATATTTTATGTGGAATTTTACTGGGCGTCAAGACGATATTCAAGGTAAATATGATACACATGGTAATTGGATTAGCGGCATTAAATTTATAGATGAACTTCATCTAGGCGTATCGCAAAGTAATTTACCAAGCGATGTGCTTAATAATAAGGCTCGTAACACGTACTTTTTCCTGCCACTTATTTTGGGTTTAATTGGGTTTTTCTTCCTATTTAATACCGACAAAAAATGGTTTTGGACCTTACTTGTGTTTTTCCTGTTTACAGGCATAGCCATACAAGTTTACACTAATATTAGACCATTTGAGCCACGTGAACGCGATTACTCTGTGGTAGGCTCATTTTACGTATTTGCCATTTGGATTGGCTTTGGCGTATATGGCTTATTTGATATGTTAAGTAAATACACCAAACATAAATTATTAGTCCCTGCGTTAACCTTGGTTTGCTTAATTGCTGTGCCAGGTGTTTTAGCAGCTAATAACTGGGATGATCATGACCGATCAAACAAACGTACGGCAAATGCCAATGCACGTCGTTACTTAGAGTCTTGTGCGCCAAATGCTATTTTATTTACCATTGGCGATAATGACTCATTCCCGCTTTGGTATTTACAAGAAATTGAAGGTGTACGTCGTGATGTAAGAGTAGTTAATACCAGTTTATTTCAAACCGATTGGTATATCGACCAAATGAAACGTAAAGCTTATACTAGCGACCCAATACCGTCGCAATTAACACATGATAAATACCGTTATGGCACGCGTGATATTGTTATAAATATGGCAGATAATGAACTTGTTAAGCAAGTTAGAAAAAAAGACACCATTTTAATTGGTGAACTAATCAACTTTATCGCTAGAGACGATGATCGCGCTAAAATGAAATTCATTTTAGACGCCGAAGGCAGAGACACTTCTGTTTATCCATCAAATGAGCTTAACAGACATTATATGCCTGCGGAAAACATTAGAGTACCTGTTAATAAAGATGTGGTGCTAAAAAACGGCATTGTAAAACCAAAAGATGCCGATAAAATTGTAGACTTTGTAGATTTTAAAATAAATACTGGAGCCTTATACAAAAACCGATTATTAATGCTCGACATTATTGCCAATAACAATTGGGAACGCCCTATATATTTTACAGGAGGCTCATTTGGCGATGATGACTATTTATGGATGAAAGATTACTTACAGCTCGACGGCTTATGTTATAAGCTTGTACCTATTAAAACCCCTGTAGATCGTGCAAACCCATTTGAAATGGGTCGAGTAGATACCGAACTGATGTACAACCTTGTAAAAAATTGGGATTGGGGTAATAGTGGCGAAGACATTTACCACGATATACAAACTCGACAAAATGGTATTACCGATCGTGGCAACAGTGCTAGATTAATCGAAGCATTAATTAATGAAGAGCAAACTGAAAAAGCCGAAGAAATTGCCGATTTAGTCCTTAAAAATACACCTGTTGACGCCTTTGGATTTTATACACTTTTAGAACCCTATATTGGATTTTATTACCAAGTAAATGCTAAAGAAAAAGGACGTAAACTTTTTAAGGATGTGTCCCAAAAATATAAAGAAACTTTAGGTTATTACAGCACATTACCAATAGATAAACAAGAAGCGTATTTTGAAAATATTTATGCAGATATACAACTTTACCGACAGTTAGTTGATATTATTATTGTAAATGAAGACGAAGATTATGCTATTGCAGAAATGGAAGTATACAATGAGTATTTGCAAAAGTTTAAACACTTTTTTGGAGAAGATGAAGTTAGTAATGAAGCACAAAACACAACAATTTATGAGGATGAAGACTCGACATTAGTAATCCCTTCGGAATAATACTCGTGAATTTTATCCCAATAAAAACACCCAAAATTGTAAAGTGGTTGTATCCAAATTTAACTTGGGCACAACCACTTTTAAATCACAAAACCATTTATCTTACTTTTGATGATGGGCCAACCCCAAACATAACAAACTGGGTGTTAGAGCAATTAAAGCTTTATAATGCCAAAGCAACATTTTTTTGTATTGGTAAAAATATTGAGACACATCCTCAAGTTTTTAAAGCCATTATAACTGATGGGCATAGCGTGGGTAATCACACGTATAATCACTTAAACGGACGCAAAAGCACAACTTTAAATTACCTAAAGTCCGTAAAGCAAACACAAACGTTAATTACATCGTTTAACATAAAATCTAACCTATTTAGGCCTCCTTATGGGCAAATACGTTACAAACAAATAAAAGCACTTTTAACACGCCATTACAAAATTATAATGTGGTCGGTTTTATCATTTGACTGGGACCAACACACAACTGCTAATACATGTTTAAGCAACATTATTAAAAACACTAAAAATGGCGATATTATAGTGTTTCATGATAGTGTTAAAGCTAGTGAAAATTTAAAAAAAGTACTACCACAAGTTTTAGCACATTTTTCTAAAAAAGGCTTTCAGTTTAAACAAATCACAGCTTACTAAAACCAATAGCCAATTGATAAAAATAATTGTGCTTTACTGTCATCTTCGGGCGACCATGATAGTTTTATTTCAGCTGGTCCAATTATGGTTTCATGACCATAGCCTAGTGCATAACCCGTAAATTCAGGTTTAAATGTTGCATGATTTGTAAATACGCGATCACCAACATTTGCCACGTTAGCAGAAAAATTAAGATGCCCTTTTTCAAAAACATTCCAATTAATTGTAGTGCCTATTTTACCAAAACTGTTTCCTGTTAAAGCTATAAAATCATAGCCATAAAATGGCACGTAATTATTTATTAAATGATTGCCGTAACCTCCTAAAGCAAAATTTAAAGATTGATTGGTGTCGTTACCAATTTTAAAACCTGCTTGTAAGTTTATTGAGGTTGATAATTTATCATCAAAAAAGCTTTTTACATACCTAAAATTTGATTTAATAATTGCAAATGGCGAAAAATTATCATTAAAGTTTGATGAATTAAAATACCAATGAAAATCATTTTCAAAAAACACACCTTTGGTTGGAAAAAATTTGTCATCAAAAGTATCTAGCTTAAGATTAGCAAAAACGCTAAAAAAATCACTTTTTTCAAACTCAGCTATATCTCTATTTAAACTTAAAATAGTTTCGGATATTATGTTAAGTCGTTTGTACTCAAACCCTGTATTTAACAATGAGTTTTTACCTGAAAAACTTTGTAAAAAAAACCGATTGGTTTGATCGCTAATATCAATGTTTAATAAGTTTAAACGATCTGATATTTGGGTGTCGCTAATATATATTTCGGGCATTACTGCCTTATTAAATGCTGTAAATCGAGATGAAACACCAAGCCCTAAAAAACCAAAATCAACAAAATACTCAAAATTATACCTAAAATTATCACCAACTATCAAATCAAATGACGCCATGTCATTATCTAGTAATAATTTGGTTTTTGTTACATTTAGCAACCCTGCTGTTTTATATAAATTGTCATAATGTAAGCCCAAATTTAAGGTAAGCTTTGACTTTATTTCTTTTACGTTTATAGTAATGGCGTATCCGTTACCTGTTGGTTTAAAATCATAAGTTATGTTTTCAAAATTTTCGGTAGCATATAAATTTTTAACACCTTTACTAAAATCAGCATAAGTGATTTTTGGTGTATTTATATTTAATAACTTAGCTATATAATCACCTGTATAATTAGCATTTCCTTTTATTGTAACGTTTGTAATATTAAATGTATCGGTAGCCTTAATGCTCACTAATGGTTTGCTACTTGTTTTTGATTTTAGTTTAAAGTTTTTTAATAGGTTTAGTTTATGCAACGCTGCGGTTTTACCCGCATTAACAATTTGCTCTCTTTGATCAAATGAAATAATATTAAAATTTGTAATATCTGGTTTTATATAAATATCAGTTTGTTTTGCTTTAACAAGCATTTGCTTGGTGTTTTGATAATTTGATAGCTGTCCTAAAATATCGGATGCGCCTTTTATATCTTTTTCTTTTAGCAAATCGTCTTGTACATCAACACCAATAATTATATCGATACCTTTTGCTTTTAGCTCGTCAATAGGATAATTATTAACTACGCCACCATCGATTAAAAATTGCTGATTTATACGTACAGGCTCAAACAATGACGGAAAAGCTGCACTTGCGGCTATGGCTCGAGGCAAATTACCCTTATCTAAAACAACTTGCTGACCAGTTTCTACATCGGTGGCAATACAAAAAAATGGGATTGGCAATTTTTTAAAATCACTTATGTGGTTAACATGAAATGTAAATTGTGTGTAAAGGTTAATTAAATTATGTCCTTTTGAAATGCCTTTGGGAAGTTTAAGCTTAAAATTATCAAAGGGTAATGAAAATGCGTGTTTTTCGGAAAAAGACAATTTATTTAATGTTTTTATCCTTCTCGGTATTTTATCACCAATAATTAAATCAAATGTTGCTTGTGAAAACATTGAATCAAGTTGCTTGGCTGTGTAGCCAGAGGCATACAAGCCACCAACTATTGCCCCCATACTTGTACCTGCTATGTAATCTATTTTAATACCCAAACTATCAATAACCTTAAGTACTCCAATATGCGCAAAACCTTTGGCACCGCCACCACTTAGCACAATACCTACTTTTTTATTGCTCGTTAATAATTGTGTTTGTTGCGCAATACCATTAAGAGAAAGACAAAGAAAAACCAATATAATTTGTCTGTTTAATAGCATATTCTTTTATTTTTTGTTGTTGTAGTACTTAACTATTTTTTGAGCTCGCGAAAGCCCAACTACATTTTCAAGTTCAGTTAATGTAGCTTTTGATATCCGTTTAACTGATTTAAAGTGCTTTAACAAATCTACTATAGTTTTTTCTCCTATCCCAGAAATCGTGTTTAATTCTGTATCTAATGCATTTTTACTTCGTTTATTACGATGGTGTTCTATGCCAAATCGATGAGCTTCATTACGTAACTGCTGAATAATTTTTAAGGTTTCACTTTTTTTATCCAAGTATAAAGGATAAGGGTCGTCGGGGTAAAACAATTCTTCAAGTCGTTTGGCAATACCAATAATTGCGATTTGACCCCTAAGGTTTAAGGCATCTAAACTTTTTAATGCAGATGACAACTGCCCTTTTCCGCCATCAATAATTATTAATTGTGGTAGTAGCTGATTTTCGTCCAAAAGTCGTTTATATCGCCTGTAAACCACCTCTTGCATCGATGCAAAATCATCTGGTCCTTCCACCGTTTTAATGTTAAAATTTCGGTACTCCTTTTTGCTGGGTTTACCATCCCTAAAAACCACACATGCAGCTACCGGATTTGTACCTTGTATGTTTGAGTTATCAAAACATTCAATATGTCGAGGCTCGACACCCAATCGCAAATCAGATTTCATTTGTGCCATTATACGTTTTGCATGCCTATCCGGATCGGTAATTTTAACTTGTTTTAAGCGTTCTAAGCGATGATACTTAGCGTTACGAAGTGATAGGTCTAAAATTTGCTTTTTGTCGCCTAGCTTAGGTATAGTGATTTTTAAGTCGGTTTGGAAGTCTAAGTTAAACGGCACATATAATTCGTTTGAATTTGAGTTAAAACGTTGGCGAATTTCGGTAATTGCAATTTGAAGCAATTGCTTATCCGTTTCTTCTAACTTTTTTTTAATTTCTAGTGTGTGTGATCTAATTATTGATCCGTAAGCTATTTGTAAAAAATTAACATAAGCAAAGCTTTCGTCACTAACAATAGTAAACACATCAACATTACTAATTTTAGGGCTAATGATGGTTGACTTAGCTTGATAGTTTTCTAAAACACTAATTTTATCTTTAATAAGTTGCGCCTCCTCAAATAACATTTGTGCTGCTAACTCATGCATTTGATTTTTAAACTGCGCAAGTGAATCTTTAAAATTGCCTTTAAGTATTTTTTTTACAGCCGTAATATATCCGTTATAATCCGCTTCATTTTCAAAAGCCTCGCAAGCACCTTTGCAATTACCTAGATGGTACTCTAGGCAAACCTTATACTTACCAGAATTTATTTTTTGTTCTGCTAAGTCATAATTACAGGTACGCAATGGATATAAACCTCGTATTAAATCAAGTAAAGTATACACGGTTTTAATATTGGTATATGGGCCAAAATACTGCGAACCATCTTTTATTAAACGTCGAGTTTGGAATACCCGCGGAAACCGTTCGTTTTTAATGCAAATCCATGGGTATGACTTATCATCTTTTAATAAAACATTATATCGAGGCTGATGCTTTTTAATTAAATTATTTTCTAATAATAGTGCATCTGTTTCTGTAGCAACAACAATGTGCTTTATAGTCACTATTTTTTTGACTAAAACATTGGTTTTACCGCTATCATGAACTTTATTAAAATATGAGGATACGCGCTTTTTTAAATCTTTAGCTTTACCAACATATATTATAACATTGTTTATATCAAAATATTGATATACACCTGGCAAATTAGGTAAGGTTTTAACTTGTATTTCAATAGAAACTTGGCTCATTATATCAAAGGTATTGAAACTAATTTAAAATAAAACAGCGAATAAAAGTAGTTGCAAAATATTTAATTGTTGTTTTAACACCACAAAAAAAGGGGTTAAATTTACATTTAACCCCTTTTTATATTTTAATCTCTATTATCTACCTAGTGATGTAATTCTTCTTCACCTTCCTTAAAAGGTACGTTTTGCGGTACAAAATCCACATCATATCCTGGTTTACTATAATCATAAGCCCAACGGTAAACATGAGGAATATCACCCTCCCAGTTACCATGAATATGTTTAACAGGAGTTGTCCACTCTAAAGTAGTAGCTCTCCAAGGGTTTTGCTCTGCTTTTTTACCGTAAAAAATACTGTAAAAGAAATTCCATAAATAAATAATTTGAACAACCCCACCAACTAAAGCAAACATTGTAATAATAACATTTACGTTTGATAAATCGTCAAATAAAGGAAAATTACTATTGGTATAATAACGGCGTGGTAAACCTGCCATACCTATAAAGTGCATTGGAAAAAATACTCCGTAAGCACATATCGCAGTAATCCAGAAATGGATATACCCTAAATTTTTGTTAAGCATACGCCCAAACATTTTTGGATACCAATGATAAATCCCAGCAAACATACCGTATAATGCCGATATACCCATTACTAAATGGAAGTGTGCAACCACAAAGTACGTATCGTGAACGTTAATATCTAAAGCACTATCTCCTAATATAATTCCTGTTAATCCACCTGAGATAAATGTTGATACAAAACCAATAGAAAATAACATTGCAGGATTCATTTGTAAATTACCTTTCCACAGCGTGGTAATCCAGTTAAACGCTTTTACTGCCGATGGAATTGCAATTAATAGTGTTGTAAATGTAAATACAGATCCTAAAAATGGATTCATCCCTGAAATAAACATATGATGACCCCATACAATAGTTGATAAAAATGCAATCGCTAAAATTGATAATATCATTGCACGGTAACCAAAAATTGGTTTACGTGAATTAGTTGCCATAATTTCAGAAACTAATCCCATTGCAGGTAAAATAACGATATAAACCTCAGGATGCCCTAAAAACCAAAATAAATGCTCAAATAATACTGGCGAACCACCTTGGTAATGCAACACTTCTCCTTGAATAAATATATCCGAAAGGAAAAATGATGTACCAAAACTTCTATCCATTATTAATAATAATGCTGCTGAAAGTAATACTGGAAACGATACAACTCCAATAATAGCCGTTACAAAAAACGCCCATATTGTTAAAGGTAAACGTGTCATTGACATCCCTTTTGTACGTAAATTTAATACAGTAACAACGTAATTTAATGATCCTAATAAAGAAGAAGCAATAAATATAGCCATAGATACTAACCAAAGTGTCATACCCATACCTGATCCTCCTTGTGCTAATGGTAAAGCACTTAATGGTGGATAAATAGTCCAACCAGCTGCAGCTGGTCCTGCTTCAACAAATAATGATATTATCATGATTACAGAAGACAAGAAAAACAACCAATATGAAACCATGTTTAAAAAACCTGATGCCATATCTCTCGCACCAATTTGCAACGGAATTAATAAGTTACTAAACGTTCCACTTAATCCTGCAGTTAGTACAAAAAACACCATTATTGTACCATGTATAGTTACTAAAGCTAAATAGATATCGGCATCCATGACACCATCTGGCGCCCATTTACCTAATAAAGCTTCAAATAGTACGTTAGGCTCTTCTGGCCATGCTATTTGTAATCTAAACATCATAGACATTAAAACACCTATAACACCCATTATTGTACCTGTTATAAGGTACTGCTTTGCGATCATTTTATGATCTTGACTAAATATATATTTAGTTACAAAGGTTTCTTTATGATGATGTCCATGATCGTCGTGATCGTGAGTCTCTGCGTGTGCTGACATAATCTATTTTATTATTTTATAAATGTGTTATATTCTTAATTTAATTTTTTACTAACGAGTCTTTAAACAACTTTTGTGTACTTAACCAAGCTTTGTAATCTTCTTCAGATTCAACTACAATTTTCATTTGCATGTTATAGTGTGATTTTCCACAAATTTTATTACAAAGTAATAAGTAATCAAACTCATATCGCTCTAAACCTTCTTCGCCTTTGGCAATAAGATCTTTACTTTTTTCAGTTCTAATTTTATTGATACGTTGTACTTTGTCAATCATATCTGGATTTTGACGCATATCTTCGGTAGTTACCGTTGGTGTAAATCCAAATTGAGTAATCATACCAGGCACACAGTTCATTTGTGCTCTAAAGTGCGGCATATAGGCTGAGTGTAATACATCTTGAGATCGCATTTTAAATAATACAGGACGACCTACTGGTAAGTGCAATTCGGTAGTAATAATATCATCTTGTGCATTAGGGTCAGACTCATCTAAACCTAAAATATTAGCGTTATCAAGATTAATTAATCTAACATTTGCTTGACCAAGTGTATTGTCTTCACCTGCATAACGAGCTTTCCAGTTAAATTGCTGCGCATATAGTTCAATTACAATAGTATCATCAGTTTCTTCAACATTCATGATATTAGTCCATGAAAAAAGACCCCATAATATTAAACCTGCTAAAGTTACTACTGGTATTGCAGTCCAAATAAACTCTAATTTTGCACTATCCGAAAAGAAAACTGCTTTCTTTCCTTTTTCACCTCTATACTTAAAAGCATAATAGTGTAATAAAAATTGAGTAAGCGTTTGTACTGTAAATATTAATACCATTGATACAATCATCAACTTATCAATACCAGGGCCATGTGCTGACGCTGAGTTAGACATAAGCGGTAAATCACCCCATTTTACAAATGAAACAATTGTAATGATATAAATGAAAGCTAAAAAGCCCATCATTAAATAGCCATTAATGCTATTGTCCTTATCTGTTGCTACTCCTGTATCATTGCTTTTGTTTTTAGCTTGTGATAAATCAAAAATTTTGATCATTTGCCAAATTGCAATGGTTATAAATACTAAAACTAATATGGTTAATAAAGCTGTCATTGTTATGTTGCGTCTTTATTTATTAAATTAATAATGGAAATGCTCGCTTTCCTTGATAAATGGGTTTCCTTTTGCTAATAATGATTCCTTTGATAAGGCATAAAATACAATAAGTATAAATAAGCCTGCAAAGAATAAGATTGAACCTAATTCGGCCAAACCAAAGCCCCAACGGTCACCAACAGTTGCTGGCATAATCATGTTATATACATCTAGGTAATGTCCTGCTAATATAACAACACCTGCCATAACGATAAACCATGGAATACGCTTGTAATCACTATTCATTAATACTAAGAATGGAAAAATAAAGTTCATGATTAACATTCCGAAAAATGGTAATTTATAATCTGCAATACGTGTTGCATAATACGTTACCTCTTCTGGAATATCGGCATACCAAATTAACATAAATTGAGAGAACCATAAGTAAGTCCAAAAAATACTAATTGCAAACATAAATTTTGCTAAATCATGCATGTGGCTATCATTAACAAAAGTCATTAAGCCTTTAGATTTTAAGTATATTGTGATTAAAGCAATTACCGTAATACCACTTACAAACATACTTGCAAATACGTACCATCCAAATAATGTACTAAACCAGTGCGGATCTACACTCATAATCCAGTCCCAAGACATCATTGATTCGGTATAGATATAAAATACTAAAAATGCTGCCGAAATACGGAACGATTTTTTAAAGTTTTTATTATCGTTAGCTACATCTTGTGCTAAAGAAAATTTACGTGCAAAATATCTGTAAACACTCCATCCTGCTAAAAAGATAAACCCACGAATAAAGAAACCTGATTTGTTTAACCAACCTGCTTTACCTTGTATTAACTCATCATGCGCTACTACTTCTGGATCCATCCAAATAAAAATGTGATCACCTCCTATAAAAGCGGCTAATAACACCATTAATCCTCCAGGCAAAACATAGTAAGTAATCCCTTCCATAACTCTAAAAAGTACTGGAGACCATCCTGCTTGTGCTGCAAACTGAATGCCATAAAACGCTAAGGCTCCAAGTGCTATCATAAAAAAGAAAAACGCAGCGACATAAAGTGCTGAATATGGTCTGTTATGAATTTGGTGCATCACATGCTCGGCATGTGCATCTGGGTTATGATGTGCATCTTGTGTGTTATTATGAGCGACAGCAACTTCGGCATGAGCATCGTGGCCAGCACCATGATGGGCTGCTTCGTCTGCCAAAAGTTCTTTAACTTGTTCAATACCCACATGGTGTGAGGCATTATAACTCATAAACCATCCTAATGCACCTAAAACCATAAGTACAATAGCTGTTATTTTTAATCTGTTTGAAAACTTATACATATTTTTGATATATAACTTTACTTATTTAGTTAATGCTTCTTTTAATGACTGCACATAAGCAGTAACTTGCCAACGCTCTTCTTCGCTAAGTTGCCCTGCATAGGAACCCATTTGTCCCTTACCAAAATATATAACATGGTATATACTGCCTTCTGTAATATCTTTTGCTGAGTAACTTCCTGGTAAAATTAATTCACGCTTACCTTCGCCTAATTGACCATCACCTTTACCTTTGTTTCCGTGGCAAATACCACAGTAAATATCGTATAATTCTTTTCCGCGTTTAGCGTCAATCATATCAGCTGTTAGAGGGTTTTTTAATTCTGCTTTAGCAAGATCGTAACCTTCATTAGTGTTTTTGTACTCGTATAATGAATGTCCTCTTGGTACAGTACCTTCTGCTGGTAACTGAGCTTCAACTCCGTTGTTAAATGCATCAGATTTTGAGTACGTTTCATAACCTACCGATGTATACATGTTTGGCATGTATTGGTAGTTAGGTC
>CALDUQ010000076.1 GCA_937924845.1 uncultured Flavobacteriaceae bacterium
TGCTGCACTAGCTTATGGTATGGACAAAAAAGGAACAGACCAAAAAATTGTTGTTTTTGATTTTGGTGGTGGTACTCATGATGTATCTATCCTTGAATTAGGTGACGGTGTTTTTGAAGTATTATCTACTGATGGTGACACACACTTAGGTGGTGATGATGTTGATGAAAAAATAATTAATTGGTTAGCCGACGAGTTTAATAACGACGAAGGTATGGATCTTAGACAAGACCCAATGTCACTTCAACGTCTTAAAGAAGCTGCCGAAAAAGCAAAGATTGAGTTATCATCTTCTGCACAAACAGAAATTAACTTACCATATATTACAGCTACTGCAAGCGGGCCAAAGCACTTAGTACGTACCTTAACAAAATCTAAATTTGAGCAATTAATTGACGATTTAGTAAAACGTACTATCGAGCCTTGCCAATCTGCTCTTAAATCTGCTGGATTAAGCGTAAGCGATATTGACGAAGTAATTTTAGTAGGTGGTTCAACGCGTATTCCTGCTGTACAAGCAGCAGTTGAGAAATTTTTTGGAAAATCACCAAGTAAAGGTGTAAATCCAGATGAGGTAGTATCATTAGGTGCTGGTATACAAGGTGGCGTTTTAACAGGTGATGTTAAAGATGTGTTATTACTTGACGTTACACCATTGTCACTTGGTATTGAAACTATGGGTAATGTAATGACAAAGCTAATTGAAGCAAATACAACTATACCTACAAAAAAATCACAAGTATTTTCAACAGCAGCAGATAATCAACCATCTGTAGAAATACATGTATTGCAAGGTGAGCGCCCAATGGCAGCCGATAATAAAACAATTGGTCGTTTTCATTTAGATGGTTTACCACCTGCAAAGCGTGGAACTCCTCAAATTGAAGTAACTTTTGATATTGATGCCAACGGAATTATTAAAGTTTCGGCAACAGATAAAGCGACTAACAAATCACAGGATATCCGTATTGAAGCATCTTCTGGTTTAACAGAAGAAGAAATAGAAAAAATGAAGCGTGAGGCTGAAGCTAACGCAGATGCAGATGCTAAAGCTAAAGAAACGGCAGAGAAATTAAACGCTGCTGATGCAATGATTTTTCAAACAGAAAGCCAGTTAGCTGAATTTGGTGACAAATTATCTGACGATAAAAAACAACCTATCGAAGCGGCTTTAGAAGAGCTAAAGAAAGCTTATGAAACTAAAGATATCGCTATAATTGATCCTGCTTTAGAAAAAATAAACGAAGCTTGGAAAGTCGCTAGCGAAGAAATGTATAAAGCACAAGCTGATGCTCAAGGTGGTGCAGCTGGTAACCCAGAGGCATCTCAACAAGCCGAAGCTAATCAAGCTGATGATGTAGAAGATGTAGATTTTGAAGAAGTAAAATAAATTATACTTTATAAAGTAAATTTTTTAAAAGCCGCCTATGCAAATAGGTGGCTTTTATATTTAATAAAACAATACTTTTACCAATTATAACTCGCTTTTTAAAAACCAATGAATTTTTTAGACAATTACACCCCAAACATTACACAAAAAAACATTGCTGTAAAGCTAAATGCGAAAGGCGAAAAAATTGTTTTGCAAGGCCACCCATGGGTATTTTCAAACAATATTATTAAAGTATCTAAACCCGCAAACACAGGGGATTTAGCTATTATTTTTAGCAAACAAAAAAATAAAATTATAGGCATAGGCTTATTTGATATGGATTCGCCAATCCAAATTAAAATTATTGATAGTTCACAAAAAAAAGTTAACATTGATGCAGCCTATTTTACAAATAAAATAGCAACAGCTTTTAAAAAACGTGAAAAATTACTACAAACAAACACCAACAGTTACCGTTTAATTTTTGGTGAAAATGATGGCTTTCCTAGTTTAATAGCCGATGTATACAATACCGTTTTGGTGGTAAAATTATATTCAAACCTTTGGACGCCGTATTTAAAATTCATTTTAATGGCATTACTAAATATTAGCAACTCAAAAACATTAGTTTTACGACTAAGTCGAAGTATGCAGGCTAATTCACAATGCAATTTTAATGATGGTGATGTTGTTTATGGCACTTTAACTAACGAGATTGTTAAATTTATTGAACATGGTGTAAATTTTTCTGCAAATGTTATAAAAGGACATAAAACAGGATATTTTTTAGACCACCGATATAATCGTAAACACGTTGGTATTTTAAGTAAACATAAAACTGTTTTAGATGTGTTTTCGTACGCCGGAGGCTTTTCTGTTCACGCCCTTGCAAATGGCGCTACAAGCGTAACTAGTCTTGATATAAGTAAGCAAGCGCTTGAAGTTGCTAAACAAAACGGATTATTAAATAACTACAAAGGCGTACACAATACCATAGTTGGTGATGCCTTTAAAGTTATGAAAACACTAATAGATGATAACAAAAACTTTGATATTGTTGTAATTGACCCACCTAGTTTTGCAAAAAAACAAACCGACATTGAGCTTGCTAAAAAAAAATATGCTGAACTAGCCATACTAGGTGCTAAATTAACAGCAAAAAACGGAATATTGGTATTAGCCTCATGCTCATCTAGAGTCACTGCACAAGCATTTTTTGATTTAAATAGCACAACGCTATCTCGCAAAAACAGAGCTTTTAAGCTTATTAAAAAAACGCAACACGATATTGATCACCCTGTCGGTTTTAACGAAGGTGCGTATTTAAAGTGCGGATATTATCAATTTTTAGATTAAAATTTCATTAAAAAAGTATCTTTGCAGTATGATACATATAGGAGAATATAATACACTTGCCATAATTCGTGAAGCAGAACAAGGTTTATACTTAGCTGACAATGACAAAAACGAAGTGTTATTACCAAATAGATACATTCCCGAAAATTTTAAAATTTGGGATGACATTGACGTATTTGTTTATTTAGATAATGATGAGCGATTAGTTGCCGTAACTGACAAACCATATATTAAAAAAGGTGAATTTGCTGTATTGCGATGCAATCAAGTTACCGATTTTGGCGCGTTTTTAGATTGGGGCTTAGTAAAAGAATTATTTTGCCCATTTAAGCAACAAGCTTTTAAAATGAAGGCTGGCGGCTGGTATTTAGTACATTGCTATTTGGATGAAAAGTCAGAAAGATTAGTGGCTTCGAGTAAAACTAATCAGTTTTTAGATAACAAAAACTTAACGGTTAATACCTTTGATGAGGTTGATATTATTATTTCTCACCCATCAGAGTTAGGGATGAATGTTATTGTTAATAATTGTCATACAGGGCTTATTTTTAAAAATGATATTCATAAAGATTTAAGCATCGGCGATAAACTAAAAGGTGTTGTTAAAAAAATACGAGAAGGCAATAAATTAGATATTTCCCTTGGTAAAATTGGGTATAGAAATATTGAGCCCAACGCACAAATTATACTTGACGAACTTGAAGACAATAATGGTTTTTTAAGCCTAACAGATAAATCCTCGCCCGAGGATATAAAAGACGTCTTACAAATGAGCAAAAAAAGCTTTAAAAAAGCTGTTGGCACGCTGTACAAGCAAAAACAAATCACCATTGAGCATGATGGTATTAAATTAGTATAATTAATGTATTTTTACATCTGCTAAAAACAAAACATAAATGTCATCAATTAATTGGAAAACAGTCAAAAAATACGAAGATATCACTTACAAAAAATGTAATGGTGTAGCCCGTATTGCTTTTAATAGACCAGATATACGAAACGCGTTTAGACCTAAAACTACAAGTGAACTTTATGATGCATTTTATGATGCCAACGAAGATGTAAATATTGGTGTTGTTTTATTATCGGCCGAAGGCCCTTCTACTAAAGATGGTATTTGGAGTTTTTGCTCAGGCGGCGATCAAAAAGCAAGAGGGCATCAAGGTTATGTTGGCGAAGATGGCTATCACCGCTTAAATATTCTAGAAGTACAGCGCTTAATTAGATTTATGCCAAAGGCAGTTATTGCCGTTGTGCCAGGTTGGGCTGTTGGTGGCGGACACAGTTTACATGTGGTTTGTGACTTAACACTAGCTAGTAAAGAACATGCTATTTTTAAACAAACTGATGCCGATGTTACTAGTTTTGATGGCGGTTATGGTTCTGCTTATTTAGCCAAAATGGTAGGTCAAAAAAAAGCAAGAGAAATTTTCTTTTTGGGTAGAAATTATAGTGCGCAAGAAGCTGCAGATATGGGAATGGTAAATGCTGTTATTCCTCATGACGAGCTTGAAGATACAGCTTATCAATGGGCGCAAGAAATTTTAGCAAAATCGCCAACCTCTATTAAAATGTTAAAGTTTGCAATGAATTTAACAGATGATGGCATGGTTGGTCAACAAGTTTTTGCTGGTGAAGCAACGCGATTAGCTTATATGACTGATGAAGCTAAAGAAGGACGTGATGCATTTTTAGAAAAACGAGCGCCTAATTTTGACAAAAAATGGATACCTTAAACAAAAACATTATTACAACAACACTTATATCAATGAAAAAGTTTTTATTACTCGGGTTTTTAGTTTGTTTTACACTCTACTCATGTGACGATGGTGATATTACCAACATCCAGCTAAACGAATTTGACGATGAGCTTGCCTTATGCACCGGATTTAACAACAACAGCTTTATCATATACAATACAATAACTGACCCTGCGCAAGCTGTTTTTATAGAAATACCTGCTAGCAACGCCTCTATTTTTAACCCTAGCGAACAAGATGAAAGCGGAACATTAGAGATAAATGATTCGACCATTAGATTTATATATAGAACTTATAATGAAGATCCTACAGATGTAATTTGTCAGTCTATTCCTGATAGTGATATTTCTGTGATAGAAAATTACAGTTCAGCTACTGGAAACATTAACTACACAAGCAGTTTTGTAGACAATGGTAATACACGAACAATTACTATAAACTTTTCGGTTGACGGTGTTGATTTAGAAATTTTAAGAAGTTTAGCAACCACTGATTTAGGTAACCTTGTGTATACCATTTCAATTTAATCACAGTTATCAAACAATTCACTTATTTATAAATAGCATCTAACACGTATTTTAATTCAGGATCTGTGTTGGTTACTCGATCGTCTATAGATGGTGTAATTTTAACATCGGGCACAATGCCATAACCTTTTTTAGTCGTTTTTTTGGGAGCATCAATATGCATCATACCAATACGAGCTTTAATTTTACTGTTTGGTAATGTGTACTGCTTATAAACACCTGCTACAGTACCATTATAAGCGCCTCCAGTTTCTTCACCAACAAAGGTTACATTTTTATTGCCGTGTAAATGGCTAGACAAAACCGAGGATGCCGAAAACGAATTGCCGTTTATTAGTACATATATTGGCCCTGTATAATTAAGCGGCTGAGGTTTTTTTGATTTAGAAAATTTAAAATTATAGTATATCTTCCCATCATTCTTTTTTGTTCTTAAAACACTTCTTGTTAATTCTATTGGGCTAATTAAGCCTAAAAAAATCTTAAAGCCAATAGGTGACGTATTACTCATTAATGCCTTTAAAAAAGGAATTCGACTTTTAACTTCACTAGGGTTGATCATTATAAAGTTTTTATCGGTTAAAAAACCGTATAAATATGCAATTTCTTCAAGGCGTCCGCCAAAGTTATCTCTCAAATCAATAACTAAAGCTTTTGTATTTATTTTACTAATACTATCAAAACTTTCGGTATAAAAATCCTTAAACTTACCATTTTGAAAACCTCTAATTTTCAAATATGCAACGGTGCTATCCTTACCAATAAAATTAAAATTACGCGTGTATTCATTTCTAGATTTTATAAACCCATATTTTTGATTGTGTTTTTCCTTCAACTTATCAGCTTCTTTTTTTGCTTTTTTCTCGGCTTTGGTAAGTTTTTTTGAAATCAAATCTAGTGACTTCCCTCCTATTGAGTCTTTAGTTTGCTTAGCTACTTGTGATTTTAAAATACGTTTATATTGCTTTACAAAAACCGAGTCATTTTTTTTAAAAGTTAACTCAATGCTATCGTATCGCCCCTTATCATTGTAATAATATCTTAAAAAACGCTCGCCCACAACCCTATTATGTAAGGTGGTGTTGTAACCATCGGAAGCAATCCATGTTTTATATTTATTAATTAAGTCAATACTTTTTTCGTTATTTATTTTTAAAACTTCGCTTACTGCCAGCACACTGTCTTCTTTGCGAGCATTTACAACCCACAATTTATTGTCTAAAAATTCAAAATCTAAATTATTAATCGCAAATTTTGAACCTATTAACTTTTTCCTTTCCTTTTTATTAAACTGCTTATTTGGAGGCGTTAAAGATAAATGACCTTGCCTTACATGTTTTGTAACTTGCACCAACGCCTTAAAAAACATTCTACTTGTCATTGGTGTAATCGCTTTTTTTAGGCTATCAAATTTAAAATCAAGCACCTCTTTTCCTGTAAACTGATATAAATGCGGATGGTGACGTTGTAATTGATCATACACATCATCAATATCATCCCTCAACTCACTTATTGTATGAGTTTTTAAAATTTGCATATTATATTTTTCTATGCTTCCGCATGAATTTAATAACAATGCCATACTTAAAATTAAAATAATTTTTTTCATGTGTTTTTTTTATAAAGGAAACCCTAAAATATCTCCAAGTCCAACGGTATAAAGCCAACAGCCATAAATAGCATGCTCAATAGATACTAAAAGTGTTGATTTTGTATTTAAATACGTTTGTGCAAAAATAATACCACCAATAAAAGTGATAAGCATAACCAATGTGTTTTTAAAAAACAAATGTGCCAAACTAAATACAATGGCGTTTACAAATAGTAAAAGCTTTTTATTATTAAAAACACTACTATATCGAGAAAAATAAAATGTTCTATAAATTATTTCCTGCGGAACTACAGAAACAAAGCTATAAATCCCTAAAAAAAGCAACCATTTTAAAGGGTTTGTTTTTACTACCAAAAACAAATCGGCAGGATTACTATAGCAAACAATCGCAATAGTAATAGCTGCTATAATTACAAATTTGCGACGTATTTGTTGCCAAAAAGGGCTCCAAAAAATGTTTTTTCTTATCGATAATTTTATCCTCTCAACCTTTAAAATTACAACTGTTAAATACAACAACCCTACAAGCATAATAATTGCTTTGATTTTTAATGCATAAGGCAACACTAAGTTTATTGGAAAAAGTATAAATAACACAAAAAACTCAAACAGTTTGTACGTTTTATTTTGCAATATCATTTTAAAATAGTTTAATCAATAAAACATTAATTATTTTAATTTAATT
>CALDUQ010000077.1 GCA_937924845.1 uncultured Flavobacteriaceae bacterium
ATTTAGTATTAGATGCTAGTGGAGAACAAATTATTGATAATTATGTACGATTTATACCTGAGTTTAATTTAGAAACTATTTGGGCTACTGTTTATATACTATTGGGTATTGTTATGGTTTTAGCACTTGAGTTTTACGGAAAAAAAAGAAACTAAAATGAAATTTGGATTAATAGGTAAAAATATAGATTACTCGTTTTCAAGAGGTTATTTTGCAAATAAATTTGAAGCCGAAAAATTAGCATACTCATATGTTAATTTTGATATACCATCTATTTGTAAGTTTCCAGATATAATAGCTGGTACACCAGATTTAAAAGGTTTAAATGTAACGATACCTTACAAGCAAAGTGTTATGGCGTATTTGGATGATTTGGATGACACCGCAAAAGCTATTGGAGCTGTAAATACTATAAAATTTAATAACGGAAAACTGATTGGGTACAATACAGATTATTTTGGATTTAAAAAATCGATCCAGCCCTATTTAAATGCATCACATGTATCGGCACTGATTTTGGGTACTGGCGGTGCTGCCAAAGCTGTAGGCTATGCCTTAAAGCAATTGGGTATATCTTATGATTTTGTATCTAGATCTAATTCCGAAGGCATAAAATTCACGTATAAAACCATTAAAGATACCGATTTAAAGTCATATCAAATTATTATTAACACAACACCTTTGGGTACATTTCCTGACGTTGATGTGTGTCCTTTATTGCCCTATACGGCATTAAACGACTCACATGTTTTATTTGATTTAATATATAATCCTATCGAAACTAAGTTTTTAAAACAAGGTAAAACTCATGGTACTGTTACGCTTAACGGCGAAAAAATGTTGGCGTATCAAGCAGATGAAGCTTGGAAAGTTTGGACGAAATAGCTAATGCTTTATTTCATTTGTACATTTTATATTATATTTATCGAGAATTAATACTGAACCTTAACATTGAAACAAATGTCTGAAAATAATAATTTACAAAAAGTAGAAGAAAATATTGCGAATACAGCTCATGCTCAAGCTAATGATGTGAATACGATAGCTCAAGTAAATAATGAAGTTGTAGGCGCTAATGAGGAGCAAGCACAACAAAACGAAATTGAAGATGCTCAAGCTGAAATTGAAAACGTTGATTATAGTACGTTTACATTAGAGCAATTGGTTGAGGTTTTTGAAAAATTAATTAGTCAAGGACAAATTCAAAACATAAAGGCTGCAGTAGATCCTGTTAAAAATGAATTTAACACAAAGTTTACCGAATTATTAGAAGAAAAGAAGAATGAGTTTTTAAGCGAGGGCGGTAATATAATTGACTTTCAATTTGATAGTCCAGTTAAAAAGCGTTTTAATAACGTATATCAATCTTATAAAAAACAATTAACAGCATACCGAAAAGAGGTTGAAAAAAACCAAAAAGATAATTTGCAGTTGCGTTTAAATATTATTGAGCAAATTAAAGGTTTTGTTACTACCGAAGAAAACATAAATACAACGTATAAGCAGTTTAGGGCTTTACAGGAGCAATGGCGAAATATAGGACAAATACCACGTGATAAATACAATAATGTTTGGAATAATTACCACCATCATGTTGAAGTGTTTTACGATTATTTGCATTTAAATAGAGATTTGAGGGATCTTGATTTTAAGCATAATTTAGAGCAAAAACTTAAATTGGTAGCAAGAGCCGAAGAGTTGGCAAGTCAAGATAATGTAAACCGAACGTTTTTAGAATTACAAGATTTGCATAAAATATGGAAAGAAGATGTTGGGCCTGTAGATAGAGCGCATCGTGAAGAAATTTGGGAACGTTTTAGTAATGCTTCTAAAATTATTCATGACAAAAGGCAATTATATTTTGAGCAACAAGAAAAGGTATACGAGCAAAATTTATTAGTAAAACAAGATATTATTGCTAAAATTGAAGCTATTGCCAATAACTTTACCAATAATCATAAAACATTATTAGCTCAAACAAAAGAAGTAGAGGTTTTAAGGCAGCAATTTTTTGAGGCTGGTAAAGTGCCAATTAAAGTTAATGAAGAGACTTGGGCAAAATTTAAAGCAGCAACGCGAGTATTTAATAAAAATAAAAATTCATTTTATAAAACATTAAAACATGAGCAGTTTGAAAACCTTCAAAAAAAGCTAGAACTTGTTAAAATAGCCGAGGCTAATAAGGATAATGACGATTTTGAGGTGACAACACCATTAATGAAAAAAATCCAAAATGATTGGAAGTCTATTGGTCATGTACCAAGAAAAGACAGCGATAAAGTTTGGAAACAATTTAAAGGCGCTTGTAATGCTTATTTTGATAAAATAAAAGCCTCAAAAGCTTTAGTTAGTGCAGAAGAGAATGAAACCTTAGCCGAAAAAGAAGCATTTTTACAATCAGTTGCTACATTTGAGTTAACAGGAACTGTTGATGAAAGCTTGCAGCAAATCAAAGGCTTAACCGAGCAGTGGAAAACAATGGGTAATGTGCCATATAGTAAACGGTCAATTAATGATCAGTTTACTAAAGCTATAAATGGCTTATATGCTAAATTGGATATGAATGAAACCGAGGTTGAATTATTAAAATATTCAAGTAAAATAGAAACTATTAACGGGGATCAGCGCCAATTGGATAATGAGCATAACTTTATCAGAAAAAAAATTGATGAGGTAAAAGGAGAGGTTAATCAATTAGAAAATAATTTGCAATTTTTCTCTAATGTTGATAAAAGTAATCCGCTTGTAAAAGATGTTTTATCAAAAATTGATCAGCACAAATCACATTTAAATATTTGGAAAACCAAATTAAAAGTGCTTAAAAAAGCATATTAATAAAAGAGAAACATGGGTTTTACTAATACGCAAATGTGGTGAATAGGCAGCTAAAACATATATCATTGTTAGTTAATGATTATGATGAAGCAAAAACGTATTATATAGATAAACTTGGGTTTGAGTTAATTGAAGATACTAAATTGTCGGCAACCAAAAGGTGGGTGCTAATAAAGCCAAAAGGTGTAGGCAATTTTAGTTTATTACTTGCTAAAGCAGGAAACACTCATCAAGAAAAGTTTGTAGGCAACCAAACTGGCGGACGCGTATTTTTATTTATGAATACCGATAGTTTTGACCGAGATTATGAGTTGTTTAAAACTAATGGCATTGAATTTGTAAGGCAGCCTAAGACAGAATCTTATGGAAAAGTAGCAGTTTTTAAAGATTTATACGGTAATTTATGGGATTTAATTGAGCCCGTAAAGTTAATAGAAGAGCCGTATTTTACAACTGCCATTATTGAGCTAAAAGCTGGCGTTACAGCAAAAAAGGCAATCACACATTTAAAAGTGTTAGCTCAAAAAACTAAAGCCGAACCTGGAAATTTGATTTTTGAAATTCAACAACTTACAGAAGCAAAAAACAAATTTATAATTTGGGAAAGCTTTGTGAATAAAGCGGCATTTAACACGCATCTTAAATCGCAGCATTTACAAAACGTTTTAAACACTCAATTATTTGATTTTGTTAAAGGATATGAGGCGTCAAAAATTTAATAAGCCTTGCAGTATTTGGCATAATTTTAATAGCTTTTAACTTTTATATAAACTTGGCAGGCTAATTTTAAACTTCACAGCAATAAGGCGGGCAGTAATAATAATGCTTCCTGAGATAATAAAAATAAGCATGCGGTCTAAGTTGTAAAACGACAAGATGAAATAGCTAATACCACCTAATATGCAAGCGGTAGCATAAATTTCTTTTCTAAAAATCACAGGAATTTCATTACATAATATATCACGTATAACCCCACCAAAACTAGCCGAAATTGTGCCAATTGCAATGGCAATAATGGGGTGTAAGTTTACTTCAATAGCTTTTTCAATACCAATTAAAGTGTAAAGCCCAATACCAATGGTGTCAAATAAAAATAATGATTTGCGCAAATAATTTATTTTGCTTTTAAAAACGATGGTTAATATACTTGAGCTAATTATAGTATAGGTGTAACTTACGTCTTTTAAGCAACTAATAGGGGTGTTGCCAATTATTACATCTCTAATAGCGCCACCTCCTACAGCAGTGACAGAAGCAATAATTAGTACGCCAAATAAATCCATGCGTTTTTCAAGCGCAATCAGTGTGCCAGATATTGCAAAAGCAATTGTTCCTAAAATATCAATAGTGTAAATCATAATTTACATATTTTGTGTGTAATAATTATAATCTTTTAAAACTGTATCAATAAAATACTTATCATTATTAAATGTTTTGTTTTTAATGCCAGTGACCTCAATAATTTTTGTGCGTAATTTAATAAGTGTTTTAAAATCGTTTGATTTAGCAGCCTTTAAAAATGTGCTTTTAATTATGCGGGCATCGTTGTCAGATAATTTAATAACCTGCGGAAAAGACGGTTTGTAATCGCTTTTTAAGTGTTCTAAAATGGTGTTTTTTAATGAGGCTTTGCTTTTTAAGCTTATAATTGAAGTGCCTGCGGCAATATCGCCAAGTCGCTGATTTTTTTTATTAAATGCCAAAACAAAAAAGCCAATGCCAAATACGTAAATGTCGGGTATTCTAAAAATCCAACGTATCAAGTAATCAGATATAGAAGTTTGGTAGCCGTCAATTTTAACCACTTTTAATTTTAATAAACGTTTGCCAATAGTTTGGCCATTCATAATTATTTCTTGAATTAGCGAATAAAAAAAAATAGGTAATAAGGCTAGTGATTTTAAAGCAATGACCGACCATTGGTCTAAATCGTTAAATCCTATAAAATTTACAAACACAACCGCATAATAAATGATTATTATTGAAAAATCAATAAAAAAAGCAGCCAAACGTTCGCCTATATTTGATGCAACAAATTTAATTTTTACATTTTGCGTCGTATTAATTTGTAGGTCTGACATATTATTTTTTTATTTATCCTCAATTATGAGAGAAGTTGCATTTATAAAGCAAAATAAAGCAAAATGGATAGATTTTGAAAACGCAATTAGCGAAAGTAAAATTAAAAATCCTGATGTGTTGTCATCGCAATATATTAATGTTATAAATGACCTTGCTTATGCACAAACTTTTTATCCCAAAAGTTATGTGGTTGAGTACCTTAATCAAATCTCTGCCAAAGGTTTTCAAAAAATACAAAGTACCAAACAACATGGCAAAAATAGAATATTTTTATTTTGGAAAACCGAAGTGCCACTTTTGGCTTATGAATATCGAAAATTTATATACGCAGCCTTTTTTATTTTTAGCTTTTTTACATTTATAGGTGTGATTTCAGCAACTAATAACGCTAATTTTGTTAGATCAATATTGGGTGATAATTATGTAAATCAAACTATCGAAAATATTGAGGCTGGTGACCCCGTAGCCGTTTATAAAAGCGGAAGTAATTGGGGAAGTTTTATTGGTATTACAATCAATAATTTGAGGGTAGGATTGTTAGCTTTTATTTTGGGAGTTTTTGGTGGTTTAGGCACAATTTATATACTATTTAAAAACTGCATTATGTTGGGTTCATTTCAATACTTTTTTTATGAAAAAGGAGTACTTTGGGAAAGCGTTCGCGGTATTTGGATACATGGTGCTATGGAAATTTTTGCAATTGTTATAGAGGCAGCAGCAGGTTTAATTTTAGGAGCAAGTATTTTGTTTCCGGCAACGTATTCAAGGTATACCTCATTTAAACGAGGAGCAAAAGTGGGTATAAAAATTTTAATTAGTACATTTCCGTTTACATTTTTAGCAGGTTTTTTAGAGGGCTTTGTTACACGGTATTCCAATAGTATGCCCAATGTGCTTTCCGTAGGCATTATAATAATTACATTGTTTGTTATTAGTTATTATTATTTAATCTACCCATTTTATGTAAACCGTAGCTATATCAAAAATTTACAAAAAAATGTTTAAGATGTCAGGTAGCATATTAAAACGTATTTGTGGTTTGCTTTACGTATTTTCGGTAGTAGTTTGTGCACAAACTAAAAATCAAGATGTAAAATTTGATGCCAATTTTAAATCACGCTATGCTAACGAAAAATTTAATTATGAAGGTAAGGTTTATAATAACAAGTTATCACGTGTTAAAGGGCGACGCAGTGCATTAAATACAGTTGAGTACAACTCAGAAACGGTAGATGTTGAAGAACAAAATAACCCAAATGATAGTTTTGTAAATAAATCATTTTTAACAACAATAGCTTATATAGTTTTAATTTCGGTTGTGCTGTATCTAGTATATATTAGTGTGGTTACCAAGCGTTTTAAAAATCATAAAGGTGATACGGTATTGCAAAAAAATAGTGTGACCGAGTTGACCTCAAAAAATATTACCAACTTAAATTTTAATAATTTAATACAGCAAGCTGAAGCTGATGCCAATTTTAGCCTAGCCATAAGGTATTATTATTTGATGGTATTGCAGCAATTAAATAAATTTAAACATATTGATTTTCAAGAAGATAAAACAGACTCGGAATATTTGTTAGAAACCAAAATAAAATCTTATTTTAATGAATTTAAAAGCATATTATACCTTTATAATCATGTTTGGTTCGGTAAATTTAGTGTTAATCAGCATCAATATATGTTAGCACAACAGCAATTTTTAAGCCTTTTAAGTCAAATAAAACCATGAAAAAGGGTGTAATTATAGGTTTAGGGCTAGGGTTAGCAATACTATTTGTTGTAATTGCTGTTAAACGCGTAAAATATGTAGATTGGACGCCATCGTTTAATGAAAAAAGCAATACGCCATACGGCGTAAGTGTATTGTATAAAGAGCTGCCCAATATATTTAACAACGCTAAGCTTAAAACTGTGTATCATATGCCAGAAGCTTACTTGTCGGCACATTCGGCTAAGGGAAAAGGTGACCATCAGGCAAGCGGTAGTTTTATAATAATAGGAAATTCTGATTATTTAACACAACTCTCAGCCGAAGTCTTATTAGAGTTTGTGGCAAAAGGCAATACGTTGTTTATTTCTGATTTTAATTTAAGTCCGCATATAACCGATCAATTGCATATAGAAGTGGCACATAAAACAAATGAAATTGATAGCCTATCACAATTAAATTTAACCAATCCAAAACTAAAGCATAATAATACACGTATTGATAAAATTAAGGATAATCATTATTTTGTTGCTATAAACACTCAAAAAAATAAAGTTTTGGGACATGTTGAAGTTAATGGCAAAGCATACCCAAATTTTATTAAACAATCATTTGGTCTTGGTAATGTATATGTGCATTTACAGCCTAAAATATTTACAAATTATAACCTTTTAAAAGATAAGCGTTATACTTATGTTGAAGCTGTGCTTAGTTATATTGATAACGAAAAAAATATATATTTTGACTCGTTTTCAAAAATTCAAACTACCGAGGGAGGCTATGGTAATGCCAAGCAGGAGTCTGACTTAAGTTGGTTTTTAAACCAAAATAGTTTTAAATGGGCGTGGTATATATTACTGTGGCTAGCATTATTATTTGTGGTGTTTAATGCAAAGCGCAGGCAACGTATAGTTACAGTAATTAAGCCTTTGCAAAATAAAAGTATTGCTTTTGTCCAAACAATATCACAATTATATCAAGTTAGTGGTGACTATAAAAGTATGTTTGATAAAAAAAGCATGTATTTTTTAGAAAAAATACGAACAGGTTACAATATCGATACGTCGGTATTAGACGAAAATTTTGTAAAACAACTAGCAAGTAAATCGGGGCGAACGGTTGCCGTTGTATCGCAAGTGATTGATTATATTAATTATTCAAAAAAAAAACACACCCAATTTACGCAACAAAACGTATTGACATTAAATAAATATATAGAAACATTTTATTCAAAATCAAATGGATCAAGATAATACACCTCAAGCACATAACGATGCTGCACCATTGCAATTTAAAAGTAGATTGCAGTTGGATGAATTACAACAAAGCGTAGTAAAAATTAAAAATGAGTTAAGCAAAGTAATTGTTGGGCAAACCGATATGATTGATATGTTAATAGCGTCACTATTAGCAAAAGGGCATACCTTAATTCAGGGCGTGCCAGGTGTAGCCAAAACTGTGACAGCAAAGCTATTGGCAAAATCATTAAGTGTTGGCTTTAGCCGAATACAATTTACGCCAGATTTAATGCCTAGCGATATTTTGGGGACTTCAATTTTTAATATGAAAACATCAGTATTTGAATTTAAAAAAGGTCCTATTTTTTCTAATATGATATTGATAGATGAAATTAATAGAGCGCCAGCAAAAACACAAGCTGCATTATTTGAGGTGATGGAAGAGCAGCAAATTACTATTGACGGTAGTCGCTACAAGCTAGAAGCACCATTTATTGTATTAGCAACACAAAATCCTATTGAGCAAGAAGGTACGTACCGCTTACCCGAAGCCCAACTAGATCGCTTTTTGTTTAAAATTGATGTGAAGTATCCAAATATTGATGATGAAACAACAATATTAATGCGTGAGCAAAATCTGCAAAACAGTAATAAATTTGATAGTATAACACCATTTTTAACGGCGCAACAAATTACAACCTACCAACAATTAGTAACGCAAGTAAGTGTTGAGCCGCAATTAATACAATATATAGCGCAAATAACTTTAGCAACACGTAGCAATCAATTTTTATATTTAGGCGCTTCACCAAGGGCATCAATTGCGATTTTAAAATCAAGTAAAGCTATTGCAGCAATGCAAGGGCGTGATTTTGTAACGCCCGATGATATAAAACGTGTGGCTTTGCCAGTGCTTAACCATCGTGTTATTGTAACGCCAGAGCGTGAAATGGAGGGATTAACCAGTTACGATGTAATTTCTCAAATTATTGAAACCATTGAGGTGCCAAGGTAATAACGCCTTTAACATATAGTTTTTATTTTGAAAGTATTTAAATCATTTTACATTCAACACCGCTTTTTTTATATAGGCTTAGCTATCGCTTTGCTATTTATATTAAGTTATTTTGTGCCACTAGTATTTTTTGTAGCGCAGCTGCTAATGTTAGGCTTGCTATTGTGTTTTGTTGCAGATGTTTTGTTGCTGTATGTTGGTAAACAAAAGTTAACAGGTAAACGTATTTTACCCGATAAATTATCAAATAATGATGCACATCAAATTGAAATACAAATAGAAAATACGTATAACTTTAATGTAAATGTTGAAGTTATTGATGAGCTGCCAGAGCAGTTTCAACGGCGTGATTTTTTATTAAAAAGTCATATAGTGTCTCAAAAATCTAAATCTATATGGTATGATATAACACCCAAACAACGTGGCGAATATCATTTTGGCAAATTAAACATTTATGCACTATCAACGCTAGGATTAGTTGCAAGGCGTTATATTTTTGATGACGCGGCAATGGTGCCTACTTATCCCGGTTTTAAACAGTTAAAAGCATTTGATTTTATAAGTACAAATAAAGCGTCAAATGCCTATGGAGTTAAAAAAGTGCGACGCATTGGGCATACCTTAGAGTTTGAGCAAATTAAGGAGTATGTTTTGGGTGATGATTTAAGGTCGATTAACTGGAAAGCTACTGCAAAATCAAGCAGCTTAATGGTAAATCAATTTCAAGATGAAAAATCACAGCCCGTATATTGTATTATTGATAGAGGGCGCACCATGCAAATGCCATTTAAAGGGTTAAGCTTGCTCGATTATGCCATTAATGCGTCATTAATAATAAGTAATTTAGTCTTAAAAAAACATGATAAAGCTGGGGTGTTGTCCTTTTCAAATGCTGTTAATGATGTAGTAGTTGCACAGCGCCGTAGTACACAAATGCAATTGATATTAAAAGCGCTGTATAATGTTAATACCAATTTTTTAGAAAGCGATTTTAATAAATTATACGTCGTTGTTAAACAAAAAATCAAACAGCGCAGTTTATTAATATTGTATACAAATTTTGAAACCTTAGATGCGCTAAATCGTCAAGCACCTTATTTAAAAGCCTTGGCAAAGCATCATGTTTTAATTGTTGTGTTTTTTAAAAACACAGAATTGCAACAACTAATACATACCGAGGCAAAAACCGTGCAAGGCGTTTATGATAAAATTATAGCCGAAAAATTTGAGTTTGAAAAACGTTTAATAATTAATGAGCTAAAAAAAATGGGGATATACGCCATACTAACAAGTCCCGACCATTTGGCAATGGATGCCATTAATGCTTATTTAAAAATAAAAGCACGAGGCTTACTTTAGTACAGCAATTGCCTTAAGGTATAATTTCTAAAAGTTCAATGTCATAAACCAAATTACTATTTGGAGGGACTACATTTTTTAAGCCCTGTGAGGCATAAGCCAAGTGAGCAGGAATAAATACCCGTGCTTTATCTCCAATACGTAGTTTTAGTATGGCCGATTTTAAACCAGGTATTATTGCAGCACTTTTGTTAAACACCATAATTTCGGGCTGGTAGCCACCCAGCTTGTCAATAGAGTAACTGTATATATTGTGTTTTATAGCCATTGTTTTTATATTGGTATAAAAGCAGTTACCATCCTCAAGATATCCTGTAATGTTTAAACTAATAAAATCGGTAAATTTAGGTTTTAAGTAGTGCGATTTGTTAAGGTGGTATATCGCAACGCCATTAGGTAAAATAGTACTCTTTTTTTTAAACCGTATATTTTGAGTTGTAAATATTTGGTAGTCAACCGCAGTGCTGTCGGTGTTGTTACTTTGTTTTAAGCTATTTTTTTGTTTGGCTTTATTGGCAATGTATGTTTTGTTTAAGTTGGGCGCGTTAAGTTTCCATATTTTGGGGGCGTTAAAGCGTTTAGCATTAAAACCTTTTCTAATAATATTAACTTCAAATAGTGGATCGTTTTGTTTTATGCCATCAAGTGCATTAGTGTTGCTAATAACTTTGCCAAATACGCTGTGGCAGTACACGTTTTGGCTTTCGCAATTTTTTAGTTGGTTGTTTTGGTCGTAGCCATCAAGCCAAGGTGTAGGTTTTTTTGTAAAATAAAACTGACTCGCATTAGTGTTAAAGCCGCTATTAGCCATTGCAAGTACACCAAGTGTGTCATGCTTTAAATGTGGTGTTAATTCGTCACCAAATGTAAAACCGATAGGAATACTATCTATTGGTACTTTACCCGCCTGTGCTATAAAATTTGGCACAACACGATGAAACGTAGTACCATTATAAAATTTTGTGTGTTTATAATTAGCGTGTATTAAAGGGTGGGTGCCTTCGGAAAGTGCTATAAAATTGGCAACAGTAACGGGGGCATTTTCATAAAAAAGTTTAGCAACTACGGTGTCTTGTTTGGTAATAAACTCGGCGTAAATCCCATCATCAAGGTTTGGGTACCGCTGCCGCGTACAGGACAAGCAGCATGCAATGATAAAATAAACAGATATATGTGTTATAAGTTTTTGCAAAAAAAACAGGGTTATTTGGTGCTAATTGAGTTTAGGGTAACTTTACAAATAATAGGCATATTGCGCTTAATTTTATTAAAATCGCCATAAAACCCATACGCTTTATTTGACGGAAATATAAAACTAACAACCTCGCCAGCCTTCATTAATTTTAAACCCTCTCTTAATCCAGTAAATAATTCTTCTTTATCAATAGTATAGTTTTGTGTGCCTATAATGTCATTACTATAAATAGTAGCGTTTTGTAAGTCGCTAACCGTGTAGTTAAAGTTTACTATATGGCCAAAGCTAGGTGTTTTTAAGCTGTCATTTTCTATTTTGGTGTGGTAATAATACCAAAAGCCATGTGGCGAGCTTAAATAATTAATGTCACTGTTTTTTGCAATAATAGCTTTTATAGCATTGTGTTGTTTAGTGTTTAAAGCCTTATTAAACGCTATTGATTTGTTAAAAAATGTACTGGTTTTTGAGCTTATAGGCGCTCGGGCATCTGGCGATTTGCATGAGGTTAAACAGCAAGTAAAAGCAAGTATGTATAAGGCGTGTTTCATTAGCTAAGCTCAGTTTTATATTGGTTTAATATATCAATAAAGCGGGTTATGGTGCTTGTTAAGTTGGTATCACTTTTTCCGCCCGCGGCATTAATATGTCCACCACCGTCAAAGTGGGTGCGGGCAAATGCATTAACATCAAAATTGCCTTTTGATCTAAATGAAATTTTTATAATCCCGTCATGTTTATTTTCAATAAAAATAATTGCAAATTTTATACCTTTTATCGATAAGGCATAATTAACAACCCCTTCGGTATCTCCTTTTTTAAAATTAAATTCATCAAGGTCATTTTGTGACAAGCTAATATATGCCGTATGTAAGTGGTCAATAACGACTAGGTTATCAATAGCACGTCCAAGCAGTTTTAAGCGTGATAAACTATTGGTGTCATACACATTATTATGTATTTGTGCATTATCGGCGCCTTTATCAATAAGGTGTGCAATAACTTGATGTGTGGTGCTTGTGGTTGACCTAAATCTAAACGACCCTGTGTCGGTCATTATACCCAAATATAACGCAGTAGCAATATTTTTGTCAATATAAGCGGTGTCATTTAGCATGTCAATAAAGTGATATACCATTTGGCAGGTTGAGCATATGCTAGTGTCAGAGTATACATAATTGGCATAACCATCAGGGTTTTGGTGGTGGTCAATCATTACTTTTATGGCAGTACTTTTTGCTAATACCTCTGCCATTTCCCCAGCTCTATGCAGCGCATTAAAATCTAAGGTAAATATAAGGTCGCAGTCATGTATAATAGCATCGGCTTTTGCCGTATGTAATTCGTAATTGATAATATGAGGCTCGCCAGGCACCCATTTTAAAAAATCGGGATAGGCGTTGGGTAAAATTACGGTTACCTTATGGCCTTTAAGTAGTAAATAATGGTAAAGCCCTAGTGATGAGCCAATCGCATCACCATCAGGGTTTTTGTGGGCTACAATACAAATTGATTTTGGTAATTTAAGTAGCGTTTTTAAACTTGTAATTTCAGTACTTGTCATAGCTATGCAATATACAATTTTTTAGCAATACCCGTTTGTAATTGTAGAGTATGTAATTTATAATATTAATGTGATAATGCCATTTGTTTTTTTTAGGCACTATGTTTATAATATCAAAAACTTATGTTTTATTTAAGCTAGTGATGCATTTGGTGTTTAAAAAAAGTACTATTTTTGCAAAAAATTAAATATAACTATAATGCCTACAAATAGAACATTTACAATGCTTAAGCCAGATGCTGTTGAAAAAGGACACATTGGCGCTATTTTAGAAAAAATTAACGCAGCAGGATTTAAAATTGTTGCGATGAAATTAACACAAATGACTACTGCCGATGCTCAAGCATTTTATGCAATACATAGCGAGCGCCCATTTTTTGGTGAGTTGGTAAGTTACATGACTCGAGGGCCAATTGTTGCAGCACTATTAGAAAAAGATAATGCCGTAGCCGATTTTAGAACCCTTATTGGAGCAACAAACCCTGATGAAGCTGCCGAAGGTACAATACGTAAACTTTATGCAGCCTCAATTGGCGAAAATGCAGTGCATGGTAGTGATAGTGATGCTAATGCAGCTATCGAAGGTGCGTTTCATTTTTCGGGACGAGATATGTTTTAGTGTCTAATACTTAACAGCATTTAAGCAAATAAATGCGTTATGATGTGTGGTCATAACGCATTTTTTTTTGTAAAAAACACCACATATTACCGACTAAGTTATGCCGGTAATGTTTTACTTTTGTTAAAGTTTGTAAAAAACATTAAAAAAAGTAAGGTTTTTTGTTATTTTTTAGTATTTTAAGAATAAATTAGTGTTACTAAGGGTATATAACCATTTGACGACTAAATAGCGTTTTTTGTCGATAAAGTTATTTTTTTTATCGTAATTTAGCACAAATTATTAAGGGAGTTATACATTTGTATAGTTTTGTTTGGCAGTAATTTAGCATGTAGTTGCAAATAAAATAAGCACATATAGTGCTGGCAAAAATATAAAATAATGAGTACAGGTGCAGCAGGTGTTGCATCAATACGCAAAATATAAACTATTTAAATACAAGTAGTTATGGGTGTAAAATTACATAGTGTTTTAAGTAAGTACAAGCATTTGCTTGTGTTAACTGCGTTATTGCTTTTTGTAGTAAATACAACATGGGCACAAATACGTATTGTTGATAATAATGTAAATAAAAATACGATAACAACTTTGCATGGGCGTTGTGAAGGTGCAGATACTGTTTATGAAATATACTGGGAGGATGAATCTGGTGGGGCTATGCCAACAGAGTTAGATGT
>CALDUQ010000078.1 GCA_937924845.1 uncultured Flavobacteriaceae bacterium
ACCACACGCTAATTACCATTAGTACCAAAACAGCACTAAAAACAGCATAAAACCCTTTTTTTGTAATTAATGGTAGATAGGTTTTAGCACTACTTTTTGAATCAATGCGTTGCATAACCATTTCGGTAAAACTATCCGAAGGCAATTCCAAAGGCAATGACTTTATAGTTTTTTTAGTAAAATCATTAATTATTTTCTCGTCAGTATTTAAACCCATAACTTTCAATTGTTTCTTTATCTAACCTTTGATTTAATATCACAGCAAGTTTTTTCCGACTTCTATGCAGTCTTACCTTAATCAAATTAGTTTTTAACTTTAAAATTTCTGAAATCTCCTCCAAAGATAATTCTTTCAAATAAAACAAAGTTAACAGAAAACCATCCTCACTTGGCAATAAATTTATACATGTATTTATCAACTCATATTTTTCTTTTTTCTGTAACTGATCTAAGGCAGTATCAATAGTTTTAATTTGCAAACTATTAATATCGTTAATTTCTACAGTTAAACAATTAGACTTATTTTTTTTAATTCGATCTAAACATGCATTGTAACTAATTCTATAAATCCATGTTGAAAACTTAGAATCTCCTTTAAAATTATTTAAATATTTAAATGTTTTTATAAACGTATCTTGAGCGGCTTCTTCTGCTTCTTCTCGATGTTTTAACATTCGATAAGTTAAGGTATAGACCAAATTTTTATAACGATTAACTAAAATCGCATACGCATTTATATCTCCATTCAAAATACGTTTTATAATAACTTGATCTTCTTCTAAATTCATTACATCCTATAGACAGTTCATTTTTATTTAAGGTTACACAAATTACTCATATTTTTTAATTTTTGTTAATTTTAAAAAAATTAGACATTTTTTGTAACCTAAACAAAATCATAAAGGTCATAATAGCAAACAAATCATTAAATCAATTAAATTTTAATTATGGAAGCAATTATAGTAAGCTTAATTTTTGGAGCAATTTTTGGAGTATTTTATTTATATTTTTCAACTCGAAACAAAGAACGTTTAGCATTAATTGAAAAGGGTGCCGATGCAAATATTTTTGTTAAAAAAAGAAAAAAATCATCTAATATATCAAGAGCTTTTATAATAAGTACAGCATTTTTACTAATGGGCATTGGCTTTGGTGTGTTTTTAGCCTCTTTACTTGAAGCATATACCGTCATAGAATCAGATGCTTTATATCCTGCACTTATATTTTTTATGGCTGGTCTTGGCCTTTTTATTGGCTTTTTACAAAGCAGAAAATGGATGGATAATTAAACCTGTTTTTTCAACAGTTACCTTATGGGGTAATTGTTAAAAAAATAGGTTTACCCAAAAATACTAACCATTAACTCTAGTAATAAGTCACGTTGTGGCACAGCATTAGCACCAACACCTTTACTTTTTCCGTCAAAAACTCTAAGTGTACTTATAATTTGGCTTACCCTACGCATAGGAAAGTTACGCGCTGCAACAATATAATCATTTACAAAAAACGGGTTTACCTTTAAAGCAGATGCAGCTACTTTTGGACTTACATGACCCAAACCATGCAACTGAAGAATTTTAGAAAAGTATGTAAAAAGCCAAGCCATAGTCACCACCATTGGGTTATCTTTTGGGTTTTCTGCAAAGTAATTTACAATTTGATAAGCTTTAATTTTATCTAACTTACCAATCGCTTTAGTAAGTTCAAAATTATTAAAATCTTTAGAAATACCTATATGCTGCTCAATAAGCTCTGGTGTGATTAGTGACCCTTTAGGGATTACTAATTTTAATTTATCTAACTCGTTACTTATTTTACTTAAATCTGTACCCAAAAACTCCACTAGCATTTGTGCTGCTTTAGGGTCTATTTTATAACCACTGGGCGATAAAACGCGTCGCAACCAATCGCCTATTTGGTTTTCATATAATTTTTTACTCTCAAATACAACACCTGTTTTATTTAATGCTTTATAAATAGTTTTGCGCTTATCTAAGGTTTTATATTTGTAATTAATAACCAGTACGGTTGTGGGTTGTGGGTTTTTAGCATACTGCTCTAAATCACCAATACTACGTGATAAATTTTGAGCCTCTTTAACAATTACAACTTGTCGTTCTGCCATCATTGGGAAACGCTTTGCACTTGCTACAATATCTCCCACTTCAATATCTTTTCCGTAAAGCACTACTTGGTTAAACTCTTTTTCAATATCTGTAAGAACTGTTGATTCGATAAAATCAGAAATTTTATCAATATAATATGGCTCTTCGCCCATTAAAAAATAAATGGGTTTTAGTTGTCCCTTTTTTATATCATTTACTAATTCTTTAACCTTTTCCACGTCAGTGCAATTTCTGTTTTTTTAACCGTTAAGTTTGATTATTAAGTAATGAGGCTTAACTTTGATTTTTAAATGACAATTCAAACACTTAATTTTTCAGAGTTTACTTTCCGATTCAAAAATAAAGAAAATAAGCCTTTCATTTTTGATGAAATCCGTAAAAAATTTATTCGGCTACAGCCAGAAGAATGGGTACGACAACATTGTATTAAACATTTATTGCTCGAAAAAAACTATCCCATATCATTAATTAATGTTGAAAAAGAAATTACCATTAATAGATTAAAAAAACGATACGATATTGTGGTCTATAACCCAGATGGTAGCATTAACATTATTATAGAGTGTAAAGCCCCAGAGGTAAAAATTACTCAAAACACTTTCGACCAAATTGCGCGGTATAATTTAGCTCTAAACGCAAATTATTTAATGATTACCAACGGAATTAATCATTATTATTGCAAAATGAATTTTGAAAACCAAGCTTACGAATTTTTAAAAAACATACCTAATTATCAATAATTTGAATATTGCAGTCGTTATCCTTAACTGGAATGGTAAAAAACTTTTAGAACAGTTTTTACCTTCAGTAATTACACATTCAAAAACCGCCACTATTTACGTAGCAGACAACGCATCTACCGATGATTCGATAGCATTTATAAACACCCATTACCCAAGCGTAAAAATTATAAAAAACACAGTTAACGGTGGTTATGCCAAAGGATACAATGACGCCTTAAAACACATAAAAGCCGATGTATTTTGCTTACTAAATAGCGATATAGAAGTGACCACAAATTGGCTCACCCCTATTTTAAGCGCATTTACCAACACTAATGCACCCGCAATTATACAACCCAAAATACTTGATTTTAAAAAGAAAACGCATTTTGAATATGCAGGTGCCGCAGGCGGATATATTGACAAATACGGCTACCCGTATTGCAGAGGGCGTATTTTTGACACTTTAGAGGCCGATAACGGACAGTATAATGATGCGGCAGAAATTACATGGGCATCTGGCGCATGCTTGTTTATTAAAGCAAATGTTTTTTTTGAATTAAACGGATTTGACGAATCGTTTTTTGCCCACATGGAAGAAATTGACCTTTGCCTAAGAGCCAAAAACAAAGGCTACAGCATAAAATATATTCCGGAGGCAACGGTATACCACGTTGGTGGCGCAACATTAAACCATAACAATCCCCAAAAAACGTATTTAAACTTTAGAAACAGTTTATTTACAATTACCAAAAACTACCCTGGACCTTTATTTGGTTTAATTTTTAAACGATTAACTTTAGATGGTATTGCAGGTATTTTATTTTTAGCCAAACTAAAACCCTTACATACCTTTGCAATTTTAAAATCACATATTATATTTTACACCAATTTAAAACAACTCCTGTTAAAACGTAAGCATATTAACCCCAAACAAAAACATTACACCACTACAAGTATTGTATGGCAATATTTCATTAAAAATAAAAACAAGTTTAACCAATTGTAATTTTTTGGCTAAATTTTTGTTAACTGTAACAAAGATAACTTATAATTTAATTATTTTTGAAACTATCATAAAAAACGAGAACAATGAAAAAAAACGTAGCACTTACACTACTTGGGCTTACATTATTAAGCTCATGCGTGTCAAAACAACAATTTACAGACTTACAAGCTGAACACAAAAAAACAAAAGACTTACTTAACACAGCAACCGTTAAACTTAATGCTTGTTTAGCTGATGCATCGGCGGCTAATGCCCGTGTTGAAGGTTTAAAAGAACGTTTGGCTGACTTAAAAAGAAATAATGAACAATTAATAAAAAACTCTGATGGTTTAACAGAGTTATCAACTAAAGGTGCCGAAAATCTTGAAAGATCGTTAGAATCATTAAAAGAACGTGATTTAAAAATTAACAGATTACAAGAAGCTGTAAGCAGAAAAGACAGTGTAACACTGGCTTTAGTAAAAAGCTTCAAAAAAACTATTGGTATTGATGACCCAGACATTCAAGTTAACGTTGAAAAAGGTGTTGTTTTTATTGAAATTGCCGATAAGTTATTATTTAAAAGCGGTAGCTATAATGTAACCTCTAAAGCAAAGGATGTATTACGTAAAGTGGCTATTGTAATTAACGAAAAACCAGATTTTGAAGCCATGGTTGAAGGTCATACTGATACTGTACCTTACCAAAAGGGTGTACTTTTAGATAACTGGGATTTAAGTGTTAAACGTTCAACATCTATCATTCGTGTATTACAAGAGTTAGGTGTTAACTCATCGCAACTTATTGCTGCAGGGCGTAGTAGTTATGTACCAAAAGTGGATAACGATACTGCTGCAAACAGAGCTGTAAACAGACGTACACGCGTTATTGTACTTCCAAAAATTGATCAATTTTATGATATGATTGAGCAAGAAATGAAAAAGCTTTCTGCTGGAGAGTAATCACAAAAACATAGTTTTTATTACAAAAAAAAGCTGCATTTTTTTAATGCAGCTTTTTTTTTATTCTGTTTTTACTATTCGCTTTGCGAAAGGGCATAAATTGCAAAACTCCCTAACCAATGCCCACCTTCATAACTATCACCTACCAAATTTGGCAAAGAGTAATTAACATGCGTATTAGCAATAACTTTTAAATGTGCGTATTTTGGGTTAGTATTAGCCAAATTATAAAGCACCCAAGCTCGGCTAAAGTTTAGTCCGTCAAGATGTACTAATTTACCGTCAGTTCTGTCGCCTACTTTAGCTACTTCAATATTAAAATTTGTGTCCGCTAACTGCGGCATAAATACTGAAATCCATGTTTCAAACTCGGTTTTGCTTAAAATGCGTTGCATAATATCAATTTCTTCAAAACAAGGTGATAAAAAATCATAGCCGCTAGGCTCCCATCCAATTGGACAATTGGCATCGTTTAAATAAAAATCTTTAGCACGTTTTGTAATTAATGTTTGCAATTTTTCATGACCAATGGTTTTAGCATAATCGTAGGCAAAAGTTAATCCAAATGCAGTATTGGAGTGCTCGCCAACCCGAATAGGATATACTAATTTTGGCAAAAATTCAATGTATTTATTTACGATTAAATCGGATAAAGGTTTTAAATTTGCTTCTAACTCTCTTGCCAAAGGATCCTCCCAATCATGCAGTGCCTCGCTAAGTTTTAATAACCAAGCCCAACCATAAGTGCGCTCAAAAGACGAGTTATGCTTACCTTTAAAATAAGCTAACTCTTGTGCTATATTAGCTTTGGTAAAGTTTCGTTTTAAAACCGATTTCACCTCGTTTGCCTTGTTTAAATCAGGGAATTTAGAAACTAATGTCACCATAGACCAATATCCGTGTACGGCACTATGCCAATCAAAACAACCATAAAAAACAGGATGTAAGGCTATTGGAGTTTGCAAATCCTTAGTACCGCCTAAAGTTTGTCCCAATCGGTATGGGTATTCATGCTCAACACATGCCAAAGGTAACTCAATTAAAGTATTGGCTTCTTGCAAGGTTAAACTAAATGTTTCAATAACTTCGGGCTGTGTATTAATTTCGTTTTTCACTACGTTTTGCGATTTATGGCAAGCAAAAAAGGTGAAGAGAATAATACAAATACTAAGATGTTTCATAAGATTAAAAATTTAAAGCTAAATATAATTAAAAATACAGCTTAAAACCGTACTAGTTTTTAATATAAATAATCAATATTGTATTTTTGTAGCATGCAAAAAGCACTAAGTAAACAAGAATTACACAATTTAGCAATGAACCACGTTGGAAAAGATTTAGAGCAACGTGGCTTTGAGTTTGTGGCGATAAATAGTAAATTACAAAAGCATCCGCAATTTGTGTGTATTGATAAAAATAGCCAATATTACTTTGTTATTGTAAAAGCGGTACTTTCGCCCAACAACCCAAACAATTACGATATGGTTTGGATGGAAACTTTTAAAAAACATGCTCATGAAAAAGACGCTAAAGTACTTTATGCAGGTGTTGGCTTGGCTAACCCAAATGGCGACAACTTACCAATTTACCTTAATGAAGATTATTTGATTGAGTATAATGGCATACAGTTTATTGACACCAATTTAAACTAAATGAAACAAACTAAAATTTACTTAAAATATATTAGCGCTGTTTTTATATTATGCGTATTTTCTTGCCAAAAACTAGCACCATCACCCAAAAAAAACAAATTGGTTTCAGGGCAAATTTTTGGCACGTATTTCAACATTACTTACGACGGTAAACCAAATTACAAAACCCAGTTTGATAGTATTTTTAGTGTTATTAATCAATCATTATCTACTTACCAAAAAGATTCCGACATTTCAAAAATCAATCGCAATGAATCTGTAAATATTGACAATCATTTTAAACAAGTTTTTAAAGCTTCTAAACAAATTTACAATAGCACAAAAGGTGTTTTTGACCCCACTATTGGCGCCGTTGTCAACGCTTGGGATTTTGGCCCTCAAGGTGAAATAAAAGACTTAAACCGAATTAAAATTGATAGTTTAATGCAATATGTGGGGTTAAAACAAGTAAACATTAAGCAAAACCAAATCGTAAAGCCCCCAAATACATTTTTAGATTTTAATGCGATTGCCAAAGGCTATGCTTTGGATCAAATTGCAGCGTTTTTAAACTCAAAAGTAATACCTAATTACCTTATTGATATTGGTGGTGAAATTGTTGCTAAAGGCATCAATATTGAAAGCAAAAAACAATGGTCGGCAGGCATAGCTACACCACGATTAAATGCTTCACAACCTTTTATTAAAGCCATTTATTTAAATAATGAGGCAATGGCCACCTCTGGCACCTATTTAAAATTTAAAATCGATGATAACGGTAACCGCTACGCACATATTATTGACGCCAAAACAGGTTACCCTACTAAAACTAACATTTTAAGTGTTTCGGTAATTGCAAGTAACTGCATGTTTGCTGATGCCTATGCCACGGCATTTCAAGCCATGGGCATCGCTAACGTAAAAGAATTTTTAAAAACACATCCTGAACTTAAAGCATTTATTATTTTTGAAAACTCTAAAAACGAATTAGAAACTTTAAGCCTTAATAATTTTCCTGATTAAAATCAACTCTCTTAACAATTCAAGCGCTTATTACTACATTTCAGTATAAAACATTTACAAAGTTTGCATCCTTGACCTAATTTTACCTAAAAATTAAAACATGGAACAAACAGTACGAGTTTTTATATACATACATGCTTTTTTGGGCGGAATCGGATTAATTGCAGGTATAGCCAGCATAATTGTAAAAAAAGGTGACAAAACGCACAAAAAATTAGGCAAACTATTTACAATTAGCATACTACTTAGTACTTTAATTTCGACACCTATTTGTATGCTGCCTAATCACAAAAATTTATTTTTATTCCTTATCGGATTGTTTACCATGTATTTACTCATAACAGGCAACAGAGCATTACGTTTTAAAAAAAGATTGCCAAATCGTTTTGATTATTCTGTTTCAACAATAATGCTAATCCTTTCGGGTTTCATGCTGTCAAGAGGCGTTTTTTTTTCTGAAATACTATACATGTTTTTTGGTGCTATAGGCCTATTTTTAACGTTAAGAGATTTTAGGTTTTATAAAAAATTAAAACACAAAAAACACTTATGGCTTTTAGCCCATATCGGAAAAATGAGTGGAGCGCTTATCGCCTCTTTTACTGCTTTTTTAGTCGCTGGCGCAGGAATTAATGGTAATATAATTTGGATAGCCCCGTCAATAGTAGGAACATTTTTTATTATTTATTGGTCAAAAAAAGTATCGCCAAAAAAAGCTAACTAATTTTAGTCACCACAGGGATAATTTCGCCTTTAGCCAAGCAATGTTTATAAATTTCGGTATCCGATAATTGTGCTGTATAATTAACCTCATCAACTTTAAACCCTACCGATCGTAGCTTGTCAAAATAATCTAAGCCATATACACGCACATGGTCGTATTGTCCAAATACTTTTGCGCGTTCTTTTTTATCGGTGATACTATCGTCTTCGAAAGTATGAGCTCTGTTTAAATCTTGCGGAATTTGAAATATACCTGTGCCGCCTGGTTTTAAAACCCTAAACAACTCTTGCATTGCCTTAGTGTCGTTAGGGATATGCTCTAAAACATGATTACAAAACACCCAGTCGAACGAATTATCTTCAAAAGGCAAATTACAAATATCAGCTTTTACGTCCGCCAAAGGCGACTCTAAATCGGTTGTGGTGTAATTAATGTGGTTTAGCGATTTAAAACGCTTATAAAACGCTTGTTCTGGCGCAAAATGCAAAACACTAGGTTTTTCTGTTTTAGAACGGTTTGCCTTAGTTTTAAAAAAATTGGTCTCGTTTTTAAGGTATAACCAAAGTAAGCGGTGTCGCTCTAATGACAATGTTGATGGCGACAATACATTGCTACGTTGTTGTCCATATCCGTATGGTAAAAAACTATTAAAACCTCTGCCGTCAATGGGATCGACGTATGTATTTCCGCGTAAAGCGAAAGCCAAAATTGGTCTTACTAAATAGCTTAACCTAATTAATAATGGGCGAGGTACGGTATTTAAAATAAGCTTAAATAGCTGTTTCATGCCTTAGTTTTTACCACCTTTAGAATTTTAATTTCTAAACTCATTTTCTTCATCGCTTTCAATACCTAAAGCTTCATAAATGTATTTAAACGTCGATAATAACTCTGGTTTTCCATTGACAATGGCGACATCGTGCTCAAAATGTGCCGATGGTTTATTATCTAAAGTTGTGATTGTCCACCCGTCCTTATGCTGTTTGATACGATGTGTTCCTAAATTAATCATGGGTTCTATGGCAACCACTTGACCTTCTAAAAATTTCTTACCCCGACCGCGACGCCCATAATTTGGCATTTCGGGATCTTCGTGCATGGTTTTGCCCAAACCATGACCTACCAATTCACGAACCACACCGTAATTTTGCGCTTCGCAATACTGCTGTATAGCAAAACCGACATCACCAACGCGATTGCCTAATTTAAACTCTCTGATGCCAACATAAAGTGACTCTTTAGTGACTTGAAGTAGTTTTTTAGTTTCTGGAGCAATCTCTCCAACGGCAAAAGTATAAGCGTGATCGCCGTAAAATTCGTTTTTTAACGCACCACAATCTATAGAAACAATATCGCCTTCGACCAATGGTGTGTCATTAGGAATACCATGTACGACTTGTGAGTTTGGACTTACACAAAGCGTATTAGGAAAATCGTACAAACCCAAAAACCCTGGAATAGCACCGTTGTCACGAATAAACTCTTCTGCCAATTTATCTAATTGCAGTGTTGTGACTCCTGGTTTTATTTCTTTGGCAATAACGCCTAAGGTTTTAGAAACGATAAGTGCACTTTCGCGCATTAATTCTATTTCTTCTGTTGATTTTGTAACAATCATGTGCTTAATTTTACTTTTAAAGAACACAAAAGTACGATTTTATATAGTTACAAAACTTATCTGTTAAATTCTATTTTAATGAAATTTTAATTGGGGAATTCATAGCTATTATTAATGTTAAATCTCTTTCAAAAAAGTAATTAAGTGTTTTTGTAATGCATAAAAATAGAACAGCCTGAAAGTTTTCCTTCTTCTGAAATAGAAAAAGAACTTAGAAAGTGTGTAGTTACACAACAAACTACTTTATATTATAAGTTTGACGAAAAAAACATTACGATTATAACCATATTTGACACAAGACAACGCCTTAACAATCTATATGATGATATAAAATAAATACAGTACATCAATGGCTACAATTATTTTAATTTAAATTAATTTTTATTTTAATCATTCAATAAATCACTGGCCTCTCCTCGTTTTTTTTGTTTTTTATTAAAACGAATTTGATAACGAATACTCCAAATTGCTATTAAAATTAATACAAAATGGAATATTATTTTTTTTAAATATCTATCGGTTTTGAAAGTATCTTTTTCTCCTAATGCATAAAAGTCTTTTGCTTTTGGATTATGCCAAACCCAGATAGAGTCATTTTTATCAGGCATTAAATGCCCTCCAAAAACATCATCTATTTTACCTAAGCTCATAAAATGTTTATAATAAAGGTCGTCTCTGTAAATAATTATCCTTTCTTTATTATTATTTGGTGTAAAGTAAAAAACATTCCAATTGTACATATGACTTTGGTTCCAATTCTTACTACGCTTAGTTTGATCAATTTTTACTCTTATTAAATCATAGTCGTTGAAATACAAAACAACTTTGGAGTATCTATAAAGATAATATAGATTTAAAGGGGAGATAAAGACATTTATCATAAAAATAAAAATAACAATACCTTTAATAATTTTCATATTGTTTAAACCAATGATTTCTGTGTCATCTCTAGCGGCTGGTTAACTCCCATAAGTTTTAAAATTGTTGGTGCAACATCACCCAAAATACCATTGTTAATGGCTTTTAAATCTTTATCAATTAAAATTAAAGGCACTGGGTTGGTTGTATGTGCCGTGTTTGGGCTACCATCGGGATTAATCATAGTTTCGCAATTACCATGATCGGCAATAAGCAAGGTTGTATAATCATGCTTAAGCGCTGTTTCTATGATGTTTTTAGCACAAACATCTACTGTTTCGCAGGCTTTTATAGCGGCATCCATATCACCCGTATGCCCAACCATATCGCCGTTTGCAAAATTTAAACACACAAAATTGGTGGTTTTTTGCTCTATCTCGGGTAATAAAGCA
>CALDUQ010000079.1 GCA_937924845.1 uncultured Flavobacteriaceae bacterium
AATTACCATCAACATCGTGCTTATAAACAATTGTTTTCCAAGGCCAAACTACTCCTAATGAGCCTATCACAAACCCTACTAAAACTGACATGGTGCTGTTTTTAAATTGTTTTAACAACCAGCTTAATACGTGTGAAAACATAACTAATCCAGATAGTGACCCTAAACTAAAAACCGTCAGAATTTTTAATAACCTTATTCGGTTTTGATTTTCTGTAAAACTAAAATCACCAGTAAAAACATCAATTAAAGTATCATACAAGGCATTTACCGCGTCAATTAACAACAGCACATAATTACCCAATAAAATTAATAAAAATGAACCAGAAAAACCTGGTAAAGGCATGCCCGAAACACTAATTATACCACATAAAAACACAAACCATAAGTTATCGTTTTCACTAGCGGGGTTAAATATAGTTACACTCAAGCCTAATAATGTGCCTACTATTACAGCTATAATTGTTGTTCTTTTTTTATGATCTAAATTTTTATTTAAGTGGTAAATAGAACCTATAATCATACCAAAAAACACACTCCAAACATACAATTGGTAATGCAAAAGTAGCACATCTAAAAGCTTAGATACACTAAAAAAACTAATAACCATTCCTAAAATTAGCAGCCCTAAAAACTCGCCATTTACCTGTTTATAAAACAATCTAAACTGTCCTTTAAACAATACTTTAAACGCCGATCTATCAATTTGCTTAAGCGAATTAATAAACTCTTCATAAAAGCCAGCTGCAAAAGCCACTAAACCACCCGAAACCCCAGGCACCTTATTTGCAGCCCCCATAGCAATGCCTTTTAAAACTAAAAAAAAGCAATCTAATACGCTTCTTTTGGGGTTCATATCAAATTAGTATTAACGGGTAGGTTTTGCACTAAAGCGTTCCAAAATAAATATACAAGCAAAACCAATTACAAACAAAACAACAGCCAGCATAAGTTGATTATCGCCTTGGTACGAAAATGGTGATATACTTTCCGTTTGAAACGGCACATCAATACCATCGTGGTTTTTTCGCCAAATCAACACATTTTTCCAAGGCCAAATTTTATTTAATGAACCAATCATAAATCCGCAAAGGATAGATAATGTTAAGTTTTTATAATTTTTAAACATCCAATTTAATAGTTTCGAAAATGTTTTGAGCCCTAATACTGCTCCTATAGCAAACATTAAAAATTTTATAAAAGCCATTTTAATACGCTCAAAATTAAAAGTTGTAACACCTTCAATCAAATTATCTACAACTTCCAAAGCCGCCTCATAAGCCCCTAATAAAATTAAAATAAATGCGCCAGAAACTCCTGGCAGTATCATTGCTATAATAGCTACAAAACCACAAAACATAAAATACAAATTACTATCAGGGCTAGTAAACGGCTTTAAATTGGTGATATAATATGACAATACAACAACCGCCAGCAGCACTATTACATTAACAATATGCCATTTGGTGATTTGTTTTGCTATATACACCACACTCGCTAAAACAAGCCCAAAGAAAAATGCCCATAATAAAATGTCATGATTAAACAACAACCATTTTATAAGTTTTGACAATGAAAATATACTTATAGCAATACCTATAAATAAAGCTAGTAAAAAAGCACCATTTATATGCAGCCAAGCGGTTTTAAACCCTTGCTTTTTCCAAATTGAAAAAAAACTAAAGTCAACTTTATTAATACTTTCGATAAGCTCTTCATAAATACCTAAAATAAATGCTATTGTACCGCCAGAAACTCCTGGAACCACATCAGCAGCTCCCATTGCTATCCCTTTTAATACTACTAAAATTCGGTTTATATATGATTGAAGCATTAATTTTATATTTGTTATTAATACGTAAAGGTAAATAATTTTAAAGTCAACTAAAGTTAGTTTTTAAGAAACTTAGCAATGATGTTTTGTGTGGATTGTTTTTTAAATGCCTCTGGAAATAAATTTTCAACAATAATATAAGCATCTAATTTTAAAGCCATAGCTTTTTCTAGATAAGCACCTCCTGTATTGTCATCATTTATCATCATGTACAATCCTGATAATCGTGCTTCAATTTCAATCGTATTAGGATGAAAATCAATTGCTTGATTTAAATTATTTATTGCCGCCTTATATTCACCTAGTTGTATTAGAACATCAGTTCGAGACAACCATGACTGCAACTCGTAATTACCTAATTCTAGTATTTTTTTAAACCCATATTCAGCTTCTTCAATAAAATGCAACTCTTTATTTATCTGAGCGTATAATCGCCAATAATCAACATTATTTTCGTCAATACTAATTGCTTTATTAATATTATAAAGTGCTTTTAAATAATCTTTAGCGTCATAATAATGGTTTGTAATCGCTATCCAAGCTTTAGCTAACATTGGATCTTCTTCTACAGCTTTAGAAAAATAATGAATTGCTTTTTGATGATTTTTCAATGCTTTAAAGCAGTACCCAATGCGCAACAAAGCAAATGCCGTAGGGTCATCTAAAGCTAGTGTAATTTTATAATTTTCGATGGCTGCCTCAAAGTTATTTAGTTTTTCTAAAACTTTTCCTTTTTCAAGATAAGCGCCTATAAAAGTATCATCAGATATAATTGCAAAATCAAACGCAGTAACAGCTTTTTTAAATTCTTTTTTATCAGTATATAATTTACCTAATTGTTGCCATGCTACTTCGCAATATGGGTTACTATTAAGGTAATGATTTAAATACGCTATAGCTTCATCAATTTGCTCTAGATACTCAAAACAATAAATTACATTGTATAATGCTGAATAATCCTGATTATCAATATCTAAACATTTTTTAAAATAGAGTATCGCTTCCGAAAATTCTTCCAAAAACAAATATTCCATACCAATTAGCGAAAATATATCTGCGTTATCTTCAGATAACTGCAATGCAAGTTTTAACGTTTTTATAGCGTCATTATGCTGATTTCTTTTAGAAAAAATATTAGCTTTTTGTATATAAACCTCATCATTAGAAGGCTCAATTTCATGCAATTTGTCTAGTAAATTTTCTGCAACTGATAATTCATCTTCAAAAATATGAATTTCGATTTGAAAAAGTTTTAAATTTGATGATGTAGGATGCTGACTTAAACCTAACTTTATTGCTTTTTTTGCAAGAGCCACTTTACCACTATCGAGATAGTGATGAATAATATTTTCAAACTCATTAGAATCAAAAAACAAAACACGGTTTGTTTTTAACATAGATTCAAATTTAGTTAGTGATGTATTGTCCTGATCATCAAACTGACTATACTCCATAGATTGTTTTTAATTTACTATTATAAATTTAACGCTAAAGCGCAAAGTATTCGTATTGATAACTATTATTTTTTCAACAATGTAATTAACAATTACTATGCTTTGTTTTTTGCATCGCCTAGATGTTCATCCAACAAAGCGGCTATAATTTTGCACCCTTTAAGAAGCTCATCATTTGAAATTGTAAGCGGCGGAGTAACTCGAATTGCTTTTAACTCAAACAGTAGCCAAAATAAAATGAGTCCCCGTTTTTGAGCTTTTAATATCACATCGGTCACCATAGCTTCCGAAGGCAATAACAACGCCAACATTAATCCTTTTCCTCTTATTTCTAAAACCAAAGGGTGTGATTTAAAATAATGCCTTATTAACGCTTCTTTTTCGAGTGTTTGCTGCATTAATGTACTTTCGGTAATTTCTTTTAATGTTGCAAGTGCAGCAGCAGCAATAACAGGATGACCGCCAAAAGTGGTTATATGACCTAATTTAGGATTGTTTTTTAGCGCACTCATTATTTGCTCAGAAGCCGAAAACGCGCCTATTGGCATACCGCCACCAAGTCCTTTTCCCATCACAACAATATCTGGCGTACATGTATAGTGTTCAAAACCAAACATGGTACCTGTGCGGCCAATTCCTGGCTGAATTTCATCCAAAATTAGCAAAGCACCAACTGCATTACATTGCTGCTGGACTGCTGCTAAATAGCCTGGTTTTGGTTCAATAAATCCAGCACCACCTTGTATGGTTTCTAATATTACACAAGCTGTTTTATTTGTAATTTCATTAATAGCTTGAGTGTTATTAAACTCGATAAATCGCACATCGGGTATTAACGGTAAAAAAGGATGTTTACGTGCTTTAAAATCGGCTACGCTCATTGCTCCCATTGTATTGCCATGGTAGGCATTTTTTGCTGCTATAATTTGTGAACGCCCAGTATATCGCCGTGCTAATTTTATGGCACCTTCAATAGCCTCGGTACCAGAGTTTGTTAAATACGTTGTATTAATAGCTCGAGGCAAATGTTTTGCAAGTAATTGTGTTAGTTTTACTGAAGGTGATTGCACATACTCGCCATAAACCATAACATGCATATATGCATCTAGCTGCAGTTTAATAGCTTGTACAACCTTAGGATGCCCATGTCCCAAACTACATGCTGATACTCCTGCAACAAAATCTAAATAAGGCGTATTATTAACATCATAAATATAACTGCCTTTAGCACGAGAAACCTCTAACCCCAATGGGTGTGGTGTGGTTTGAGCTTGATATTTTAAAAACTGATCTTTAATAATGGTAGGGTTATTTTTTTTTGGGGCTTACTTTAGTATTTTTAAACTGTTTTTTTAGTTTTATTTTATCAGATAAATCCATTTTTTTATTTAAACGGCGTTTGTTTAAAACTGGCTTAGGCAAACTTCTTGCCGCTTTATTTACTTTAGTTGACTGTGGTTTTCCATTTTTATCTTCACCTGCTTTTTCTATTCGTTCTAAAAGCTCTTTATCAAAAAAATCTTCTCCAGGAATGGCATCTACTAAACCTTTAATGATTGGCAACTTTAATGGCGGATCATCCAAAAACAAATCTTCAACTTGCTTTGGACGTTCGTTTTCTCGCCACGAAAAATCTTTAAATTTTTGTAAGTCTTCGGTAAATTCTTCTTCAGGATAAATGGCGCCATCTGGCCTACCTATTTTATCTAACCGCTCAACAGTTTTATTATTAAAAAATATTTTCATTTTTCCTGACAAGGACCTATCAATGCCTAATAGCTCATTGTTTTCTTCGCCATAGGCATAAAAAATAGATTCTGCATTTTTTATAATCTCAACTGTTTTTAATGTATTGTTTTCAAATAAACCAATAAGTTTTTTTCCAATAATTTGATTAAACCCTGTACCAACAGTATCCTTGCTTATAATAAAAGCATTTTGATATACCTTTAAGGAGTCTAACTGTTCGGTTTTTGTATTTGCTATTAACTGAATTGTGTCACCCGTCATTTGGTTATCTAAATTCCAAAGAATTGGTTTTCGCTTTTTTGAAAAGCGATCAGTAGATGAAAACCGTTCTAAATTTAAAAACGTAGTCACACCTGTTTTTTGACTTACATGAATTGAATCGGCCTTACCACTCAAATCAGACTTAAATAATTTTGCATTGTAATAGGCCCTAGTAATGCGATTGTCTGGTTTTCCGGTAACGGTAATCACATCACTATGTAAGTAAATTGAATCTTTTTCTTGAACCGTAATTGCCAAAGCTCTTTTTGTTAAAATCAAAGAATCTTTTGCTTTATAAACCTCGGCATAATGCCCTGTAGCAACCGCATTATTAATTGTATCGGTTACTTTTATATTATTGCTTGCTGACGAAAATTGGCGGTTATTGTCAAAAAACAAACTATCGCCTTCAACCACCCTATTTTCATAATAAATTTTTGAGTTTTTAACAGCGTAGCCTATTTTTTTTTCGGTATCAAAAAAACCACGTTCGCAATAGGTTTTACTATCATCGGTAGTTATTGTTGATGGGCCAAATAAATATGAAAGTCCGGTGTTACTAAAAAAATCTAACCTATTAGTATGAATTGTATAATCAGGATTTATTAAAACTACTTTTTTAATAAACTGATATTTTGCACTTTTTAAGTAATAGCGTCCTATTTTACTGGTAATTGTCCCTGACGAATCCCTAACAACTTTTCCGTTATTGTTATAAAAAGCTTCTTGTTTAAGCCTATCAAAATATAATATTTGAGTGGTCAACTTAGAGTCTGGATTTGTTAAAACCACATCTTTTTTAGCTACTGCAAATTGGGTTTTTGCACTATACTCTACATATTTAGAATTTAATGTAATCGAATCTCCTTGATTTACTTTTACATTATTATACGCCTCTATAAAATTTTGATCTGGAAAAAAATTAATTTGATCTGCCCAAACATCAATACCATTATGTGATACTTTAACTTGCCTACCATCACCTTTGGTTAAAATTATTGAATCACCCGATTTTGTTGAAAAAGGTGCATCTTCTATTTTAATTTTATGTTTTTGCTGACCATTTAAAACCGATATCGATAAAATTAATACAAAAACAAATGTTATTTTTAATGTTTTCAAGTTGATTAAAGTTTTAACAAAAATACATATTCTTAAGTTTCAAGCTCAACTATTAACAATATTTTGTCACAGCTAATACTTTGTACTAAAAAAACACTTTAAAGTCAACAAGTACAATACTAAATACCCCCAGAAGTATAATTAACTTAAGTACTGAGTACAACTTTACATAATGTGTTTTTGTTTTTGAAAACCACAATAGCAATACAAACCCCACCATTATAACTGATACTACGTAAAAGTAATAATCCATTTTACCTATATTAAACCTAGTTACTAAACAGTATGCCGAAGCTAAAACTATTAGCGCTAAAATAGTTATAATACGTTTTGAAAAGCGTTCGCTATATAAAATTGGTAGTGTTTTGTAACCTAAGGTTAAATCGCCTTTAAGGGTAGTTAAATCTTTAACCAGCTCCCTAATTAAAACGATTAAAAACAAAAAAATAGCGTGTACAAAAACTACATCTTGGTAGTTTTTAAAATAAATAAAAATTACAAAAAAGGGAGTTACAATTAATACCGAGGCAACTAGGTTTCCCAAAAAAGGTAAACGCTTAAGCTTATGTGAATAAAACCATATTAAAAAAATATATAACGAAAAGAATACAACCGACTTAAACGACACATAACTTGCCATTATAATGGCTAAAAAATTAAGCACAAAGTAAAATGATAGTTTGGTATTTTGATTTACCAACCGATCAAGCATAGATTTTTGAGGCCTGTTAATTAAATCTTTTTCTTTATCATAAAAATTATTAATTATATAACCCGCCGCTATAGCTGTAGATGACGCCAATACCAACATTAACAACTTAGCATCCAACAACACTATTTTAACCGAAGATTTTGGTGCTAAAATAAATATTGATGCTAAATACTGAGCGATTACAATAACCAAAATATTATAACCCCTCACCACAGAAAACATACTAAAAAATTTAAGTAAAATATGTTTTTGCTGGCGAGTTAGCATGTTTTTTTAACTCTTAAAAATTGTAAACCACTTCAAGCTTATAGTTTGAAAGCGCTTGTTTTGCCTTATCAATATTTTTGGTAAATCCTAGTATGTAGCCACCTCCGCCCGATCCGCAAAGTTTTAAGTAATAATCATTAGTTGCTAAACCTTTTTCCCATATTGAATGAAATTTTTTAGGAATCATTGGCTTAAAATGATTTAAAGCTATTTTTGACAATTGTTTGGTATTTTTAAACAGTGATTTGATGTCGCCTTTTAAAAAATCATCTACACAGGCATCGGTATGCTTTATAAATTGCTCTTTAAGCATATTACGAAATCCTTCTTGCTTCATTTTTTCCATAAAAATGCTAACCATAGGAGCTGTTTCTCCTACAATACCACTGTCTATTAAAAATACAGCGCCTTTACTATCAGTTTGATTTGGTATACCTGTGGCTTCAATGTTATCTTTAGAGTTGATAAGTATAGGTAAGCTTAAATAACTATTTAAAGGATCTAAACCTGATGATTTTCCATGAAAAAACGATTCCATTTCAGCAAAAATCAACTTTAGTTTTAACAATTTTTCTTTGGTAAGATTTTCAAGTACCGTTATTTTATCGTCAGCATATTTATCATAAATAGCAGCTACTAATGCGCCACTACTACCTACCCCATAACCTTGAGGAATTGACGAATCAAAATACATTCCTAAGCCTAGATCTGCCTTAAATTGAGCGATATCAAATTTAACAATTTTAGGGTCAACACCTTGTAAATATTCTGCGTAAGCTAAAAGGTTTTTATTAGATGTTATTGCAATTTCTGAAGTGTTTTGATCCATTTTTAACGCACCATTATAAAAGTTATAAGGGATTGATAATCCTTTAGAGTCTTTAATAATGCCATATTCACCAAAAAGTAAAATTTTAGAATAAAAAAGTGGTCCTTTCATAAATTTAAATCTAATATTAATTAGAGCATCTCATTAGCTCCAAAACCTACATTATCACAAATATACTGCTCATTTTGACAATACACAACCAGTTCGTTTTTTATAAAATCCATAATAGCTTGTTTTTCGCTTTCAGGATACAATAAATGTACATTTGCGCCTGCATCTAGAGTAAAACCTAAATGCATACCTGTTGCCGCTCTAAAAGCCCAAACTTTATTAATTATTTCGAGCGTATTAGGTTTCATTAAAATAAAGTATGGCAAGCTAGTCATCATCATGGCGTGTAAAGCTAAAGCTTCACTTTCAACCAGCTCAATAAATGCTTTTAAGTCGCCATTTTCTAAAATGGTTTTCATGTTTACCATATTAGCATTGGCTTGCTCGAAGCGCTGTTTAGAAAACGGGTGATTATGCATTAAATTATGCCCTACTGTACTACTTACTTGTTTTTCGCCTTTATCAACTAATAGTATAGTATCTTGATAATTAGCAAAATTTTCATGCACTTTATATGGATATTCAACACCAAATAAATCTGAACTATTTTTTATAGCGTCATGCTTACCCCAAACCACCAAACTACCTTTTAAACTTCTGCAAGCGCTTCCCGAACCTAAACGGGCTAAAAAAGAGGCTTTTTCGTAAAAGTAATCCATATTAAAATTGGGAGCTTGCAATAATTTTTCAACACTCATTAAACATAATGCTAAAGCACTCATGCCCGATGCTGATGACGCGATACCTGAGCTATGCGGAAATGTATTTGAGGTATCTATTTTAAAATGGTAAGTTTTTAAAAACGGTAAATACAACTCTATGCGCTTAAAAAACGTTTCTATTTTTGGCTTAAAACTATCTTTTTGCTCTCCTTCTAAATACACCTCAAAAGAAAAATTTGATCTATCGGCCTTTTCTGTAAACTCTAATCTAGTTATGGTTTTTGACGTATTTAACGTAAAACTTATCGAGGGATTTTGCGGAATTTGCGCTTCTTTTTTTCCCCAATATTTTACCAAAGCAATATTACTAGGTGATTGCCAAGTTACGTTGCCTTTGGAAATTGTATTGTTATAGTTTTGAGGAATAAAACGGTTATGTGTCATAAATATGAATTCTACAAACAAAGATAATAACTTTAATGTAGTTTTATAATTTATAAACCCATTTTGGGTTTACTGTAGCTTAAAAAACAAGCTTGGCGTTAATTTATTTTTTAGCTATGGCAGTCGCTACAATATAAGCACTTGTCCATGCATTTTGAAAATTAAAACCACCAGTAACTGCATCAATATTTAAAACTTCGCCTGCAAAAAACATGTTTTTAAACAACTTACTTTCAAAGGTTTTAAAATTAACTTGCTTTAAATCAACACCTCCAGCTGTAACAAACTCTTCTTTAAAGATGCTTTTACCATCAACTTTAAATCGCGCTTTTGTTAATTGACCTGCCAATAATTGTAATTGTGTTTTATTAGAGTCGGCCCAGGTTAGATGGTCATCAATTTTAATCGCTAAAAGCAGTTGCTCTGTTAATCGCTTTGGCAAATCAAATAATTTTGTATTACTTATTTTTTTTCTGCTTTGCTCCTGCTTTAAGTCAATTAACTGATTAAAAGTTTCTTCAAATGTTTTTGAGATAAAATTAACCTCTATTTCAAATTTATAATCGTGCTTGGCCAACTCAATTGCACCAAATGCCGAGAGTTTTAAAATTGCCGGTGCACTTAATCCCCAATGCGTAATTAGTAGCGGCCCTGTACTATGTAATTTGGTGCCTAAAACTTTAATTTCGGTATGCAAAGCTACCACACCCGGAATTGATTTTATCCGATTATCGGCAATATTAAATGTAAATAGCGACGGCACAGGGCTAGAAATTTTATGTCCTAAATTTTTTAACAAATCCCATATTTTGGTATTACTTCCAGATGCTACAACAACATACTTTGCCAATAACTTAGATGTTTTTGTGGTGACACTCCAATTAGAATCGCTTTCACAAATAGCCGTTACCGATTGATTTTTTAATATTTCAACCCCATATTTATCAGCTTCTGCTACAAAACAATCAATAATAGTTTGTGACGAGTTTGTAACAGGAAACATACGCCCATCGTCTTCAATTTTTAACTCAACACCTCTTTGCTCAAACCACTCAATGGTATCGCCGGTACAAAATTGATGAAAAGGCCCCAGTAATTCTTTTTTACCTCGCGGATAAAAATCAACTAATTCCGAAGGCACAAATTCAGCATGCGTAACATTGCATCGTCCACCTCCCGAAACTTTCACCTTATTTAGCACCGTGTTACCTCGTTCTAAAATAGCAACTCGCAATGCACTATTTTTAGCTGCAATATTTATAGCTGTAAAAAAACCTGCAGCACCTCCTCCAATAATTAAAACATCATAATCCATAATGGGTCGTCTAAAAAAGTGTAAATTTAGCATTAAAAACGTGTACTTGATATGAATAAATTTCTTTTAATGTTTTTGACGCTACTAATTAGTTGTCAAAACAACAACCATCTAAAGGTAATGTTTGCTGTGCCGAATGAATTAAAAGAAGTTTCTGGACTTGCATTAAATGAAGACAGCAACACACTTTGGATGGTAAATGATAGCGGAAACAAGCCTATTTTATATCATATAAATCAAAATGGCAAAATTATAAATCGTGTAAAAATTAACGCAAAAAACAAAGATTGGGAAGACTTAACCACCGACAAAAAAGGTAATATCTATCTTGGAGATTTTGGAAATAATGCAAACAAAAGAAAACACTTAGTTGTTTACAAAATTAATACTAAAAACATACCACAAAACAACGCTGCAATTACGCCAGAAATAATAAAGTTTAGGTATCCTGAGCAAAAAAAATTCCCGCCAAAAAAAAACAAACGGCATTTTGACGCCGAAGCATTTTTTTTCTTTAATGACAGTTTGTATTTATTTACAAAAAGCAGAGCACCTAAACATATAGGGCGTACAAATTTTTATAAAATACCTGCTAAAACAGGAACCCATAACGCTAAATTAATTAAGAGCTTTAACTCATGTAACACACCAGGATGTTGGATAACATCGGCTGCAATTACTAATGATGGCACAAAAATAGCCTTACTTAATGAAAATGGATTTTATTTATTTAAAAACATCAAAACTCCCTCAAACTTTTTAAAAAACACACCAACGTATTATCCATTTAAAATAAAATCTCAAAAAGAATCAATAGTTTTTAAAACCAACAACCTTGTACTTATTGCTGACGAAAAAAAAGGCTACAAAGGTGGTAATTTATATACATACAACTTTAAATAACCTACACAACTTACCATAAAACTTAATTTACATCGGCTTTATCGAAATTTATTGTTCATGAAGTTTTATAAAATAAATTTTAGTTAATATTTTTTGTATATTTAAATATATTTTAAAAACCCAAAACACATAATTATTATGGCAGTAAAAGCTAAATATCAAGATGTTTTAAATCTTGGTGAAGAATTAAAAATTCAAAATGGTGATGTTCAAGAAATTGACGGCCAATTAAAAATAACAGGAACAGCTAACACCCCTTATGAAAAAAACCTTATCTGGGATAAAATTAAAGAAATAGGTGGCGAAAATCCAACTGATTTAGTTGCAGATATTAGTGTGGCAGATGAAAGTGTTTTTCACAAGCATGTGGTTGCTAGTGGCGAAACTTTAGGTAAAATTGCTAAACAATATTACGGAAGTGCATCAAAATACAATGCTATTTTTGAAGCAAATACTGGTGTGTTAAAAAGTCCTGATGTGATTCACCCTGACCAAGAACTTATTATTCCTAATTTATAGAAATAACTTAGTGTAAAAAAAAGAGCGTTGTTAAATTTAACAACGCTCTTTTTTTTTAGGCCTCAATAATTTGATTTGCCATTAACAATAACCGTTCAAATTGTTCTTCAAGCGTCATGTTTGAGTTATCAATTTCAATTGCATTTTTTGCTTTTACCAAAGGAGAGTCTTTTCGTGTTGAATCTAACCTATCACGTTCTACAACATTAGCAAATACATCTTCATAATTAACATCATCTCCACGTTCTAACAATTCGTCATATCGTCGTTTTGCTCTTACCTCTGGGGACGCAATCATGTATAGCTTTAAATCGGCATTAGGAAAAACCACTGTACCTATATCGCGACCATCCATTACTATGCCTTTTTTAACACCCATAGCTTGCTGTTGCTCAACTAATTTTTTTCGAACTTTTGAGTTTGCGGCCACAATACTTACAAATTTTGAAACCTTTAATGTTCGTATTTGCTTTTCTACATTTTCGCCATTTAGGTGTATGTCCGACATTTGTCGTTTTATATTAAACTCAAAACTCAGTACAATTTCACTTAAGCTCGCTTCAAGTGCCGCCTGGTCAAAATAATTTTCTGCAATATAACCTTGTTGTAAAGCATGTAACGTTACCGCTCTATACATGGCGCCTGTGTCAACAAATACATATCCTAAAGCAGCAGCAAGTTTTTTAGCTATAGTACTCTTACCAGTTGATGAAAAACCATCAATAGCTATAATTATTTTTTTTGTTATCATGATAAGTTACAGTGTTTTTGCTTTATTTACTTTTTGTTTTGTTATTGCTATATCAATAACTTCACTCATATCTGAAACATAATGAAATTTTAATCCTTTTAAATAATCTTGATTAATTTCTTTTATATCACGCTCATTATCTTTACAAAGTAAAATTTCTTTTATTTTAGCACGCTTTGCTGCTAAAATTTTTTCTTTTATCCCCCCAACAGGAAGTACTTTTCCTCTTAACGTAATCTCACCTGTCATGGCTAAGCTTTTTTTAACTTTTTGCTGTGTAAACAAAGATACTAGTGAAGTAAGCATAGTTACTCCTGCACTTGGGCCATCCTTTGGGGTTGCACCTTCAGGCACGTGAATATGTACATTGTAGTTATCAAAAACCTCTGTTTTTATACCAAAAGTATCAGCATTGGCTTTTATGTACTGCATAGCTATTGTTGCAGATTCTTTCATGACTTTACCTAAATTACCTGTAATGGTCAAATTTCCTTTGCCTTTGGATAAAATCGATTCGATAAATAAAATATCACCACCTACTCTAGTCCAAGCTAAACCTGTTACAACACCAGCAACATTATTATTTTCGTATTTATCGCGTTCTAGTTTTGGTGCTCCTAAAATTTCTACAATATCAGCATCAGTTAATTTCACATTATAAGGCTCTTCCATTGCTATATTTTTGGCAGCGTATCTTACTACTTTTGCAATTTGTTTTTCGAGCCCTCTAACCCCAGATTCTCTTGTATAGCCTTCTACAATTTTTTCGAGCTGAGCTTTACCTATTTTTATTTGCTTATCAGTAACACCATGATCTTTAATTTGCTTTGGCAGAAGATGCGTTTTTCCTATTTCTACTTTTTCTTCAATAGTATACCCCGAAACATTTATAATTTCCATTCGATCTAATAATGCAGGCTGGATAGTTGCTAAACTATTAGACGTTGCAATAAACATGATTTTAGATAAATCATAGCCTAATTCTAAAAAATTATCATAAAACTCAGCGTTTTGCTCAGGGTCAAGCACTTCTAATAATGCCGACGATGGGTCGCCTTGATGTGAATTAGACAGCTTATCAATTTCATCAAGTACAAATACAGGATTTGAGGTTCCTGCCTTTTTTAAACTTTGAATGATTCGACCTGGCATTGCTCCAATATATGTTTTTCTATGCCCACGGATTTCGGCTTCATCGCGTAACCCACCCAATGAAATTCTAACATATTGACGTCCCAAAGCCTCGGCTATTGATTTTCCTAAAGAAGTTTTTCCTACTCCTGGAGGCCCATACAAGCATAGTATTGGTGATTTCATGTCATTACGAAGTTTCAAAACAGCCAAATATTCGATAATACGACGTTTTACATCTTCTAAGCCATAATGATCCCTGTCAAGTATACGTTTTGCTTTTTTTAAATCAAAAATATCTTTACTAAACTCATCCCAAGGTAATTCTAAAAATAAATCTAAATAATTACGTTGTATAGAATATTCGGCAACTTGCGGATTCATACGTTGCATCTTAGAAATTTCTTTCTTAAAATGCTTATCAACATCGTCACTCCATTGTTTTTTTGCCGCTTTAGCTTTCATCTCTTCAATTTCGGCTTCATAACTTACACCTCCCAACTCTTCTTGGATGGTTTTCATTTGCTGATGCAAAAAATACTCACGTTGTTGTTGGTTCATATCACTTTGAACCTTAGACTGTATGTCATTTTTTAGTTCAAGTTTTTGAAACTCAACATTCATATATTTTAATGTTAAAAGCGCACGCGCTTTTAAATCATTTAACTCTAAAAGCTCTTGTTTTTCCTTAACTGAAAGATTCATGTTAGAGGATACAAAATTGATTAAATATGAACTGCTTTCGATATTTTTAATAGCAAAAGATGCTTCACTCGGTATATTTGGGCTGTCAGCAATAATTTTTAACGACAATTCTTTTACTGAATCTATAATAGCCCTAAACTCTTCATTGTCCTTATCTTGTTTATTCTCTGATATTGAAGCTACTTCTGCAGTGATATAAGGTGTTTCGCTTATAACCTTTGTGATTTCGAAGCGTTTTTTTCCTTGAATAATGACAGTCGTATTTCCGTCAGGCATTTTTAATACTTTTAAAATACGAGCAACTGTACCTACTGTATGTATATCTTTTGCCAAAGGATCTTCAACCGATTCGTCTTTTTGCGCTACAACCCCAATAACTTTAGAGCCTTTATTGGCATCTTTTATTAATTGGATTGATTTATCTCTACCTGCGGTAATTGGTATGACCACTCCTGGAAAAAGTACTGTATTGCGTAATGATAAAATTGGTAATGTTTCTGGTAAAGACTCTTTATTAATTTCCTCTTCATCCTCTGTTGTCATTAAAGGGATTAACTCTGAGTTTTCGTCAATTTCTTGCAGTGACAAACTGTCAATACTCATAAATTTAGATTTCGTCATATATATTTTAAGTCATTCTGTCATATAAACAACAGAATTTTTATTTTTATTACATTTCTATATTACTAGGTTAAAGCTCAAAAATCAATAAAACACCAATGTTTCAATGCTATTTAACACCTATATTTACCCAATTGTTATGCCATAAAACAGGTATTACAAAAAAAATACCTTTATTTTTTTATAAAGTGTAACAAAATAAAACATTTAATATCTATAAAGTAAATCATTAAGGTTTTTGAAATTAACAAATCATAATATTAACGACTTAATTAGGCTTTGTATTGCTAAAAATCAGCAAGCACAAATGGAGGTTTATAATCGGTATTACAAAGCAATGTATAATACTGCTATCCGAATTGTAAAAGATAGTTATGCTGCCGAAGATATTATGCAAGACTCCTTTTTGATTGCGTTTAATAAATTAAAAAACTTAACCGATGTAACTTTATTTGGCGCTTGGCTAAAACGCATTGTAATTAATGAAAGCTTAAATTTCTATAAACAAAATAACAAGCACAACCAAGTGGCCTTAGATGATGTTATATATAAAATTGAAAGTGATAATGTAGAGGACAACCTTGATATTAATGAAAGTAAAACTAAAGATATACTAAAAGCTATGACACTTTTAAAAGATAATTACAGAATAGCTTTATCATTAAGTTTAATTGAAGGCTATGATAATGAAGAAATTAGTGAAATAATGAATATTAGTCATGCCAATTGCCGTACAACCATTTCGAGAGCAAAAAATGCTTTACGTAAAAATTTATCTGTATGAAAACTAAATACTCACCTATAAAAACAGAAACTAAATTTGATATTGAACAACCTAATTTGGGGCATGAACTACGGTTTTTAAAAAAATTAGAAACTCAAAAATTAAAAACAAACAAAAGTTTTTGGAAACCATTATTAAGCATAGCCGCTTCTATAGTTTTAATAATTACCGCCACTTTTACTATAATTAAAAACAATGCTGTAACTGGGTTGGCTAGCGTATCGCCCGAAATGGCTAAAACCGAAAGTTTTTTTACGCTAACTATAGCGAATGAAATTGAAAAGTTAAAAAAACAAGCGTCACCCGAACATAAAAATATAATTAATGACGCTTTATTTCAAATTAATAAACTTGAAAATAGTTACCAAAATTTGGTAATGGATTTAAAAACAAATACTACCGAAGAACGAATTATTTATGCCATGATTTCAAATTTTCAAGATCGCATTGAAATACTTCAATCCGTATTGCACCAAATAAATTTTAACAAAAAAGAAAACACAAATGAAAATACCATTATTTAACTACTGCCTTTTTCTTCTCATATGTATTCCGTCAATTTTATTCGGAGTAAATGATAATGATGGAAAATACAAGAAACAAAAAAATATATCAAAAATATATACCGTAACCCCTAATGCTAAAGTAAACATTTCAAATAGCTACGGAAATATTGACGTAATAACTTGGGAAGAAAATACAGTTAGCATAGAAGTTAGCATTACTACATCGGGTGATAATGAGACTAAAGTACAGGATAAACTTGATGATATTACAATTAAATTTAATGCTTCGCCAGATTATGTTTCGGCAAAGACCAACCTCAACAAATCTAGATCAAACTCGTGGAGCTGGTGGGGAGGCAGTAATAAAGTAAACATGAAGATTAATTATATCATAAAAATGCCAATAACGGCTCATATAAACTTAGATAATAATTATGGTGAAATAAATTTAGATACAATTAAAGGCAATGTAGATATTGATTGCGACTACGGAAAAATCACCACTAAAGAGCTCCTTTCTGAAAATAATTCAATAACATTTGACTACTCAAAAGGCTGTTATTTTGAATATATCAATTCTGGTAAAATTGATGCCGATTACAGCTCATTTACAGTTTCAAAGGCAAAAAATCTTGATATTGATGCTGACTATACCAGATCTAATATTGAAATAGCAGAAACTATTAATTATAACATCAACTACAACACCATCACCATTGGTAAAGTAAACTCACTAAATGCTGATGGAGATTATGTAACCTGTAAAATTGATGAAGTTTATAAAGATGTAAAAATTGATGCAACTTATGGCGCTATAAAAATAAACAATCTTACAAAAAATGTATCCTCAGTATTTTTAGACTGTAATTATACTAAAATTACATTAGGACATGACCCCATGCTAAATTTTAATTTCGAAATTGAGTTAGGTTATGCGTCACTTAGAGAAGCTGAACATTTAAATTTTATTAAAAAAGATGTTAAAACTGGCAACAAATATTACAGTGGGTTTTATGGTTTAAAAAACTCAAATACTAAAATTAATATTGACTCAGGTTACGGAAGCGTGAGTATTATTAAAAATTAACACTAAATAAATTACAAATATGAAACACATAATTAAACTTACCCTTATCACATTATTAGCTGTAAATTGTATAAATGCGCAATGGAAATGGGGCAAAAATCAAATAAAAGGCAATGGAAAAGTTGTTACAGTGACCAGAACCACTAAAGATTACGACATTATAAAATGCGCTGGCTCAATGGATTTTAAATTAGTTAGCGGAGAGGAAGGCAATATTGAACTTAAAGGTGACTCTAATTTATTAGAATATATAGAAACCACAGTTACTAATAATACTTTGAAAATTAAATTAAAAGAAGGCATCAACCTTAGCTATAAAAACAAGCCAATTTTAATTACTATCCCTTTTAAGCATATTAATGCCGTATCATTATCAGGATCGGGCGATTTAAAAAATGAAGCAATTATTAAAGCTGATGATTTATCGGTTGCACTTGCTGGATCGGGAGATATGATTATAAATGCAGATTCTATTAATCTAAATACTAACCTATCTGGGTCGGGCGACATTACACTTACAGGACAAACAACAAACTTAAATGCTAAATTAGCTGGTTCGGGAGATATTCATGGTTTTAATTTACAATCAAATAACACTAAAGCTTCGGTTGCAGGATCGGGAGATATTGAAATTACAAGTAACTCAAAATTACAAGCAAGGGTATCTGGCTCTGGAGATATCGAATATAAAGGTAACCCTGCCCAAATTGACAATAAAGTAACTGGATCGGGAGACATCTCAAAATATTAAAAACAGTAAAATAATTAGTTAAAAAAACAGCTTAGACATCATTTTGCCTAAGCTGTTTTTTTATAATATTATTATAAAACTAATGCTAATTTATACTTCAGCGCATACTTTGGTTTCACAACTGTTTTCAACATCGGTAATATTTGTTGATTTAAAATCAGAAAAACCTTGAGTATTCATCCATTTATCACTGTAAATTTTACTCATGTAACGTGATCCATGATCGGGAAAAATCACCACTACATTACTATTTGAGTCAAATTCATTTTGAGCATTTAATTGTTTTAAAGCCTGCATTGCAGCACCACTTGTGTACCCTACAAAAAGCCCTTCGCTACTAGCTATTTCTCTTGCTGTATATGCACTCGCCTCATCTGTAACCTTGATAAATTTATCTACAACATCAAAATCAGTAGATGACGGAATTAAATTTTTACCTAAACCTTCAATTTTATACGGGTAAATTTCTTTAGGGTCTAATTCTCTAGTTTCGTGATATTTTTTTATAACCGATCCAAAAGCGTCAACACCAATAATTTTTACATTAGGGTTTTGCGATTTTAAATATTTAGCTGTTCCTGAAATTGTTCCTCCTGTGCCACTACAAGCAACTAAATGTGTAATTTTACCTTCGGTTTGCTCCCATATTTCGGGACCTGTGGTTTTAAAATGCGCTTCTATATTTAACGCATTAAAATATTGATTTATATACACAGAGCCTTTACGCTCTTTATGTATACGTTCTGCTACTTTATAATATGATTTTGGGTCATCGGCAGCTACATTTGCGGGACAAACATAAACCTCGGCACCCATAGCCCTAAGCATATCAATCTTATCTGGTGATGATTTTGAACTTACTGCCAAAATACATTTATATCCTTTTATTATACTTACCATAGCAATACTAAACCCAGTATTACCCGATGTGGTTTCAACAATTGTATTGCCTGGTTTAAGGTAGCCTTTACGTTCTGCCTCTTCAATTATATAAAGTGCGATTCTATCTTTTGCTGAATGACCAGGATTAAAAGCTTCAACTTTTGCTAAATAATTGCCTTTAAAACTCGAAGTAATTTTGTTTAACTTAATAAGTGGTGTTTTACCTATTAAATCTAAAACATTATTGTATACATTTTTATTTTCAGTCATAAAAAACTTAAATTTTTAAAACACAAATTTACATTGTTTAAAATAAAGCATAAATGCTTAGTTTATAAAGAATATTTAAATCAATATTTAAAAAACACCTGTTAACACATTAAAAACTTTATTAATTAAAATTTATTAACCTAAAATTTTAATTAATAAAGTTTTTAACACGCTACACCTTAAATAAATTTATCTTTTTAAAGTTATTTAGTGCTGTATGTTTTCTAAATCAAATAAAAACACATATTCTTTAGCAACTTCTTTAAGTCCTTCAAACCTACCAGAGGCACCGCCATGACCTGCTTCCATATTAATATCAAAATACAATTTATTAGTATCAGTTTTCATCTCTCGTAATTTAGCAATCCATTTTGCTGGTTCAAAATATTGAACTTGAGAGTCATGAAGCCCTGTAGTAACCAACATATTAGGGTAGTTTTTTTGAGTTACATTATCGTAAGGAGAATATGATTTCATATACTCATAATAAACTTTGTCGTTAGGGTTACCCCATTCATCATATTCACCAGTTGTTAAGGGTATCGAATCATCGAGCATGGTTGTTACTACATCTACAAAAGGTACAGCAGCAATAATACCATTATAAATTTCAGGAGCTAAATTAACTATTACTCCCATTAACAAACCGCCTGCACTGCCTCCCATAGCATATAAGTGTTGTGGCGATGTATAATTGTTAGCTATTAAATACTTTGAACATGCAATAAAATCATTAAACGTATTTTTTTTATTAAGCAATTTGCCATTATCATACCATTTTCTGCCAAGATATTCACTGCCTCTAACATGTGCAATAACGTAAATAAATCCTCTATTTAACAAACTTAATCTTATCGATGAGAAATACGGATCTATAGTTGAACCGTATGAACCGTATGCATATTGTAAAACTGGGGTGTTTGGCGATTTTTTGGTGTTTTTATGATATACGATTGACATCGGAATTTTTTCACCATCGGGTGCAGTTGCCCAAATACGTTCAGATACATAATTATCTTTATCAAAACTTTTATCTAAAACCTCTTGCTCTTTTCTAATAGTTTTAGACTTAGTTTTTAAATCAAAATCAATCACCGAATACGGTGTGGTTAACGAGTTGTAACCATATTGAAATATGGAGGTATCAAACTCCAAATTGGTAAGGCTATCGGCAGAGTATGTTTCATTATCAAAAGGCAATTCGTACGTCTCTGTATTATCCCAACGCTTAACAATAAATTTGCTTAAACCATTAACACGTTCATTAATTACTAAATAGTCTTTAAAAATATCTATACCTTCTAAAAGTACATCTTCGCGGTGCGGAATAACCTCTTCCCAATACTTTTGTTCTGTATTAAGTTCTGAGGTTTTCATCAACTTAAAATTGGTTGCACCATCAGCATTTGTAACTATATAAAAATTATCATCATAATGACTTACACCATAATCAAGCCCTCTTACTCGTTTTTGAATTAGCTTAAACGTGTCATTAGGCGTATTTGCATTTAATATCTGTATTTCAGTCGTTAATGTGCTATAACTTTGAATCATGATATATTTTTTAGATTTCGATTTATAAACACTAACACCAAAGGTGTCGTCTTTTTCTTCAAAAACTAATTTATCCTTATCCTGTTTTGTTCCAACAACATGCTTCATTATTTTTTCCGAGCGTAATGTTGTAGGGTTTTTTAAAGTATAAAATAATGTTTTATTATCGTTTGCCCATGTTGAACTTCCTGTTGTATTATTTATCACATCATCATAAACCTCGTTTGTAATTAAATTTTTAATTTTAATATCATATTGACGTCTCGATACTGTATCAACTCCAAATGCTGCCATTGTATTATCAGGACTAATACTAATGCCAGATAACTGAAAATAATCATAGTCTTTAGCCATTGCATTACAATCAAACAGTAGCTCTTCTGGAGCATCTAACTTTTCTTTATGTCTAACATAAATTGGGTATTCACTACCTTTTTCAAAACGCACAACATACCAATAGCCGTTAAGCTTATACGGTATTGAGCTGTCATCTTCCTTTATACGAGATTTCATTTCAATAAACAAATCGTCTTGAAATTTTTTGGTATGAGCAGTCATCTCGTTATAATACGCGTTTTCACTATTAAGGTATTCAATAACCTCACTATTGTCCTTGTCATTTAACCAATAGTAATTATCTATACGCGTATCATCGTGCTTAACTAATTTCTTTTCTATTTGTTTTGCCTTCGGAATTGTTATTTGTGTATCTTTCATTATAAAGCTGTAATATTTTATGGTATATTCTAATAAATAGATGCTATTCCCATGGTTTTTCCCAATTCACATCAAGTGCATATAAATGCTCTTTTAAAATAGATAATGATTCAGGGTCAAGTAATTCAATTTGAATTTTTAATGATTTTTCTTTAGTTTTTAAGGTATATCTACCAGAAAAATGATTGATAGCATAAATATCTGCAAGTATAATTTTTTTACCAAACCACCAATTTTCTTTCACATAATACCTATTAATAGTTAGATATTTTTGCCTACTCTGAAAATAATAAATAGTTAAATACACCACAGGTAGAATAAAAAAAATAGCGTCTTGCCATCTAAAAGCATCATTAAAAAAACAATTACCAACGCTAAACAAAAGCCAAGCTATACCTAAAAACAGATTTAATCTAATATGTTTCTTTTTATATGCTAACCTCATTCTGATTTAATTTACGCCTGTCCTGTTGGCCCAAAATTAAGTGGTATTGGTGTTTGCTCGTAATCTTTTATTTCGCCATGAGCCTTTTCAAATCTAACTACATTATCATTTAAAGCCTTAACTAATCGTTTAGCATGCTGAGGTGTTAAAACAATTCTTGATTTAACTTTACTTTTTGGCACCCCTGGCATTACACTTATAAAATCTAACACAAACTCTGAAACAGAGTGATTTATGATTGCTAAATTTGAATACGTCCCTTGTGCAACATCTTCATCTAACTCAATGTTAATTTGTCCTTTTTGCGGTTTTGAATTATTATCTGCCATATTTTTAAAAATTGAATTTACAATATACTATTAATAAAAGAATCCCGTATAGTAACGGGATTCTTTAATGTATTATTAACTTAAATTAATCTGTAATTAATTATGATAAATTAACGTGTTGATTTTTTGCTTTAAGCATGTCATCAAACTCTTCTTTAGAACCAACTAAAATATCATCATAATGCCTCAGACCTGTACCTGCTGGAATTTTATGACCAACAATTACATTTTCTTTTAGTCCTTCTAAGGCATCAATCTTACCATTTACAGCTGCTTCATTAAGCACTTTTGTAGTTTCCTGGAAAGAAGCCGCAGAAATAAACGATTTTGTTTGTAAAGATGCTCTTGTAATACCTTGTAGTATTGGTGTAGCTGTTGCTGGTTGCGCATCACGACCTACCACTAAGTTTTTATCCTCACGTCGCAAAATTGAATTTTCATCACGTAATTGTCTTACGGTAACGATTTGCCCTGCTTTTAACGTTTCAGAATCTCCTGCATCTTCAACAACTTTCTTACCAAAAATGTCATCGTTTTCTTCAATAAATTCAGATTTATGAACTAATTGGTCTTCTAAGAAAATTGTATCGCCAGAATCTTGAATTCTTACTTTACGCATCATTTGTCTTACAACAACCTCAAAATGCTTATCATTAATTTTCACCCCTTGTAAACGGTATACCTCTTGTACTTCATTTACTAAATATTGCTGCACAGCAGAAGGGCCTTTGATATTTAAAATATCGTTTGGTGTAATTGATCCGTCAGATAATGGCATACCCGCTTTAACAAAATCATTTTCCTGAACTAATATTTGATTTGATAATTTAACCAAATACTTTTTAATATCACCAGTTTTAGATTCTACTATAATTTCACGGTTACCTCTTTTAATTTTACCAAAAGATACAACACCATCAATAGCACTTACAATAGCAGGATTAGATGGGTTACGTGCTTCAAATAATTCTGTTACACGAGGTAAACCACCGGTAATATCACCAGCTTTTGCTGATTTACGAGGTATTTTAACTAATATTTTACCAATATTAATTTTCTCACCATCTTCAATCATAATGTGAGCGCCCACAGGTAAGTTGTATGAGCGAATCGCCTCACCTTTACCATCTTCAATAATTAAAGTAGGTATTAGTTTTTTGTTTCTAGACTCAGAAATTACTTTTTCCTGGAAACCTGTTTGCTCATCAACTTCAACTTGGTAAGTTATACCTTGTTCAATGTTTTCATAACGCACTTTTCCGGCAAATTCAGATATGATTACACCATTGTATGGATCCCATTGACAAACTACATCTCCAGATTTTAATTTTTGTTTGTTTTCAACAAAAATGTGAGATCCGTAAGGAATATTGTTTGTACTTAAAACCACACCAGTTTTTTCATCTATAAGTTTAATTTCTGATGTTCTTGAAATAACAACATCAACTTCATTACCTTCATTATCTTTACTTTTTACAGTTTTAAGATCTTCTATTTCGGCAATTCCATCAAATTTAACTTTCAAGCTATTATCTTCAGAAATGTTACCAGCAATACCACCTACGTGGAATGTACGAAGTGTTAACTGTGTACCTGGCTCACCAATTGATTGTGCCGCTACAACACCTACTGCTTCACCTCGTTGCACCATTTTACCTGTTGCTAAGTTACGACCGTAACATTTTGCACAAATACCTTTTTTGGCCTCACAAGTTAAAGCCGATCTTACTTCTACAGCATCAACTGGAGAGTTTTCAATCTTTTTAGCAATAGCGTCATCAATATGCCCACCTGCTTCGACCATTAACTCTTCTGTTAATGGGTTATATACGTCATATAAGGCAGTACGACCAACAATTCTTTCTTCTAGTCGTTCGGTAACCTCTTCATTCTTTTTAAGTGGCTCAACCGTAATACCTCTTAGTGTACCACAATCTTCAATATTAACAATAACATCTTGCGAAACATCTACTAAACGTCTTGTTAAATATCCTGCATCGGCAGTTTTTAATGCGGTATCGGCAAGTCCTTTACGAGCACCGTGAGTAGATATAAAGTATTCTAAAATTGATAAACCTTCTTTAAAGTTAGAAAGAATAGGGTTTTCAATAATTTCACCTCCGCCTGCTGTAGATTTTTTTGGTTTTGCCATTAATCCACGCATACCTGTTAACTGTCTAATCTGCTCTTTAGATCCACGAGCACCAGAGTCAAGCATCATAAACACTGAGTTGAACCCTTGTTGATCTTCACGTATACGTTTCATTGACAATTCTGTCAATTCTGCATTAGTTGATGTCCAAATATCAATAACTTGGTTATAACGCTCATTATTGGTTATAAGTCCCATGTTATAGTTACCCATAATGCCATCAACCTGCTTGTTAGCAGATGCTATCATTTCATGCTTTTCAGGTGGTATGATAATATCACCCAAACTAAACGAAAGTCCGCCTTTAAATGCAAAATTGTATCCTAAACTTTTTATTTCGTCAAGGAATGCAGCTGTTTCTGGCACACTTGTAACTTTAAGAATACCATGAATAATATCTCTTAAAGATTTTTTTGTTAATACTTCATTTATATAACCAGCTGCTTCTGGAACTTTTTCATTAAAAAGTACACGTCCAACAGTTGTTTCAATAATTTGTTTGGTAATTACACCTTCTTCGTTAAAATCATTAGTTCTAACTTTAATTGAAGCATTTAAGTCTACACGTTTTTCATTATAAGCTATTATTACTTCCTCTGGAGAGTAAAACGTTAGGCCTTCACCTTTAACCACTACGTCTCCCATAGTTTTACGTAGCTTAGTCATATAATATAAACCAAGTACCATATCCTGAGAAGGTACAGTTACTGGCGCTCCATTGGCTGGATTTAAAATATTATGTGATGCTAACATTAAAAGCTGTGCTTCAAGTATAGCTTCTGGACCTAAAGGTAAATGCACTGCCATTTGATCTCCATCAAAATCGGCATTAAATGCAGTACATACTAATGGATGTAGTTGTATTGCTTTACCCTCAATTAATTTAGGTTGAAATGCCTGTATACCTAAACGGTGAAGCGTAGGCGCACGGTTTAAAAGTACTGGATGTCCTTTTAATACATTTTCTAAAATATCCCAAATTACAGGTTCTTTTTTATCTATAATTTTCTTTGCAGATTTAACCGTTTTTACAATACCACGTTCAATTAATTTTCTAATTACAAATGGCTTGTAAATTTCGGCTGCCATATTTTTTGGCAGTCCGCATTCAAATAATTTTAATTCTGGCCCTACAACAATTACAGAACGTGCAGAGTAATCAACACGCTTACCAAGTAAGTTTTGACGAAATCGTCCTTGTTTTCCTTTTAATGAATCTGAAAGTGATTTTAAAGGTCTATTAGAATCTGTTTTTACTGCAGATGATTTACGTGTGTTATCAAATAATGAATCTACAGACTCTTGTAACATACGTTTTTCGTTACGCAATATTACTTCTGGTGCTTTTATTTCAACCAATCGTTTTAAACGATTATTTCTAATAATTACACGGCGGTATAAGTCATTTAAATCTGAGGTTGCAAAACGACCACCATCAAGAGGTACTAAAGGTCTTAATTCTGGCGGTATAACCGGAATGGCTTTCATGATCATCCATTCTGGTTTGTTTTCTCTGTTTTCGTTAGATTCTCTTAACGCTTCAACCACTTGTAAACGTTTCAACGCTTCTGTTTTACGTTGTTTTGACGTTTCGGTATTAGCTTTATGTCTTAATTCAAATGATAATTCAGTTAAATCAATTCTAGATAATAATTCGATTAAACACTCAGCACCCATTTTTGCAATAAACTTTTCTGGGTCGTTATCATCTAAATATTGATTTTCTTGAGGTAATTCTTCAAGTATATCTAAATATTCTTCTTCTGTTAAGAAATCCATTTTTTGTAATGGTTCTCCTTCTTCGTTTTTGGCATTACCTGGTTGTATTACTACGTAACGTTCGTAGTAAATAATCATGTCTAATTTTTTAGACGGTAAGCCTAATAAGTATCCTATCTTGTTTGGTAACGAACGAAAGTACCATATGTGTGCTACTGGTACAACTAAGTTGATATGTCCTACACGGTCACGTCTAACTTTTTTTTCTGTTACTTCAACACCACATCTATCACATACAATACCTTTATATCTAATACGTTTGTATTTTCCACAAGCACATTCGTAATCCTTTACAGGGCCAAAAATACGCTCACAAAATAAACCGTCACGTTCAGGTTTGTGTGTTCTATAGTTAATTGTTTCTGGTTTTAAAACTTCACCACGCGAAGCGCCTAAAATAGATTCTGGAGAAGCTAAACCTATTGAAATTTTGTTAAACTTAACCTGTGTTGTGTTATCCTGTTTTCTTGCCATATTATTAAGTTTTCAGTAAACCATTAAGGGTTTCTTAATGGTTTACTGCTTTATAACTATTAACTTTATTATTATTCTTCTAAACGTATATCTAAACCTAGACCTTTAAGTTCATGCATTAATACATTAAACGATTCTGGTAAACCAGGTTCTGGCATTGGGTCGCCTTTTACGATTGCCTCGTAAGTTTTAGCTCTACCAATAACGTCATCAGATTTTACGGTTAAAATTTCTCTTAAAGTACTTGATGCTCCATATGCCTCAAGTGCCCAAACTTCCATCTCTCCAAAACGTTG
>CALDUQ010000080.1 GCA_937924845.1 uncultured Flavobacteriaceae bacterium
TGATACAAAAAAAATCATCCTCAATAGTAAAAACATTATTTCGTATAAGTATTATCGAACTTGCTTTATGGCTGTTACTTAATATGTATACACTAATGCAAAGCAACAGTATGTATAACAACCCTTTTCTTAATATAATTACAATTATAAGCACTATTGTAATTATTTGGTTTGTTTACCTACTGTTTAAATCTTACAAATTAACCTCGGCCACAGATACTTCGAAACAGCTTATGGAGCGCATTTTAAAAACACGTCGAATAATAAAATACTATGTTATATTTAACATTGGGCTGTTGGTAATTAGCTCTGTTTATGCTATTTTGACTGAGGTGAAAACTAATCCAAATTTTTCTCAAAAAATAGAAAATGCTAGCGCAAACCATGAAATGATTAAGTATTACGCTTTAATAATTGGCGCAATATTAATTTTACTTTTAGTTGGTGGCGCTATACTACTTGTTGTGTATTGGTTAATTTATGGTGTTTTATTAAAGCGTTTACATAAAAATTATAAGGAACTTAAATCAATGTCCTTGTAATTACCATTTGCGTTTTTCGTTTAGCGCTTCATTTTCAAGTAATTCTTTTTTTGAAATTACCTTCAAAAAAGAAGGGTGTTGCTCAATAGCATATTCAATTTTTTCAACAATTTGCTCGGTAGTTTCATTATCATAATCTACATGCAACGGTTGTTTAATTTCCATTGATTGCAAAATATTTTTCTTTTTTACCCTGAGTCCTTTTTTATCAAAAGATCGTCTAAAACCATCAATAACTATAGGCACCACAATAGGTTTGTAACGTTTAATTATGTGAGCTGTACCTTTTCTAATTGGCTTAAAAGGTGTTGTTGTACCTTGCGGAAATGTAATTACCCAACCATCATCTAGAGCTACACCAATATTAGAAATATCACTCATTTTTACCTGCCTATTCACATCCTTACCTTGTGATCGCCATGTACGCTCAATACTTATAGAGCCAGCATAGGCTAATAATTTTGGTAAAAAACCCGATTTCATGGTTTCTTTAGCAGCTACATAATAAATATTTAATTTAGGATTCCATAAGTAACCTACATTTTTTATTGAGTCCCCTCTTCCGCTTAAGGCGGCATTAAAAACATGAAACATCGCTACTACATCAGCAAAATAAGTTTGATGGTTTGATATAAATAACACATTTTTATCTGGCAAATTTCTTAAAATTTCTGAGCCTTCTATTTTCAATTCATTAAACCCTCTAAATCGTCTATGCGAAAGCCCTCCCATTATTCTAATAATCCATTTTTTTAAAATTAGATAATGTCCAAATGGATTTTTTTTAAATAAACTCATATATTCTATACTGCTTTTTAAGGATTGCAAATGTAATAAAACTAATTTTCTATAGCACTTGTTTTAACAAGTCTCTAATTTCACTCAACATCATAGCCGTTGCACCCCAAACCTCGTAGTTTTGTAATTTAATACATGGTACTTTTATATTTTTAGCATATGATGTTACAACATCAATATTACAAATATTAGTATCATCAAGCAATTCAGCCAAAGGCACTTCAATAATACGCTTAACCTCAGCATCTTGTTTTTTAAAATTTGGTGTTTGATTACAAATACCCAAAAATGGATGAACATAAAAATTACTTGGTGGTATATATACAGTTGTTAACGTTTTAATTAAAGTAATATTTTTGGATGGCACACCAATTTCCTCATAAGTTTCACGAAGTGCCGTTTGACTCATCGTTTCATCTTCTGCTTCATATTTACCACCAGGAAATCCTATTTGAGCCGAATGTACCCCTTTATACGTTTGCCGTAAAATTAACACCAATGTAGTTTGTTTATTTATATTAGGATAAAATAATGCTACAACACCTGCCTGTTTTGCCAATTTAATCACCTTTTGTTGCCTCTTAAGCAACTCCGTTCTAAATGGTGGCGACATTTTAAATTGAGCGTTTTGACCTGGTAATTTAACATTATTAATACCTGTAATCGCCTCTTGAAATTTTTTAAACTCCATTTAATCCTTATTTTGCGCTATAATTTAAAACCAAAATGAAAACACATTTAGCTTTAATTCTTTTTTTAATACTATTGAGCTGTGAAGATAAACAATCTGCTAAAAACAAAGTTTCAACAAATGTTTCAAAAACGGCTATTACGTCTATAAAAAAAGATTCGATACTACAACCAAAACGTGAATTTCCTAAATTAAATGACAAAAATGTAATTCCATTTTTTTTAGAATACAGTAAAAAAAATAAGGAAAACAAAGTGCGTATTTATACCGATTTTGGCAATATTGACATCCTACTATTTGACAAAACTAAATACCATAGGGCAAATTTTATTTTTTTAACCAAGCAAAACTATTTTGATCGTACCCAATTTTACCGCATTGTTAATAATTTTGTTATACAAGGTGGCAATAGTGATGAGCAAAGCATTGCACTTAAAAGGCGCCATATAGGCAGGTACCTTTTGCCTATCGACACAAAGCACGGCTTTAAGCACAATCGAGGTGTTATTTCAATGCCAAGTAGTGATATTGACAACCCTTATAAATTAGCATCACCTTATCAATTTTTTATTGTACAAAGCAAAAACGGTGCGCATCACCTTGATGGTAGTTTTACTGCCTTCGGAAAAGTAATAAAAGGCATGAATGTAGTTGACAAAATAGCGGCTCAAAAAACAGATAACCGCGAATGGCCACTACAAAATGTATATATTAGAAAGATTAGAATTATAGAGTAGTTAAACCTAACAACAATTTTAGTTTAAAACTTAACAGATACAAAGCCATACTAACAATAAAAAAACAAATTACTGTAAAAACAGCTAAATACAACACCTTTAATAAAAAAGTAACAACATAACTATAGGTCAACTTTTTATATAAAATACCTGTACCCTTTTTTTATTTTCAATTTAAAAATAAAATCTTAATTAGCGCAGTGTGCAGTATCAATTAAACTCTAAAAATAGTTTGCCTTCTATCTGGCCCAACCGATACAATTTTAATTGGAATATTAAGTTCTTTTTCTAAAAAGGAAATATACGTGTTTAGCGCTTCAGGAAATTCTGATTCATTTTGCATTTGAGTTAAATCTTCTTTCCAGCCTTTAAACGCTGTATATATTGGCGTTATATCTGTCGGCTCTATGCTGTAAGGCAAATGCGTAATGGTTTGATTTTTATAAGTGTAAGCGGTGCATACTTTTAAGGTTTCAAAACCAGATAGCACATCACCTTTCATCATCATTAATTGGGTAACGCCATTAATTTGGCACGCATATCTAAGTGCCACCAAATCTAACCAGCCACAACGCCTACTACGCCCTGTTGTCGCACCAAACTCATGACCAACAACACCCATAGTTTTACCAATATCGTCAAACAATTCGGTAGGAAAAGGACCCGATCCGACTCTAGTCGTATAAGCCTTAAAAATGCCAAATACCTCACCAATATCGCTAGGTGCAATTCCTAGGCCTGTACAAGCACCTGCAGCAGTTGTATTTGACGAGGTAACAAATGGGTAGGTACCAAAATCTATATCTAACAAAGAGCCTTGGGCGCCTTCGGCTAATATTGATTTACCTTTTACTTTTGCTTGATAAATATACTCTTCGGAGTCAATAAATGTTAATGTTTTTAAAACGTTAATCGCTTCAAAAAACTCATTTTCTAATTCTTCTAAATCGTATTGAATATTAACATTATAAAAATCAATCATAGATTGATGTTTTTTGGCTAATGCATTATATTTTTCTTTCCAATTACTTAATTCAATATCCCCAACACGTATACCATTTCTGCCAGTTTTATCCATATAAGTTGGCCCAATACCTTTTAAGGTAGATCCTATTTTTGCTTTTCCTTTTGAGGTTTCACTAGCAGCGTCTAATAACCTATGGGTTGGTAAAATAAGGTGTGCTTTACGCGAAATTAATAAGGTTGATTTACAATCAACTCCATTAGCAGCTAGTTTATCTAGTTCTTTTTTAAAAATTACAGGATCTATAACCACCCCATTACCAACAAGGTTTTTTTTGTTTTCATGAAATATACCAGATGGTATGGTATGTAACACGTGTTTTTCGCCATTAAACACCAAAGTATGTCCTGCATTTGGCCCGCCCTGAAAACGCGCAATAACATCATATTTACTTGTTAAAACATCTACTATTTTTCCTTTCCCTTCATCTCCCCACTGCAATCCTAAAAGTAAATCTACTGCCATAACATTTATTTAGTTGTTGTTTTTTTTGTGCCATAAAAATATAGCGAATGGTTGTGTATATCAATATCAAAAACCTCTTCAATAGTTTTTTTTATAGATTGAATTCTTGGATCACAAAACTCAACAACTTCGCCTGTATCGGTTAAAATAACATGATCATGTTGTTTATCAAAATATGACTTTTCATAATGCGCTTGATTTTGACCAAATTGATGCTTTCGTACCAATGAACACTCTAACAGCAGTTCAATAGTATTATACAACGTAGCTCTTGATACACGATATTTTTTTTGCTTCATTCGATTATAGATAGCCTCTATATCGAAATGATCTTTAAAATCATATATTTCTTGCAAAATGGCATAACGTTCGGGAGTTTTACGATGCCCTTTATCTTCTAAAAACTTAGTAAAAACAGTTTTTACAATGTCTTGATTTGATGTTGTTGTTTTAGCGCTCATAATTAATACACAAAGTTAATTAAATTTAAACTCTTGTCACTTTTTCAATACCATTAATTTGTTTTAATTTACGAACTAACTTATTTACAACCGCTGTATTTTTAACGACAACAGTAAGGGTACCTGTAAAAATCCCTTCATTACTATCTAGATTTATAGATTTCATATTTACGTTTAAATGTGATGAAATAACATTTGATATTTCATTTAACGCACCAACCTCATCAATACCCGAAACTCTTAATTTAACCACATACTCTTGCTGGGTTGAATCAATCCATTTGGCTTTTTTTACCCTATAAGCATAATTGGATTGCAAACTAATTGCATTGGGACAATTAACTTTATGTACCTTTAGACCATCATTTATTGACAAAAAACCAAACACATTATCCCCTGGTATAGGATTACAACATGGTGCTATTTTATAATTTAATTTTTCTTCTTCGTTACCAAACACAAGCTTGTCATACTTTATGGTGATATCATCTTTATCATTTAAAAGCCCTGATGGTTTACGTATTTTATTTTTTATATAACTAACAAAAGTATTGCTACGAGAAGCCGCAAAACTTTTTAACATTTTATTATCAATTTTACTTGTTCCTACTTTATAAAATAAATCTAAGCTGGTTTTTATCTTAAAAAATACCGTGAGTTCATTAATCACTTTATCACTTAATGAGATTTTGAGCTGCTTTAATTTACGCCTTAAAACCTCTTTACCTTCGGCTGCAATTTGTTTTTTCTCTTCTTTTAATGATGTTTTAATCTTGCTTCTGGCACTTGCCGTAGTGGCATAATCTAACCAATTGGCTGTTGGTTTTACATTTTCAGAAGTAATTATACTAACCTGATCGCCACTTTTAAGCTCATAACTTAACGGTACTAGTTTATCATTTACTTTAGCACCTCGAGTTTTGTAACCAACTTGTGTGTGGATGCTAAACGCAAAATCTAGCGGAGTCGCTCCTTTGGGTAGTGATTTTAAGTCGCCTTTAGGCGTAAACACATATATTTCTTGCGAGTACAAATTAAGTTTAAACTGTTCTACAAAATCAATAGCGTTAGCGTCGTGATTTTCTAAGGTTTCCTGCAGTCTATTAATCCAAATATCTAATGAGTCTTCCTCATTTTCCTTACCTTGTTTGTATTTATAATGCGCTGCATAACCCTTTTCGGCAATTTCATGCATACGTTCACTTCGTATTTGCACTTCAACCCAACGCCCTTTATTACCCATAACTGTAATATGAAGCGCCTCATAGCCAGTTGATTTTGGAGATGATATCCAATCTCTTAAACGTTTTGGGTTTGGCCTAAAATGGTCGGTAACTATGGAGTAAATTTTCCAACCAATAAATTTTTCGTTTTTTAAATCTGATTTATAAATAATTCTAATCGCAAACTTGTCATAAATCTGATCAAATGTTATGCCTTGTTTAATTAGTTTTTGATTAATTGAATAAATAGATTTTGGACGCCCTTTTATCTCGTAATGCAACCCCTCATCATCTAATGACTTTTTAAGCACATTACTAAATTGATTTATATACTCTTGTTGTTCCTCCTTACTGCCTTCAATTTGTTGCTGTATATCTCGATACGTTTCGGGCTCTGTGTATTTTAAACTTAAATCTTCTAATTCGGTTTTAATATTATATAAACCTATACGATGTGCCAGCGGGGCATAGATATAAAGTGTTTCTGAAGCGATTTTAATTTGCTTATCTGGACGCATGGCATCCATTGTTTGCATGTTATGCAAACGATCAGCAATTTTTATAATAATCACCCTCACATCATCATTTAATGTTAAGAGCATTTTTCGAAAATTTTCGGCTTGTAATGACACATTACCTTCTTGCTTTAAAGAGGATATTTTAGTAAGCCCATCTACTATTCTAGCAATTGTTTCGCCAAAAATTTGCTGTATATCATCCAAAGTATATTCAGGGCAATCCTCAACTACATCATGCAATAATGCCGCTGCAATTGATGTTGCGTCTAACCCTATTTCGTGCGCCACTATTTTAGCAACTGCAATAGGATGAAACACATAGGCTTCGCCTGATTTTCGACGTTGTGTTTTATGTGCATCAACAGCTACCTCAAAAGCCTTACGAATAAGTTTCTTGTCGTCATCCGACAATGTGCGGTAACTAATTTTAAGCAGCTCTTTATAAGCCTTAGCTATATCTTCATTTTCTTGTTGTATTTCTGCTTCTGTCATAAACTAAAAGTATTAAAACAAATTTAATTAACAATCGATTATTTTGTTTTTATCTATTTAAATTTTTAATTCTCTGATAAAGTGTTGGGTGCGAATAATGTGCAAAAACATATGCTGGATGCGGCGTTAAATTACTTAAACTTTGTTTTGATAACTTTTTAAGTGCAGTAATTAATGCCTGCGATTTATACGTTTGTTTTGCATAATTATCGGCTTGATATTCAAACCTACGTGACATTGCATTTATCAATAAACTTGTAACCTGTGAAATCGGCGTGTATAACACCCCAAAAACAAGCAAACTAACATGAAAACTGTGTGTTTTAATGCCTAAGGATTGAGATAATAAAGGGTAATTTACAAACAAAGAAAAAACATATAAGGTAAAACCAGTTAATACTATTGATGCTAGTAAATTATATACAATATGCCTTTGCTTATAATGTCCTATTTCATGAGCTAATATTGCAACAATCTCTTCATTAGTATAATTAGTTATTAAAGTATCATACAAAACAATTCGTTTTACTGTACCAAAACCTGTAAAATACGCATTTGCTTTGGTTGTACGTTTTGAGCCATCAATCACAAAAATAGCATCAATATTAAAACCTACTTTTGCCGCATAGTTTGAAATAGCAACTCTTAAATCACCGTTTTCAAGAGGTGTTTGTTTATTAAACAATGGTACTATCACCCTAGAGTAAAACATAGTCATAACTATTGAAAAAACAATTAGTATCAGCCATGCATATATCCAAAAACGCTCACCAACCCACTTATAAAACCACATCACAACTGCCAAAATAAAACCACCAAGTACAACAGTCATTAATGCCGATTTAAGCTTATCAGCCCAAAATGTACGCTTTGTGGTTTTATTAAAATCAAAACGCTCTTCAATTATAAACGTTTTGTAATACCCAAATGGTATAGATAGCAAATCACTACCAAGTATAATAATTGCAAAAAACACTAATCCAACTAATATTGGATTGTCACTTATTTGATTTGCAAAATCATTAACATGCCTAAACCCTTCAAATAAAAAAAAACTTAATGTTAATACGGCATAAAAAATTGATGTGTAGCAATTAAATTTATAATTTTCATACTTATACTGCTGTGATTTATTGTACGCTGCCTCATCATAAACGTCATGTAGGCCATCTGGAATTTTTGCAGTAAATTGCTTTGCGTTTTTATAATTTAACCAAAAATCAACCAAAAAGTTAATTATTAATATGGCTATTGTAATATAAAATAAAGTATGTGCTGTCATATTTTTTTAAAAATTTAAAAACAAAAAAGTCGCCTAAAACAAGGCGACTTTAAAACAAGACAAATAGCCTTTATTTATTTTTTGGCAGGTACAGCTGGTGCGTTTAGTTTTAAACTCATTTCCATAGATATCGCTGAGCGCTCTATTTTTAATTTACCTGCTAACGTTTCCATAACACAAGTACTGTCTTTTGAGTTAAGCTCCATTACTTTGCCATGTATACCGCTTTTTGTTATTACTCTATCTCCTTTTTTAAGTTCGGCTGCAAACTTTTTTTCTTTTTTTGCGCGTCTCATTTGAGGTGCAATCATAAAAAAATATATGACTACAAACATCAATATAAAAGGGGCAAATTGACTTAATTGTTCCATTAAATTATTTAGTTGTTGTTAATTACGTTGCTTAATACAGCTTAACTTGCTGGTGACGGCTGTATAAATGCCAAAATTTTAACACGCTCTGTACCATTTTTAGTATTTGTAGTAAGTGTTATTGTTTTAGACATTCTGTTAGCGCCTTTACCATTAAATTTTACTGTAAATTGTTCTGAAGCTCCAGGTGCTAAAGGCTCTTTACTCCAATCTTTAGGCACTGTGCAACCACAGGTTGTTTTAATATTTGATATTACTAAAGGCACATTACCTTCATTAGTGTATTTAAAAACAGTCTCGACAGGTGTACCATTAATTATGTTACCAAAATCATGTTGAGCATTTTCAAACTTCATTACCGGGTAATCAATTTCCTTTGAGTCTCTTGCTTCAGCTTTAGCTACATTAGCTCCAATAACTTTGTCTGCTGCATTATTTTTGCATGATACAATTACAAATGTAACTAATACGCATAGGCTTAAAATAATTTTTTTCATGTTTTAAAATTTAAATTTAACTAAATAAGAAACGTTAAAAATACTAAAAAATTACATTAATCCCCTGCCTACTTTATTAAGCGTGCCGTTTTTTTCATATTCTTTAACTAATTTATCTAAAATACCATTAATAAATATGTTACTTTTTGGGGTTGAATATTCTTTAGCGATTTCTAAATATTCGTTTATTGTTACTTTTACAGGGATTGATGGAAATTTTTGAAATTCACAAATTGCCATTTGCAATAACACAAAATCAATATTTGCAATTCTATCTTTATCCCAATTTTTTGTGCGTTCATCAATCGCTTCAGAAAACACCGATAGGTTTAAAACCGTTTTACTCAACAGCTCTTGTGCAAATCTTTTATCATCTTCATCTTTAAATATTTTAGGAATAAATAATGATGTACTTGAACTGGGCTTTATCTTGTTTAGCATTTTTACTATCGTAGTGTTTACCACTGGCAAATCATCAATCCAAGTAATATTTTTATCTTCTAAATAATCAAAAAGCTTATCATTGGGTGCAATTATAGTTTTAAAAAAATCAACAACAAATAATTTATCTTCATTATAAGTTGATGTTTTAGTACTCATATAATCCTTATACAATTCACTTTCCATAAGGCTTTTAAATAACAAATCTACATATTCATCATCCAAATTCCAGTTTGTGATATTGTAATCCTCAAGCTCTTGTTTTAAGTGTGCATTAGCTTTTAAGCTTTGTAAAACTTCGTTTTGAATAAACTTGCGGTTGGGATTTTTTTCTTCGGGTGTAGCTAAGTGCTTTTCTTGTGCTTTTTTAATATAAACTTCTGCTCTTTTTTGAACCTCAACAAGCAAAGATATCATAACAAGATATAAACTATATATATCCTCACTATGCTTAATTAGCATGCGCTGTTCTTTTTTCAAATCAGCATTTTCATTACCATTTAAGGCATAAATAAGTTGCATAACCTTAATCCTAATGTGTCGTCTATTCAGCATTTAAAAAAGAACTTTAAAAGTTTATAATAATTAAAACAAATTAAAATATAATTCGCCTGGCAAAAATAAGATTATTTTTTTGGGATTGATTTATATTTTTTGTTTTTTCTTTGCTAAAGGCATAATCTTACTGAATTAAAGCTAAAATGAAAGAATTAAAACATATAAACAAATATTTTTACACCTATAGATACCGAATATTACTTGGTGTATGCATTACCATAGCTGCTAAAATATTTGCACTCTTTACACCAAACCTAGTTGGCAACTCAGTAAATATTATTTCAAACTTTATTAACAAAAACATTAGTTACGAGCAATATAAAACTCAACTTACACTTAGTTTAACCTACTTAATTGGCGCGGCAATTATCGCAGGTATTTTTACATTTTTGATGCGGCAAACCATTATCGCTGTTTCACGCCATATTGAGTTTGACTTGAAAAACGAAATTTACAATCAGTATCAAAAATTATCATTAAGCTTTTATAAAAAAAATCGTACTGGTGATTTAATGAATCGCATTAGCGAAGATGTTGGTAAAGTACGTATGTACACAGGCCCTGCCATAATGTACTCACTAAACATGATTACCTTGTTTATTGTAACCTTAATTTACATGTTTAGCAAAGCACCTACCCTAGCGCTTTACACCATATTACCATTACCAATTTTATCTATAACAATATATTTTTTAAGTAAAATAATTCATAAACGTAGTACTATTGTACAAGCCTATTTATCTAAATTATCCTCATTTACGCAAGAAACATTTAGCGGCATAAGCACCATAAAAGCGTACGGCATTGAAACACCAACTAATATCGAATTTGAAAAATTATCAAAAAAAAGCAGAGAAAAACAAATTGAATTAACTAAAGTACAAGCCTTGTTTTTCCCTATGATGATTTTACTCATTGGAGCTAGCAATTTAATTGTTATTTACATTGGCGGGCATCAATATATTGACGGTACCATCAAAGAAATTGGCACCATTGCCGAGTTTATTATTTATGTTAACATGCTAACTTGGCCTGTTGCAATTTTAGGTTGGGTAACATCAATGATTCAGCAAGCTGAAGCCTCACAAAAGCGCATTAATGAGTTTCTTAAAGAGGTGCCTGAAATAACAAACTTAAACGCTAAACAAACTCCAATTCATGGCGCAATCTGTTTTAAAAATGTAACTTTTACCTATCCTGACACAGGAATCAAAGCTCTAAAAGGCATCTCTTTTAGTATTGAAAAAGGTCAAAGTTTAGCAGTTATAGGTAAAACTGGGTCAGGAAAATCAACAATACTCGAACTAATTAGCCGCTTATATGACATTGAAAAAGGCAGCTTATTAATTGACAACACACCTATACATACCCTAAACTTAACCAATCTTAGGCATGCGATTGGCTATGTTCCTCAAGATGCTTTTTTATTTTCTGACACCATTAAAAACAATATTAAATTTGGATTAATTAACGCTACAGATAATGCCATTATCGATGCTGCAAAACAAGCAGCAGTTCATGATAATATTGTAAATTTTAGAAACAATTACAACACAATGCTAGGCGAACGTGGCTTAACTTTATCTGGTGGTCAAAAACAACGTATTTCTATTGCTAGAGCTATTATAAAAAATCCAAAATTATTATTATTAGATGATTGCTTATCGGCAGTTGACACAGAAACCGAAGAGCAAATTTTAAACAATCTAAATGAAATTTCACAACACAGAACAACCATAATTGTAAGCCACCGTATTTCGGCCGCAAAAAATGTAGATAAAATTATTGTTTTAGACGACGGTAAAATTGTTCAATCAGGCACTCACAACAGCCTTATAACCGAAGACGGTTACTACAAACAACTTTATCTAAAACAATTAACAGAAAAAGAAAGTTAGCATTTAGTTGCTAAATATTTATTTTTTTTAGATTTTTGAACTGTAACAATAATTAAATATTAATCAATTATGAGTACTGATAGGATGGAGAAAGATGAAATTTATTCTAAAGTAGTTCGCGCAGGTCGTAGAACTTACTTTTTTGATGTCAGAGCAACTAAAGCGGGTGATTATTACCTTACCGTTACTGAAAGTAAAAAATTTACAAACGATGATGGTTCTTTTCACTACAAAAAACATAAAATTTACCTCTATAAAGAAGATTTTACTGAGTTTAAAGCTACTTTAAACGAAATGATTGACTATATAATTAACGAAAAAGGTGAAGAAGTCATTAGCGAACGTCACCAAAAAGATTTTAAAAAAGAAGATTATCATACTACCGAAATATTGGATGAGAATAAATCGGCCGAAAACTTTACTGATATAAACTTTGACGACATATAAAATCAAAAAAACAAAAACACTTTATCTAAAACCGCACATTTTGTTGCGGTTTTTTTTATCTTTAAAAATAAAAGCCTTTATGAAATATCTAAACCTACTCTTTTTTATTTTCGTCTTCAGTACAGCAGCACTTTCACAACATCAAACTGATTTAAAGCATTACCTCCCACAAAACGTTACTTACAACAAAGAAATCCCAACACCCGAAAGCATTATTGGACACCCCGTAGGAAAATGGCACATTACACATGACAAACTTTTACAATACATGCGCGAACTAGCAAAATCTTCAAACCGAATTACAATTGAAGATAGAGGCTTAACTTTTGAAGACCGACCACTTATTTTACTAACTATTACATCACCAAAAAATCATAAAAATATATCCGAAATAAGAAACGCTCATACCAAAGCTACCGAAAGCGACACAAACAACACATCCAACAGACCAATAGTTGTTTATCAAGGGTTTTCAATACATGGTAACGAGCCAAGTGGGTCAAATGCTAGCTTACTTGCGGCATATTATTTAGCAGCTGCCCAAGGTTCCTATATTAATAAACTACTAGACAATACAATAATATTATTTGATCCTTCATTAAATCCTGATGGATTACAGCGTTTTTCATACTGGGCAAACACAAACAAAAACTTAAATATCACTACCGACCCAGATGACAGAGAGTATCATGAAGGTTGGCCAAGCGCCCGCACTAATCATTATTGGTTTGACATGAACAGAGATTGGCTACCTGTACAGCTACCTGAATCTAGAGCTAGAATTAAAACATTTCACCAATGGCTACCAAATATTTTAACCGATCATCATGAAATGGGGACAAACTCGACGTTTTTTTTTCAACCTGGTATACCCTCAAGGACTCATCCTTTAACACCCAAATTAAATCAAGAGCTCACTGCAAAAATTGGAGATTTTCATGCAAAAGCATTTGATAAAATAGGCTCACTATACTATACTCAAGAAGATTATGATGATTTTTATTACGGTAAAGGATCTACCTTTCCGGATATTAATGGCGGAATTGGCATTTTATTTGAACAAGCCAGCTCTAGAGGTCATGCGCAACAAACAGACAATGGTTTGCTCACCTTTCCGTTTACGATTAAAAACCAATTAACAGCAGCACTCTCTACACTTGATGCTGCTTTAAATATGCGAGAAACCATTTTAAACTATCAACATACATTTTACCAAAACGCTCGTAAAGAAGCCTTAAAAGAAAAATCAAAAGCAATTGTATTTGGCAACCCAAAAGACGCTGCTAGAACCTATCATTTGGCTGAAATATTACAGCACCATAAAATTAAGTTTCATGATATAAAAGAAAACTTTACTTCTAACGGAAAAACCTTTAAAAAAGGAAACAGTTACATTATTCCTAAAAACCAAAAAAATAACAGATTAATAAAAGCTATGTTTGAAAAACGAGTTACTTTTCAAGATAGTTTATTTTATGATATATCAGCATGGACTTTTCCGCTTGCTTTTAACCTAGATTATGATAACAGTGTACCCGTAAACCATATTGGCAATGAAGTAACTAGTTTATCTTTAAAAAAAGGTGGTGTCACTAAAAAAAGCGACTACGCCTATTTATTAGAATGGCATGAGTATTATACACCAAAAATATTAAATCAACTCCTATCTAAAAACATTAGAGTAAAAGTTAGCCTTCAGCAATTTAAAACTAATAACAAAACTTACGACTACGGTACGATTTTAATTCCGGTGCAAAACCAAAATTTAAATAATACTGCACTTTATAACACATTAAACAAGCTTGCTATAGATAGCCATTTAAGTATAGATGGTGCTGACACAGGATTAACAAGCGGTATCGATTTAGGTAGTCGTTTATTTAAAACCATTACACAGCCAAAAATTGGCTTGTTGGTTGGTGAAGGTATACGATCATATGATGCTGGTGAAATATGGCATTTACTCGACACGCGTTACAATATTAGCCCTACCAAAATTGACATTAATAGCCTTAACTATATTGATTTAAACAAATACAATGTGATTATTATGGCAAGCGCAAATTTTAATACGCCTATTGCTAAAAAAATTAAAAACTGGGTTGCAAACGGAGGCACATTAATTGCTTATAGAAATGCTTTAAAAGCTATTAAAAAACATGAGATTGTAAATTTTGATATTAAAGTTAACAAACCCATCGCTAGTAACACAATAACTTTTGAACAAAAATCAAATTTTAATGGTGCTCAAGTTATTGGAGGAGCTATTTTTAACACAAAAATTGACAGGTCACATCCCATAAATTTTGGATACACTAATGATCATATTAGTTTATTTAGAAATACTACAATTTTTATGAACCCTGATAAGAAAAACTATAACAACCCTATAAAGTATACAAAAAATCCGCTTTTAAGTGGCTACATCTCCAAACCCAATTTAGATAGTCTATCTAACACTGTTCCGTTGCAAATTAAAGCTTTAGGAAAAGGGCAAGTAGTTGGCTTTACAGATAATACTAACTTTAGAGCATTTTGGTATGGCACTAACAAACTACTAATGAATGCTATATTTTTTAGAGAGCTTTTTTAAATATTAAATTAATGGCACAAAAAAAAGGTCATTTTGATAATAATCAAAATGACCTTTTTTTATTTTATTTAAAAACCTATTTTTTAGCTTTCTTTTCCTCGATAATTTCTTTTATTCTTTCAATTGCAGCACCGCCAATCCAGTAAGGAATTACAAATGTTATTAAAAAAATCATTAACCAAAAACCTATTGTAAGTATGGTTAAGAATGCTAAAAATCCTAAATATTGGTCAAAATCAAACATAATTGTAAATATTCTTAATAATTGATAAGGCAAATATAAGATAAACTAAAATGTATTTAAAACATTATGCAGGTATTTATAAAAAAAAATCCTGTTTTATAAACAGGATTTTTTTAAAAACTATAAAATGATATTATTTATTAGCTTTATCTACAACAATACGATTTTCTCTATTAGCTAGCTCCCATGCTGTATGAAACACTAAACGTGTACGGTTTTCTAATAAATCGTATTCAATTTTATCGGCGGTATCGGTTGGCTGATGATAATCGTCATGTGTACCATTAAAATAAAATATAACTGGAATATTATTTTTTGCAAAATTGTAATGATCTGATCGGTAATAAAAACGGTTTGGATCATTTTCATCATTATACGTGTAATCTAAGGTAACATTTGTATACTTTTTATTAACCTCCTCAGATATGTTATGCAAATCGGTACTTAATTTATCACTACCAATTAAATAAATATAATTTCTATCGCCTTTACGTTTAGGATCAATTCTTCCAATCATATCAATATTTAAATCTGCAACAGTATTTGCTAAAGGAATAACAGGGTCTTCATCGGCGTAATATTTTGAGCCTAAAAGTCCTTTTTCTTCACCTGTAACATGCAAAAATAATATTGATCGTTTTGGACCTTCGCTTTTATCTACTGCGGCTTTAAATGCTTCTGCAATTTCTAAAATTGCAACAGTTCCTGATCCATCGTCATCAGCACCATTATAAATTTCACCATCCTTTATACCTTCATGGTCTAAATGAGCTGAGATTACAATATACTCATCTGGTTTGTCAGAACCTTTAATATGTGCTAAAACATTTTCAGAATCGACTCTAGTATTAACTGGCTTAAAGTTTAAATCAATGTTAGTTTTTACACTTTTTGGTGTATTATTAGCCTCGATATCATTTACTAGAGCTTTCCCTAATTTGTCACTAATTAAAAAATGATGAATTGGACTTTCAGTTCCAACAACTGATAATCTGCTACCACCACCATTTTCTGCATAACGTTTATGTGCCGCTGAATATCTTGGAAACAATTCGTTAGCCATAAACAATACAGCTATTGCACCTTTTTCTTTAGCTGCTTTTCGTTTTGGTGTTAATGCCTGACGGCCGTTTGACCATACCGAACGCTCTTTTGTGCCTGTTACTACATAAGTGCCATCTTCATTCATTGGCTCTCCCTGCTTAATAACCACAACTTTACCTTTGACATCAATATTAGCATAATCATTATAAGCATTTGTTGATATACCATAGCCTGCATATACAATTTCTGATTGATTAATCGACATTGCTTTTGCTCCAGTCATTGAAATTAAATCATCATAATACGCATACGTGTTTCCGTTTACCTTTAGCTCAACGATAGGAGTTCCAATTTTTTGAAGTGGTACTTCTTGAAAATAATCACCTTCGGCAATTGGCGATGAAATACCTAAGCTGATATATTTATTTTTTAAATATTCAACAGCCTTTTTTTGACCAGGCATACCAGTTTCCCTACCTTCAAAATCATCAGATGCGTACGTGTACAACTTTTCTTTAAGCTCATCAGCTTTAATGGTTTTTGCGTAATCTGTAACTTGTCCTGGTGCAGTTTTACATGAGACTATTACAAAACTAAGAGCTATGTAACATAGTGGTTTAATATTCATTGTAATTAGTTTTTAATTTATAAATCTAAGTTTGATACACTATCATCGGTATCCAAGTAATTAGGTATACCATCACCATCTGTGTCATCATTAGTCGGGTCGCCATCACCAATATCATTAGTTGGGTCACCATCACCATCTCTATCAACGGTAAGGTCTTCGTCTGGCTCCAAATCTTCTTCAGCAGTTGGTGTACCATCACCGTCATCATCGGCGTCTAAATAATTAAGCAAAGTATCTCCATCTGTATCATCATTAGTAACAATCTTATCTTCATCTACATCCTCTAAATGACTTAAAACCCCATCATTGTCATGGTCATTAGTTCTTGTTGTATATAATTCAAATTTAAAAACGAGCTCAGACAAAGATGGCACTCCTGTTATTGAGGTTGAAAAATAACCTAATCCTGATGGCATAAAAACAGCACCAAGTCCTGGTTTACTATAAGTAACTGTACCATCTGTATTCACCTCAAATGACGATGCTACTTTAAAATCTGTGAAAGCTAATGAAAACCCTAATACTGTAGATGTTAAATCAAACTCTACTGGCGTTGATGAATTATCAAAAATTTCGCCATCTAATAAACTTCCTTCATAACGGCTTAAAATTGTATCAGTCGAGTTTGGAGTTTCAGCAGACTCATCATTTTCACTAATTTTAAGTATATAATAATCATATGTTGTGTCCGAAAAAGTTACACTTCGTTTTACAACAACATCAGCTAATAATGTTTTTCCTGCAGGTAATGTTTCATCAGCAGATAATTCCTCAATTTCGATATCTTCTAACCTTGGGTCGGTCATTTGAGATAAATCAAATGAATTATAATAATGCGTAGCCAAATATGTCGACAACTCTTCAGCATCAATTATTTGCTGTTCACCCCTGTCAATTGTTATTGCAGTTACTCCATCATCATCTTCGCTACATGATAACATAAACAAACTAATAGTAATTGTATAAATTAATTGCTTTACTAATTTCATATTTAATATCAATTTTTGACGTGCAAGATACAATATTTAATATTTTTGTATTAAATATTAACTTAGTTTTATACATTTAATGCGAATAGATAAATACTTGTGGTGCGTGAGGTATTTTAAAACTCGAAACATAGCGACTACAGCTTGTAAAAAAGGGCATATTAAAGTTAACGGGGCGGTTGTAAAACCCAGCAGAGAAGTATTTCCTTTAGATAAAATTACGGTAAGAAAAAACCAAATTAACTACCAACTTAATGTCACCGACTTACCAAAAAATAGAGTTGGAGCAAAACTTGTTGATATTTACAGATTAGACACCACTCCTAAAAGTGAATTTGAAGCTCAAGAATTATTAAAATACGCTAAAGATTATTACAGAAAAAAAGGCTTAGGACGACCTACAAAAAAAGATAGACGAGATATTGATGGTTTTCATGAAGAAAATGATACCGACTAATTTTAATTTTCAATTAAATGAATACTAGCAAAAACATAATATTAACGCACCAAGACATTATAAATAAAATTAAACGTATAGCTTACCAAATATACGAAAGCAATATTAATGAATCAGAATTAATATTAGCAGGAATATCATCAAACGGGTTTATACTTGCCAAACTACTTAATGATGAGCTTACTAAAATTTCAAATATTTCTATTACACTTTGCAGTGTAGAAATAAACAAAAAACAGCCACTAAGCGACATAAAAACATCCTTAAACCCTATTGATTATACTAACAAATCTATCGTGTTAATTGATGACGTACTAAACTCGGGTACAACATTGATTTATGGTGTTAAACACTTTTTAAACGTATCTTTAAAACAATTTAAAACCGCTGTATTAATAAACAGAAATCACAAAAAATTTCCTGTAAAAGCCGATTTCAAAGGCATTTCATTATCTACATCTTTAAATGAACACGTTATAGTATCATTAAAAGATGGCCAATACCAAGCACTATTAAGCTAATAAATGGTTTAACTCTTCAACAACTTGAGCGATCGTTTTACCATCTGTATAAATAGTTTGCTTTGCTTGATTATAAAACAAAGTCCTTTCAAACAAGTGTTTACCCACAAACTCATTTAACTCCGTATCAGTATTCAAATGCGCAATTAGAGGGCGCAATTGCGTTTCTTTTTTTAAACGCTCAACCAAAGTCACTAAACTTGCACTTAAATAAATAGTAATAAGCTGATCGTTTTCTATTAAAAATTTCATGTTATCCGAATAACATGGTGTGCCACCACCAAGTGATAAAACCAAATTTTGATTACTTGCAGTTATTGACCGAAGAACTTGTGCTTCTTTTTTTCTAAAATAAATTTCTCCTTTAGTATTAAAAATAGATGCTATTGTCGCGTTTTCTTCCTTTTCAATACAATTATCTAAGTCTAAAAAATTAAAATTTAACTTTTTAGCTAACAAAGCTCCAACTTTAGACTTACCTGACCCCATATACCCTAATAACACTACAACCATGACTACGCTTAATTATTGACTATTAATATATTATAAATTAAGTTGCAAAAAAACGAAAAAAAAATTAAAAAAATTATTGCACAACTAATAAAACATTGTATATTTGCACCCGAATTTAACGCTAGTTAAAATCAACGATTTGGTAGCTCAGTTGGTAGAGCATCTCCCTTTTAAGGAGAGGGTCCTGGGTTCGAGCCCCAGCCAAATCACAAAAAAAAGTTAAGCATTATGCTTAACTTTTTTGCTTTATAATCATTAGTAGTAATATAATGCGCACGTGGCGGAATTGGTAGACGCGCTAGCTTGAGGGGTTAGTGACTTTACAGTCGTGGAAGTTCGAGTCTTCTCGTGCGCACTTTTTCACTTTTCAAGAAATTCATTTAATCAATATTGTTTTTAAATTTAAATATGTAATATCTTTTATATATTTACACATGTATGACAAAAACAATATCAATTATAGGCTCAGGATTTTCCTCATTAGCCTCGGCTTGTTACCTGGCTAAACAAGGTTACGAAGTAACATTATTTGAAAAAAACGATACTATTGGAGGCAGAGCCAGACAATTAAAAAAAGATGGCTTTACATTTGACATTGGCCCAACATGGTATTGGATGCCCGATGTGTTTGAACGTTTTTTTGCCGATTTTAACAAAAAGCCTAGTGATTATTATACCCTCGAAAAACTAAACCCTGCTTACAGCGTTTATTTTGGTAAAAATGACTACATAACTATTGAAGACTCCTTAGAAAAAATATGTAATGCCTTTGAATTAGAAGAAAAAGGAAGTTCAAAAATTTTAAAAACATTTATTGCAAAAGCGCAAAGTAACTACGACATCGCAATAAAAAAATTAGTATACAAACCAGGCGTTTCACCGTTAGAGTTAGTTACCAGCGAAACCGCATTAAAAATTGGTCAGTTTTTTAGCTCTATTAAAAAAGATGTACGAAAAGCATTTAAAAACAAACGATTAGCACAAATATTAGAGTTTCCTGTACTATTTTTGGGCGCAAAACCTAGCGACACACCCTCCTTTTATAGTTTTATGAATTATGCTGATTTTGGTTTAGGTACATTTCACCCAAAAAAAGGAATGTATCAAGTAATTTTGGCAATTGAAGCTCTAGCAAAAGAACTAGGCGTAAAAATACACACTAACAGCACTATTGAGCGTATACATATTGAAAACAATAAAGCTGCAGGAATAGTAGTAAATAACACTACTCACAAATCGGATATTGTTTTAAGTGGTGCCGACTATCATCATACAGAAACACTTTTACCTCAAAAGTACCAACAATATTCTGAAAATTACTGGAGCAAAAAAACCTTTGCCCCTTCATCGCTGCTGTTTTATGTTGGGTTTAATAAAAAGTTAATTAACGTAAACCACCACACTCTTTTTTTTGATGTTGATTTTGACTCACATAGCACGGCCATCTACGACACCCCAAAATGGCCCGAAAACCCTTTATTTTACGCAAGTTTCCCTAGCCTAACAGATCAATCATCTGCGCCTATAAATAAGGAAGCAGGTATATTTTTAATTCCGCTAGCCCCAGGCATTAAAGATAATGAGCAATTGCGCGAAACGTATTTCAATAAAATAATTGATCGTTTTGAAACCTTAACATCACAACGCGTTAAAGATGATATTTTATTTAAAGAATCTTATGGAATAACCAATTTCATTAACGATTATAATTCCTACAAAGGTAATGCATACGGCATGGCAAATACATTACTGCAAACTGCATTTTTAAGACCAAAACTAAAAAGTAAAAAAGTAAAAAACATGTATTTTACAGGGCAACTAACTGTTCCTGGTCCCGGCGTACCGCCATCGTTAATTTCAGGAAAGCTTGCTGCACAATTAATTATTAATCAATTAGAAAGTAATTAAATGAAACATATTTTTGATTCAGTTTCTGATGCTACCAACAAAATTGTAACTAAACATTACAGTACATCTTTTTCATTAGCTACTAAAATGCTTTCTAAAAGTATTAGAAAAGATATTTATAATATTTATGGGTTTGTAAGAGTGGCTGATGAGATTGTTGATTCATTTCATGGCTATAACAAAGAAGCTTTATTTTTAGATTTTGAAAAAAACCTACAACTGGCTTTAGGTAGTAAAATAAGCACAAATCCTATTTTAAATGCGTTCCAAAGTACTTTTCATCAGTATAATATTGAAAAACATCTTGTAGATGCTTTTATGAATAGTATGCGTTTAGATTTACACAAAACGGTTTATAAAACCCAAGAAGAATTTGAAACTTATATTTATGGCTCGGCAGATGTTGTTGGACTAATGTGCTTAAATGTGTTTTTAAAAGGTGATAAAACTAAATATGAAACACTAAAAACATCTGCAATGGCATTAGGTTCGGCATTTCAAAAAGTAAATTTTTTAAGAGATTTGAAAGCTGATTTTGATGATTTAAATCGATCTTATTTTCCAAACACTGATTTAAAAAACTTAAATGAAACATCTAAAAAAGAAATTATTGAAGACATTGAAAATGACTTTAAAAACGGACTAGAAGGTATCAAAAAACTACCTGCCGAGGCTAAATTTGGGGTGTTTGTAGCTTACCGTTATTATTACCAACTTTTAAAAAAATTAAAACGTACACCGGCTAATAAAATTAAGGACTCCCGAATACGAGTCCCAAATTACAAAAAAGCCGAATTATTAACACGAAGCTACGTTAAGTATCAACTTAATTTAATTTAATTATGAAAACAATATACTGGATTCTTGTATTTTTAAGTACTTTTTGTATTATGGAATTTATGGCTTGGTTTACACACAAGTATATTATGCATGGTTTTTTATGGTATTTACATAAAGATCACCACAAAAAAGATCATAACAGTTGGTTTGAACGCAATGACGCCTTTTTTATATTTTACGCCATAGTTAGTATTGTTTGTTTTTTACTATGGAAATACAAAGGTGTTTGGGTTGGCCTACCAATAGGCTTAGGTATTTTTGCTTATGGCATCGCTTATTTTCTAGTTCATGATATATTTATACACCAGCGCTTTAAATTATTCCGAACCGCAAACAACCGTTACGCAAAAGGTGTAAGGCGCGCTCATAAAATGCACCATAAACATTTAGGAAAAAATCATGGAGAGTGTTTCGGAATGTTATTTGTACCGTTTAAATACTTCAAAAAGTAAGTCATTAAATGAAATACCTTTACTTATTACTTAACATAGGCTCAATAAGTGTTCCTTTTTTGTATAGTTTTCATCCTAAATTGAAATTCTATAAATTATGGAAACATTTAGTTATTGCTATTGCGGTAACCTTATTACTATTTATTCCTTGGGATATACTATTTACACATTATGGTTTTTGGGGATTTAACGAGCAATATCTTATAGGTATAACTTTATTTAAACTGCCGTTAGAAGAATGGTTGTTTTTTATTTGCATTCCGTATGCATGTATATTTATGCATTATTCGCTTTTATATTATTTCCCTAACTGGGGATATTCTGCAAAGCAAACATCAATAATTAACAAATTTCTTATTTTAATATTAGCCATTGGCGTTATAGCTAATTATGACAAATGGTACACCTTGATAAATTTTTTATATGCCATTGCGCTTATTATTATAGTCTCTAAAACACACTTTAAATTGCTTCAAAAGTTTTATGTTACATTTATAATTATGTTAATCCCTTTTGTAATTGTAAATGGTATTTTAACAGGTAGCGGAATTAACA
>CALDUQ010000081.1 GCA_937924845.1 uncultured Flavobacteriaceae bacterium
AGTGCGAAATAATATTAATCAAAATAGGATAACTGGAAGAGGATACGGTGAAAGTCAACTGGTTAATAGATGTTCAAATGGTGTGAAATGTTCTAAATCAGAGCACCAATTAAATAGAAGAAGTGAATTTATTGTTATAGAAAATTAATTTTTTACTTTAAATACAATCGTTAAGCAAAACGGCTATTCAAATTTTATGAATAGCCGTTTTGTTTTTTTACTCAAATTTAATTCTTTTAATTTGTAAATTAAATCACATCAATATGAAAAATATTTTAGCTTTTGCAGGAAGTAATAGTAAAACTTCAATAAATAAGCAGTTGGCAGTTTATGCAGCAGGATTAATTGAAGAAGGTACGGTTAATGTATTAGATTTAAATAATTTTAATTTACCTATTTATGGTGTTGATTATGAAAAGCAACACGGTATACCAGAGTCAGCAAAAACGTTTTTAAAGCATATAAATGAAGCTGATGCAATTGTCTTATCATTGGCAGAACATAACGGAGCTTATGCATCGGTGTTTAAAAATTTAATAGATTGGATGTCTAGAATTGATGGTAAGTTTTGGAGCGAAAAGCCAATGTTAATAATGGCTACGTCACCTGGTGCACGTGGTGGAGTTACTGTACTAGAAATTGCAAAAAACCGTTTTGCTTATATGGGAGGAAAAATTGTTGCTAGCTACAGTTTACCGTCATTTAATGATTATTTTTCCGAAGGAAAAATAATAGAAACCAGTTTAGATACAGCATTAAAACAAGAAGTTATAAAACTAACCAATGCTTTGTAAGGCATTAAGCTTTACTTGTATCTATAAATAATAGTGGTTTTTTTTGTTTATAATTACGATATTTGGCCGCTTTCCATTCAGAATATAGACTTAACGAATGAGTAAATAATTAAAAAAATACAGATAGATTATGGCAATGAATAAAAATACAGTTTTAGCATGGGCAACATTTATAATGATTTTTGTTGGATTAACATTAATTGCATTAGGTGCTTTTAGGTATAATGAAATAGCAGGATGGGGTTTTGCAGCTGTAGGTGTAGGGTTTTTTGCAATTGCATGGGTTTTTCATGCATTAAAAGGTCGAGTGTAATAGTATATAAAAAGATTGAATTATGAGTGATGATAAAAAAGTGATATTTTCAATGTCAGGTTTAACAAAAACCTTTCAAGGTGCAAATACGCCTGTTTTAAAAAATATATATCTAAGTTTTTTTTATGGAGCTAAAATTGGGATTTTAGGATTAAATGGTTCGGGTAAATCTACACTTTTAAAAATTATAGCAGGAGTTGATAAAAATTATCAAGGTGATGTAACATTTTTGCAAGATTATTCTGTTGGTTACCTTGAGCAAGAACCAAAACTTGATGAGTCTAAAACCGTAATGGAAATCGTAAGAGAAGGTGCGGCAGAAACTGTAGCTATTTTAGATGAATACAATAAGATTAATGATATGTTTGGTCTTGAAGAAGTTTACAGCGATGCCGATAAGATGGAAAAACTTATGGCAAGACAAGCTGAACTTCAAGATGAAATAGATGCAGCAAATGCTTGGGAGCTAGATACCAAGTTAGAAATAGCAATGGATGCATTAAGAACTCCTGATGGTGATAAAAAAATTGCAGTATTATCTGGTGGAGAAAGACGACGAGTAGCTTTATGTAGGTTGTTGTTAAAAGAGCCAGATGTATTATTACTAGATGAGCCCACCAACCATTTAGATGCAGAGTCGGTACATTGGTTGGAGCATCATTTAGCGCAATATAAAGGCACGGTTATAGCAGTAACTCACGATAGGTACTTTTTAGATAATGTAGCAGGTTGGATTTTAGAGCTTGACAGAGGCGAGGGGATACCTTGGAAAGGAAACTACTCGTCATGGTTAGATCAAAAATCAAAGCGATTAGCACAAGAAAGTAAAACGGCATCAAAACGTCAAAAAACTTTAGAACGCGAGTTAGATTGGGTACGCCAAGGGGCTAAAGGTCGTCAAACTAAACAAAAGGCACGTTTAAAAAATTATGATAAACTTTTAAGTCAAGATCAAAAACAGCTTGACGAGAAGTTAGAAATATACATTCCTAACGGCCCACGTTTGGGAACCAATGTTATTGAAGCATCAAGCGTAGCAAAAGGCTATGATGATAAATTACTATATGATAATTTAAACTTTAATTTACCACAGGCAGGTATTGTTGGTGTAATTGGTCCTAATGGTGCTGGAAAAACTACTATTTTTAGAATGATAATGGGAGAAGAAACCCCTGATGGTGGAGAGTTTAAAGTAGGCGAAACAGCTAAAATTGCTTACGTTGATCAAAGTCATTCTAATATAGATCCTGAAAAATCAATTTGGCAAAATTTTAGTGACGAGCAAGAACTTGTCATGATGGGCGGTAAGCAGGTTAACTCTAGAGCTTATTTAAGCCGATTTAATTTTAGCGGAAGCGAACAAAATAAAAAAGTAAAATTACTATCAGGAGGAGAACGTAATAGATTACATTTAGCAATGACCTTAAAGGAAGAAGGGAATGTGTTACTACTAGATGAGCCAACCAACGATTTGGATGTGAATACACTTCGAGCACTTGAAGAGGGGCTTGAAAATTTTGCTGGATGTGCAGTAGTTATTAGCCATGACCGTTGGTTTTTAGATCGTATTTGTACGCATATTTTAGCATTTGAAGGCGACTCACAAGTGTATTTTTTTGAAGGCAGTTTTAGTGATTACGAAGAGAATAAAAAGAAAAGGCTAGGAGGTGATTTAATGCCAAAGCGTATAAAATATAAAAAACTGACGCGTTAAATTTCGTCGAATTTTACTAAAAATTATAACATAAACCCTTTAAAGGTTGTATTTTTGCACGTCTTTAAAATATAATAACTGTGATTTCAACTGTAGAGCAACAAGAACGTAAAGTAGGAAAAGAGTTATATAGCTATCAAAAAGGAGCTATTAATAAAATTTTCAAACATTTTGAAAATGCTCCTAAAAATTACCATTTATTATATCAACTCCCTACAGGTGGTGGTAAAACTGTAATTTTTTCTGAAATTGTTAGGCAATATTTAAAACATCACAAAAAACGTGTGTTAATATTAACACACCGTATTGAGCTGTGTAAGCAAACCTCAAACATGCTTACCGAGTTTGGTGTTGATAATAAAGTTGTAGATAGTAAAGCCGATTTAAGTGATCAAAAAAACTATGGCTGTTTTGTAGCCATGGTTGAAACCTTAAATAATAGACTTAATGACGATAAGTTTGATATGACTGATGTTGGCTTGGTTATTATTGATGAAGCACATTACAATTCATTTACAAAATTATTTAAGTTTTTTAGTGAATCTTTTATTTTGGGGGTTACCGCAACACCATTAAGCTCAAATGTTGAGCTGCCAATGACGTCAAATTATGATGAACTTATTGTAGGTGAATCTATTGAATCTTTGATAGAAAATAAATTTTTAGCTAAAGCTGAAATGCACTCGTATAATGTAGGTTTAACTTCATTAACCGTTGGAGCTAATGGTGACTATACTGTAAAATCATCAGAAGATTTATATACAAACTCAGATATGCTTTATAAGCTAGTAAGTGCTTATGAAGAACGTTGTAAAAATAAAAAAACACTAATTTTTAATAACGGTATTAAAACCTCAATAATGGTATATGACGCATTTAGGCGTATGGGATACCCAATTGAACATCTGGATAATACAGCTACTAAAAACGAGCGTAAAGCAATTTTAGAATGGTTTAAAAATACACCAAACGCAATTTTAACATCGGTAAGTATTTTAACAACAGGTTTTGATGAGCCAACGGTTGAGTCTATAATGCTAAATAGAGCTACAAAATCATTAACGCTTTATTATCAAATGATAGGTCGTGGCTCTCGTATTATAAACTCCAAAGATAGTTTTACCGTTATAGATTTAGGAAATAACTTTCATCGTTTTGGACCCTGGGGTAGCGATTTAGATTGGCAACGCATATTTAGATCACCAGACTATTACTTAAATGGTTTGATGAGTGATGAAGAAATTGAAAGTAATTTTAAATATGAAATGCCAGAGGATGTTAGAAAAGAGTTTGCTAATTCCAAGGATGTGTATTTTGATGTTAGAAAAACCTATTTAGATTCTGTAAGAAATGGAGAATCATCGAAAGTGGTTTTAAAACGTTCAATAAGTCAGCATTGTTATATTTGTGTTGAAAATAGTGAGGATGTTTTTGATGCATTAACGTTAATGAAATTACTTAATGATGATATAAGTTTTAGGGTTGAACGTTATACAAAATGCATAAGTAAGAGCACACATAATTTTGTTGATTGGTTAAAAGATGATTACCGAAAAAAATTACGCAGTGAAATTCGAGAAAAATTTAATACCATTTATAAGGAAATTCACGGTAAGGACCCTGTAGATTAGTATTAAATTTTAAACTGTTTGCCGTTTTTTATTATAGCGTATAATTGTTAATTAAGCGGTAGTCTAATATGTATTGAAGTGCCTTTGTTTATTTCACTTTCAGCCCAAATTTCACCATTATTATTGTTAATGTAATCTTTACAAAGCATTAAACCTAAGCCAGTGCCAGCTTCACCAGCGGTACCTGCCGAGCTATGTTCTATAACTGATTTAAAAATGCTTTCTTTAGTATGTGCATTCATACCTACACCAGTATCAGTGACGGTTATGTAGCACATTTTGCCTATATTTTTTGCCTTTAAAGTAATAGTGCCATGTAAAGGTGTAAATTTAATAGCATTGCTAATAATATTTCTTAAAATTAAATTTAATTGATTGTCATCAATTATTAATGAACTATTTTCATCAATATCAGAATGTACTTTTATATGTTTTGCGTTAATTTGATTTCCAAATAATGGTAATAATTTATTAATATAAGGCTCTAGTTGTATTTGAGTTGGTTTTTGAATTATACCAGCCATTTGATTTCTGGCCCAATATAAGATGTTGTCTAGAGAAGCATAAGCAATATCAAAATTATTTTTTAAGTGTTTAACATTTTGTTTTACTTCAGCACTATTTATGTCGCCATTTGAGATTAAATGAAGCAAACTATTTAAGGAAGTAAGCGGTGTTTTTAAGTCATGACCAATAACGGCTAATATTTTACTTTTCACCATATCCATGTCATCTAGAGATTGTTTTTGAGACTCTAATATTGTATTTAATTTCTTTTTATTTAAAAATGATTTGTAAACAAAAGCAATTACCGAAAGTGAGAATAAAAAAGCTAAAAACACCAAGGATGTATAGGCTTTTTGTTGTTTAAGCTGAGCTTTGTTTATTTGTTGGTGTTTTGCAACTTTTTTTTCTATTTCTGCTTTTTGATTTTCAAAATCATAAGCAAATATTTTTGAATTAATTTTATTTGTTTCATTAGCCTTTAATATGCTGTCAAAATATTTAATGTGTCTGGTAGAGTAGTAGTCGGCTTTTTTGTAGTTGTTTATATTTGTGTAAGCATCATGAATTAAGTCTATTGATTTTAAAGTGTACAGGCCTCTTTCACTTAATGGCACGTTGTTTACTTTTTCTAAGTTTTTTTCGAGTATCGAAAGTGCTTTTTTATTTTTATTAATGCCATGGTAATATTCGCCCAACAAAAAATTAATTTTAAATTTAAAAAAAGGTTTGTCTACTTTCTTTAAGTACTTGTTAAGTGTTTTGGTATAGTTTTGGTTTGTGTTTTCACCAAGTTTTAAGTTGCAAATAACACCGCCAATGTATGAAAGCGCAAGGTAATTACTTTTGTTATTTTTAGTGCTTAATTGGTATAACTTATCATAATATTGTTTGGCTTCTTTATATTTTTTAGATAAACTATAGATTTCAGCTATATTATTGTAGCATCTTAGTAATTGGGTTTCATTGTTAGTTTCGCGTGCAATTACCATTGCAATTTTAGCTTCGGCTATAGCTAAATCATATTTTTGTTGAAGTTTAAATATGTTACTAATATTGCGACGAAAATAAATTTCATTTCGTTTAAGGTCATGGCTTAAGCTAATGTTTAATCCTTTTTGAAAATATTCGATTGCTTTTTCATTATTACCTTGTGACTGTATTATAGAGCCAATATTGTTGTATAAAGTAGCTTTGTGTTCGGGTAAATTTAAATTACCTATTGATTTTAAAGATTTTATATAATATTCAAAACTTTTATCATAATTTCCTTCAATAAAAGCAACAGCACCAAAGCTATTTAATAGTATAGCTTTATATCTACTTTTTTCAATGTTTTCAATGTTTTTTAAAGCTTTTTGTAAATATATTTTTGATTGTTTTAAATCATTTTGCTCATATGCAATTAATCCAAAACCATGATAAGCTTTTGATATTAGAGTATCTGTTTTTATTTCAATAGCGAGGTCTAAACATGTATTAAAACTAATTTTAGCGCCTTTAAGGTCAGATTTGTTTCGTTGTATTAAGCCATATAGGTATTCAGTTTCAGCGATATAGCTTTTTAAGTTGTTTTCAATACTAATTTGTAATATTTTTTCTCTATAATTGCTGGCTAGTTCTAAGGTTAAGCCATTACTGTAACCTTTTTTAAGTAATTTAATGTAGTTTTTAACTTGCTTTATATCATATAAATTTTTGTCAAAATTTGGTGATAGATTTAAAACAAATGAAAGTATAGTAATTAAAACAGGATAAATGAGGGCGTTAAGACACATGATTTTTAGGGCGTAAAAGTTATTTTATTTTGTTTTTGTAAGGACTCTAAAAATACAAAATAATTAGTCTATAACAAATCAGGGTATACCCTAGCTTATTTTTATCAGTAGTTATATTGGATTTTTGATAGTTTAGTTTTTAACTTTTAAGGTCCATTCAAAATCAAATACGCTAACGATTTCATCATTTTTGTTTTTGCCTATTGAATTTAACCAAACAGTTTGGCTTTCATTGGTTTTTATCGCTTTTTGTACTGCAATTTTAGCTTTTTCAACCTCTTTGCATTCAAAAAAAATACGATGGGTTGCTTTTTTGTAAAATGCAGCTTTATTGGTGGCTACAAGCATAGATATATTTTTTTTACTGTCCTTTATGGTTTTCATAATAATTATGCCAGTAGCAAGTTCGGCCGCCATACCTTGTGCAGCCCAAAACATCGATTTAAAAGGGTTTTTATTAATCCAATTTAATTTAATTGTAGTTACACAGCTTTCAAAATCTATTTTAAATACTCTAACACCGCAAATAAAAGCAGATGGTAGCTTTGCTATTAAAAACAAATTAATTTTTGTAGGGGTAAAGTTCATATTATTTTTTCTTAAAAATAGTTAAAAAATAAAACACTAAAATGTTAAAATAATGTTAATATCTAGTACTATGTGTAACATAATACCAAATAATAAAACAAATTTGTATAATCAATCACAAAAGGAACAGTTAAATCTATGAAAATAGAAAACACAAAGGCTCAAATGCGTAAAGGGATATTGGAATACTGCATTCTATATATTTTAAAAGATAATGATGCCTATGTTGCCGAAATTTTAAAGGCCTTAAAACAATCAAAATTAATAGTTGTAGAAGGCACGATTTACCCATTACTTACACGATTAAAAAATGCCGAATTATTGCAATATAGATGGGAGGAATCATCAGCTGGTCCTCCTCGAAAATATTATAGATTAACCGAATTGGGTAATGATTTTTTAGAAGAATTGAATTTTACATGGAATGAACTGCAAAATGCTGTGAATCTTGTAACTAAAAATAAAAAATAATAAAGATGAAAAAAACAATAAACATAAATTTAGCTGGATTATTTTTTCATATCGATGAAGATGCTTATCAAATTTTAGATGACTATCTTAAGCGTATTAAGCAAGCATTTACCGATCCCGTTAACCGTATAGAAATTTTAGCAGATGTAGAGGCTCGAATTGCAGAGCTTTTTAATGAACGAATAAAATCCGACAGGCAAGTAGTTACTTATAATGATGTTAATGATATAATTGCAATTATGGGGCAACCCGAAGATTATATGATGAATGAAGACGAGTTTGAAACGCATGATTTTAATGAAAATTATGACAGTGAAGCATCGGCGAGTACAAAAAAAATATATCGAGATATAGATAATGCCTATGTTGGTGGTGTTTCGGCGGGTTTAGCACATTATTTTGGTATTGATCCTTTATGGATTCGTTTATTATGGGCATTTTTGTTTTTTGGCGCTGGCACAGGTTTATTTATGTATTTATTGCTTTGGTGCTTATTGCCCGAGGCTAAAACAACAGCACAAAAATTAGCGATGCGCGGTAAGTCAGTTAATATTTCAAACATACAGCAAAAAGTAAAAGAGGGTTTTAATACAGTGGTTGATGGCTTTGATGAGGTTACTGATAAATTAAAAAATGTAGATTATTCAAAAATTCAAGACAAGTCTACTTCTTTTTTTGAGTCTGTATCAAAACTTTTAATGGGTGTTGTTAAATTTTTTGGAAAATTTATAGGTGTTATTGTTATTATAACAGCATCAATTGCCGTGTTTTCATTATTGATAGGTGTCTTTATGAAAACAAGTTTTCGTTTTTTTAATTATGACTTAAATATAACAAATCAAAAGCCAAAATGGCTTTTGTTTCTAGTTATAGGTATACCACTGTTTTGGTTGTTTTATTTAGGTTTTAAGTTATTAATTAGCAACTCAAAATCATTGCCAAAAAACACTAAATCAACACTGCTAGTGATTTGGGTATTGGCGATAATTGGTGTGAATAAATATGATTTTAAAGACAATATATTTGAGTCAGAAAAAACCAGCTATATCTCATCTAGTGATTTAAAAAAATTTACTGTCAATGACACTATCTACTTATCGATGAGTGATAATAAGTATTTTGATAATGCATTTAAACGTAAGTTTAAATATAAAAAAATAATCGAAAACAATGAAGTTCAATATGTATCTAGGGGCGTGCGATTAATTATTAAATCAACACCAGCAGCATACGCAAGTATAAAAGTTGAAAAGCAAATAAGTGCCTCAAATAGTAATAAATTTAAGGGTAATACTATCAATTATGATTATTATGTTAATGATAAAACAATTTATTTAGATAGTTATTTTATAGCTGATAAAAAATATAGAAGTAGTACAGATGAGGTTAAAGTAACTGTTTATTTGCCTATCGGAAGTGTTTTTTATGGTAAAAAAAATACATATGCATTTCATAAAAATGAAGAAGCTTTTAACGACATTTTCCGTAATGGGCAAGAAGAAAAATATTTAAAAGTAGCTCATGATAATTTAACAACACTCAAGTTAAGGAGTGCATCGCCAACACCAATGGATACAAAATCAAAAATGCATCCTGTAAACGTAAGTATCGATTCGGTTATAACAATTACGACAAGTAAACCAAAAACTAAGCCTCCAATAAGTGAAGATTCACTAACAGTTAATTAGTGTATAGGCTAGTGTTAATTGTGATATAGTTTACAAAACAGATAAATATGTAATATTTTTTATTTTTAAAATTATTTATAGCGTATTACCTCTATTACTTTTTTAAATTTGTAATAAAAATTTTTTAAGTTGATAAATTTGTTGCGTAAAAAAATATTAGAAAATAAATTAAAAGGCCTATCAAATCAAACTATTGATGTAATTGATAAACATGAAAAAATAAAATCAATAGGCATAATATCATCAATCGCAGAGCACAATAATATAGTTCAATTTTGTGAAAAACTGCAATCATCCGTAGGTAAAAATTTTAACATTACAACTTTTTTGTTTTGTAAAAACAAAAATGAAGCTATAACTATAGATGATCAAAATGTATTTGGATTTGTTAAAAAAGATATTAATTGGTTAGGTAATATCACCAATAAAGAGTTGAAGCAATTTATAGATCAACCTTTTGATTTGTTAATCAATTTTTATGTAAATGAAAGCTTAGAGTTAAATTTGGTGTCAGCAAAATCTAACGCAAACTTTAAAGTTGGGGTTGCCGAGCATCATAATGTTAATAATGATTTAGTGATAGCTATAAATTTGGATGATTATTTGGGTTTTGAAGCAGAATTAACTAAATATTTAAATATATTAAATAAAATATAAAATGAAAGAATTTGTTGGGGTTGGAGTAGCGTTAATTACACCTTTTTTAGAAGATGAATCTGTTGATTATGAGGCATTAAAAGCATTAGTCGAGTTTAATATATCCAATGGCGTTGATTACTTAGTAATAAGTGGTACAACTGCCGAGAGTGCAACAATTACACTTGAAGAGAAGAAAAAAATTGTAGAAACAGTTAAGTTAGTAAATAACAATAGATTGCCACTTGTTTTAGGTATAGGTGGTAATAATACAAAAAGTGTAATTAATGAAATTAACACTACAAATTTAGAAGGTATATCCGCATTGTTGTCGGTTTGTCCTTATTATACCAAGCCAACACAAGAAGGGTTTTATCAACATTTCAAAGCGATTTCTCAAGTTAGTCCATTGCCAATAATTTTATATAATGTGCCAGGGCGTACGGCAAAAAACATGTTGCCAGAAACAACAATTAGGCTAGCAAATGATTTTAAAAATATTATAGCCATTAAAGAAGCTTGTAATGATATGGCGCAGTACCTTGATTTGATTAAAAATAAGCCAGACAATTTTTTGGTAATTTCGGGAGATGATGATTTAGCATTGGGAGTTGTTTTAGCAGGCGGTTCGGGTGTAATTTCGGTAATTGGCCAAGCCTATCCAAAATTGTTTTCTGAAATTATAAAATTAGGATTAAGCGAAAAACCAAAAGCAGCTTATCAATTATTTTTTAAAATTTCAAACATGATAAGTTTAATATTTGCAGAAAATAACCCTGCTGGTATTAAAGCCGTTTTATCAAGCCAAAATATGTGTAAAAGCACAGTGCGTTTGCCTTTAGTTGAAGCTTCACAAAAGTTAAAAACTAAAATTAATGAAGCAGTTTTACTGTTGCAAAAATAAATTTCGTTAAATAAGTTATAAAGTGTTGTTGAGCATTATTAAACATGTTAATTTAGCACTAAAATAAAACTTACATATTCAATTAATTATTGTTAGTTTTGCAACTTATAAAAATGAACAAACTTACATACATATTATTCGCTATTTATATTGTTACTTCGTCATGTGGTGAGTATCAAAAGGCTCTAAAATCTGAAGATGTAACCAAACGATTTGAGTTAGGTACTACACTTTATGAAGCATCAAAATACGCAAAAGCAATTCGGTTATTTCAACCTGTTTTGCCAAAATTTAGAGGGAAACCTCAGGGTGAAAAGTTGATGTACATGTATTGTAAGGCAGTTTATGAAACTGGTGATTACCCTACGGCAAGTTACCACATGACGCAGTTTATAGATATTTATCCTAAAAGCGAAAAAGTAGATGAATTAGCATTTTTATCTGCAAAAGGCTATTATTATGCATCACCTGTATATACAAAAGAGCAAGAGCCTACTACAATTGCGATAGAAAAATTACAAGCATTTATTAATAGATATCCAAATTCAGCATATACTAAAAATGCAAATGATTTAGTTAAAGAACTAGATTTTAAATTAGAAAAAAAGACGTTTGAAATCGCAAAATTATACAGTATAATAGCGCCAGGTAGTGCAAATCCTGCCCAAGAGTATAAAGCTGCAATTACCGGAATGACTAATTTTTTATTGAAATATCCAGGTTCGGTATATAAAGAAGATGCTTTGTTTGTTAAATATAATGCTGCATATGAAATGGCAGTAAATAGTGTGTTATGGAAAAAAGAAGCGCGCTTAAATAAAGCTATAAAGGCATATGATTTTTTTAGAAAATATTATAAAAAATCAAAATATGATGTACAAGCTGATGAAATGTTAACTACATTGAATGAACAGCTTTTAGACATGAAAGCCAAATCTAAAGAAATTAAACCTTAAAGTTAAAATTATTTAAAATATGGATTTAAAAAACGTTACAGCAGCAGCAAGTACAGAAACTTACGATAGAAATGTATTAGATGCACCTACAAATAATATATATGAAGCAATATCTGTTATTTCTAAAAGGGCTGAACAAATAAATACTGATATTAGAAAAGAATTAGTTGAAAAACTAGAAGAATTTGCAACTTATAATGATAGTCTTGAAGAAATTTTTGAAAACAAAGAGCAAATCGAAGTTTCAAAATTTTATGAAAAATTACCAAAGCCACACGCATTAGCAATTCAAGAGTGGATAGACGAGAAAATTTATTATCGTAATACTGCAGATAATCAAGGTAGTATAAAAGCATAATAAAAATGTCTATATTAAAAGATAAAAAAATACTTCTAGGTATTTCTGGAGGTATTGCCGCCTATAAAACGGCTCCTTTAATTAGATTATTTATAAAAGCGGGTGCTAATGTAAAAGTCATTATGACACCCGCATCAAAAGATTTTGTTACACCTTTAACATTATCTACCCTTTCAAAAAACCCAGTTTTATCATCATTTACAAATGATGATGACGAAAACGATACCTGGAATAATCATGTCGATTTAGGCCTTTGGGCCGATTATTTTTTAATAGCTCCAGCTACTGCAAATACCATGTCAAAAATGGCAAATGGTAACAGTGATAATTTTTTACTAGCATCATACTTATCTGCTAAATGTCCAGTTTATTTTGCGCCAGCGATGGATTTGGATATGTATAAACATCAATCTACAGTAGATTCTATAGCAACACTTCAAAGTTTTGGAAACATTATGATTCCAGCCACAAGTGGTGAATTAGCAAGTGGTTTGGTAGGCGAGGGGCGTATGGCTGAACCCGAAGATATAGTAGCTTTTATTGAAAATGATATACTAGATAAATTGCCGCTACGCGGAAAAAAAATACTTTTAACAGCGGGGCCAACTTATGAGGCAATTGATCCTGTAAGATTTATAGGAAATCACTCAAGCGGAAAAATGGGGTTTGAGATCGCAAAATCTGCTGCAAAACAAGGCGCAGAAGTTATATTGATAGCAGGGCCAACACAACAAACAGTAAGCCACCACTTAATTAATGTACTGCCAGTTGTAAGTGCTCAAGATATGTATGATGCTACACATAGTTATTTTAAAGATGTAGATGTAGCCATTTTATCAGCGGCTGTTGCTGATTATAAACCAAAGTTTATTGAAAGTCAGAAAATAAAAAAGAAGAGTTCTACGTTAACATTAGAGCTAGAAAAAACTAAAGATATATTAGCGTCGCTAGGCGAAATAAAAACCCATCAGTTATTGATAGGTTTTGCTCTTGAAACAAATAATGAATTAGAAAACGCTAAAGGTAAGCTTCTTAAAAAAAACTTAGATTTAATAGTTTTAAATTCATTACAAGATAAAGGCGCTGGGTTTGGTGGTGATAACAATAAAATTACTATTATTGATAGTAAATTAAATATTACACCATATCAATTGAAATCTAAGTCAGAGGTAGCTAATGATATTGTTTTACAACTCATAAAAAAATTAAATGCGTAAACTTTTTATCTTTTTTCTATACATTTCTGTAAATGCTAGTTTTGCTCAAGAGTTAAACTGTAATGTTGTTGTTAATGCACAATTTACGGGTAGTGAAAATCAACAAATATTTAAATCACTGCAAAGTCAATTACGTGAATTTATAAATAATACAAAATGGACTAATAAAGAGTTTAAACCTCAAGAGCGTATAAATTGTAGTATGTTTTTAAATATAGAAAGTAATACGGGAGATACATTTTCGGGTACTTTACAACTACAGTCAACACGTCCAGTATATAACACTACATATTCAACACCACTTTATAATTTTAATGATAAAGATTTTTCATTTAGGTATGTTGAATTTCAAAACCTAAATTATAGTCCTAATCAATACCAATCAAATTTAGTATCGGTACTTGCATTTCATATATATGTAATGTTGGGTATTGATGCAGATTCATTTGCTCCAAAAGGCGGAAACCCTTACTTTGATCAAGCTAGAGCCATTTTAACCTATTCGCAACAAGAAGATTTTAAAGGTTGGAAACTAGAAGATGGTATAAGTTCGCGTTTTGCTTTGATAGATAATATTTTTTCAAATACGTATAAAGAATACCGTAGTACTATGTACGACTATCATATAAATGGACTAGATATAATGTATAAAGATGTCAAAAAAGGTAAAGAAGCTTTAGTAGGTGCCTTTGATGGTTTAATGGCTTTAAATAAGCGTAGACCAAACTCGTTTATACTGCGCGTCTTTTTTGATGCTAAAGCAGAAGAGGTGTCGTCAATTTTTTCTGATGGGCCTTCTGTAAACATTAAATCGCTTGTAGATAATCTTTATAAGTTGGCGCCAACACATTCTAGCAAATGGCGAAGTATTAAGTATTAGTACTATTTTTTAATCTTACTTTTTAAGTTAAATTTGTATTTAAATTAATCTCATAATTTAAATACATTGCTAACATCATTAACTATAAAAAATTACGCTTTAATTGATAATTTACATGTCAATTTTGAGTCGGGTTTAACTACTATTACAGGAGAAACAGGTGCAGGTAAATCTATTTTATTAGGTGGGTTGTCATTAATATTAGGTAAAAGAGCCGATTTATCGGTGGCAAAAGATGCAACAAAAAAAAGTATAGTTGAGGCTGTATTTAATGTTTCTAATTATAATTTAAAATCACTTTTTTTAGATAATGAATTAGATTATGATACTGAGTTAATTGTACGCAGGGAATTGTTACCATCGGGCAAATCACGTGCATTTATAAACGATGAGGTGGTAAATTTATCAACCTTATCAATATTTGGTGAAAACTTAATAGATATTCATTCTCAACACCAAACACTTAGTTTAATTGATGATAGTTATCAATTTCAAATTATTGATGTTTTAGCAAAAAACAGTAATAATCTTAAAGCTTATAGCGCTAATTTAAAGTTATATAAACAATTAAAAGGAGAGTTAACTCAATTACAAAAATCTAAAGCCGATGCAGCAAAAGAGCATGACTATAATACCTTTTTGTTAAATGAATTGAGAGAAGCTAAGCTAGAAATGGTTCAAATGTCTGAGCTTGAGTTAGAGTATGAAACTCTTAATAATGTAGAAGATGTAAAGTATGAACTACAAACCTCAAGCCAGCTTATTACTGATGAGCAATTAGGTGTTTTTACTACACTTGGGTTGTTAAAAAACAGTATTCAAAAACTATCAGAAATAGCACATACTTATACGCCTTTGTTAGAAAGAGTTACAAGTCTTTCAATAGAAATGGATGATATTGCTGCCGAAATTGATAATTTTAACGAGTTATTGGAGGCAAACCCTGAGCGATTAATGGTTGTTAATAATCAGTTGCAAACTTTACAAAATTTATTTCAAAAACATGCAGTAAGCCAAATTGAGCAATTAATTGAAATACAAAATGAACTTGAACAAAAAGTAGGGTTTTCAAATAATATAGATGATTTAATTGTTGAAAAACAAAAGGCTTATGATGCCATAGAAAAGCGTGTTGATGCCAATGCTAAGATTATAAATGAAAATAGAAATTTAGTATTGCCAAAATTAACAAAACAGCTAGAAAGTGTTTTGGTTGACTTAGGGATGCCTAATGCAAGCTTTGACATTTCATTGCAGTTAGGAACAACCTTTTTAGAAAATGGTAAAGATACCTTATCATTTTTATTTTCAGCCAATAAAGGCGCTAACTACAAGCCACTAAAAAAAGCCGTTTCTGGAGGTGAATTGTCAAGAATTATGCTTGCTATAAAGTATATTTTATCACAGCACACACACCTGCCAACTATTATGTTTGATGAAATAGACACAGGTGTTTCTGGCGAAATTTCAAATAAAATGGCTTCTATAATGAAACAAATGAGTACTGCTATGCAAGTGTTTTCAATCACACACTTACCACAAATAGCCGCTAAAGGAAATACGCATTTTAAGGTGTTTAAAACTGATGATAATGAAATTACAACTAGTAATTTAGTGCGTTTAAACAAAACGCAACGTGTTAATGAAATAGCACAAATGCTTGATGGTAAAAACGCTTCTCAGTCAGCTATAGCTCATGCAAAACAGTTGTTGAGTAATGAATAAATAAAATCTTTAAATACATGGCTTGAATTAGTATCTTTGTTGATTGATTAACTAAACAAAATGTAAAATTATGTCATATAATTTATTAAAAGGTAAAAGAGGAATTATTTTTGGAGCTTTAGATGCAAATTCGATAGCATGGAAAACAGCCGAGCGTGTTCATGAAGAAGGAGGTCAGTTTGTGTTAACAAATGCACCTATAGCAATGCGAATGGGGCAAATTAATGAGTTAGCCGAAAAAACAGGATCTCAAATTATTCCTGCAGATGCAACATCATTAGAAGACTTGCAAAACTTAGTAGAGAAATCTATGGAGATTTTGGGCGGAAAAATTGATTTTGTTTTACATTCAATTGGTATGTCTGTTAATGTAAGAAAAGGACGAGCTTATACCGATCAAAAATACGATTGGACACAAAAAGGAACAGATGTTTCGGCAATGTCATTTCACAAGGTAATGCAAACTTTATATAAAAATGATGCAATGAATGAGTGGGGTAGTATTGTTGCATTAACCTATATGGCTGCGCAACGTGTATTTCCTGATTATAATGATATGGCAGATAATAAAGCGTATTTAGAGAGTATTGCCCGTAGTTTTGGTTACTTTTTTGGACGTGATAAGAAGGTAAGGGTAAATACAATTTCTCAATCGCCAACACCAACAACAGCAGGTCAGGGTGTTAAAGGGTTTGATGGGTTTATTTCTTATGCCGAAAAAATGTCGCCGCTTGGCAATGCAACCGCATTGGATTGTGCAAATTATACAGTGAGTTTGTTTAGCGATTTGACAAAACGTGTTACTTTACAAAATTTATTTAATGATGGAGGTTTTTCAAATGTAGGCGTTAGTGATGCGGTTATGGAAAAATTTGTTTCAGAATAAATTTATTTTAATACTATAAAAAAAGAGAGGCTACTAGGCCTCTTTTTTTATGGTATATACTTAATTATATTTGTAATCTATGAGTGTAAAAGTTAACGACATATCATTTGTAATTCCCGTTTATAATCGGCCAAAAGAAATTGAAGAACTATTAGAAAGTTTAACTAAATTAAACGTTAAGCCTACTTTTGAAGTTGTAATTGTTGAAGACGGTTCAACCTTAAGTTCACAAACAATTGTAAATGCATATGTGTCAAAGTTAAATATAACGTATTTATATAAAAAAAATTCAGGACCAGGAAGCTCCCGTAATTACGGGATGCAAGCAGCTAAAGGCTCATATTATATTATATTAGATTCTGATTGTGTTTTACCTAAGCAATATCTTAATGAAGTTTTATCATATTTAAATACAACTTACGTTGATTGTTTTGGCGGACCAGATGCGGCTCATAAATCTTTCACAAATTTACAGAAGGCTATTAACTTTTCGATGACTTCTTTTGTAAGTACAGGCGGAATTCGAGGTAAAAAAACTAGTGTTAACACCTTTGAGCCAAGAAGTTTTAATATGGGGTTATCTAAAAAAGCATTTGAAGCTACAAACGGATTTGGTAATATTCATCCAGGTGAAGATCCTGATTTATCAATTAGATTGATAAAAAAAGGCTTTAAAACCGCTTTAATTGAAAAAGCTTTTGTGTACCATAAGCGACGTATTTCTTGGAAAAAATTTTACATTCAGGTGTATAAGTTTGGTATGGTTCGTCCAATTTTAAATATGTGGCATCCTCAAACAAAAAAAATTACCTATTGGTTGCCCTCATTGTTTATTTTAGGATTTATAGTTGCAGTAATAGCTTTGATATTTAAGGTTAAAATCTTTATGTATTTGTATGGGTTGTATTTTTGTACTAGTTTTTTGTTAGCTTTTATTTCTACTAAAAATAGTTTGATAGCGTTTCAATCCATTATAGCAATTGCTATTCAGTTTTTAGGTTATGGTTATGGGTTTTTTAAATCAACAGTAATGTTGAAATTTTCAAATAAGTCAGCCCAAGTATTGTTTCCGAATTTATTTTTTAAAAATTAAAAATTTGCAAATTAAAGTTAAGTTTTTCCGAAGGTATTTTAAAAACAGAAAATTAAAAGTGTTTGCTGTTTTTTTTATGATTGCGTTATTGTTTTCGTTATTAATAAAATTAACAAGTAGCCATGTAAAAAGTATCGATTTTGAAGTTAAGGCAGTAAAGCTTCCGCAGGATAAAATACTTCTAAATGACTCATTAAATACCATACGCTTAACATTAAAAACCACAGGGTTTAAGTTTTTAAAATTTTATTTTAATAAGCCGTATTTAAATATTAATTTTTCGAAGTTATTGAAAAATGAAAAGCAATATTTATGGATTGCTAATCAACAAAAACTAGAAATAAGTAGGCAATTTGATGCTAAAATTAGTGTTGAACAAATTGAAATTGATACTTTAAAAATTGCGTACTCTACAAATCAAGTTAAAAAAGTGCCTGTTAAACTCGATAAGCATTTTGTATTTATACCTGGGTATGATTTGGTTGATAAATTAAAGGTCACTCCAGATTCGATCAAAATAATTGGCCCTCATGCTATGGTTGATACGATAAATTTTGTAACCTCAAAATTACTTACTATTAAAAATATTGATAGCGATGTAAATGCGATGATTGGTTTAAAAAACAAAAAAAAGCATATTGTATACTCAACGTTAGACGTTAATGTGAGCGGTAGGGTTAAAAAAATTACCGAAGGCGAACTTTTGGTACCAATAAATGTTAATAATGTACCTAAAAACTTAGACATTAAAATTTATCCTAAATACGTTCCTGTAGTTTTTAATTGTACTTTGGAGGTATTTAAATTAGTAACTAAAGAGGGTTTTTTGGTTGAATGCGATTATAATGATATTGATTTAAATCGTAATTACCTAAAACCAGTAATTAAACGAAAACCTGCTGTAGTAAAAAGTGCAAAATTAGGTTTAGATCGTGTAGAATATATTTTAATTAAATGATTGTAGGATTAACAGGAGGTATTGGTAGCGGAAAAACAACTGTAGCTAAGTTATTTCAAAAATTAGGTGTGCCAATTTATATATCAGATTTGGAAGCAAAAAAATTAATGGTTAGTTCACCAAAAATCAAATCGGCATTACTTGATCTTTTTGGCAAACAAGCTTATATTGATAGCCAATTAAACAAGCCTTTTTTGGCGAGTAAAATATTTAATGACAACGTATTATTAAAAGCAATGAATGCTATTGTGCATCCTGAAGTGGCTTTGCATTTTAATGAATGGTACAAAAAGCAAAAGTCTCATTTTGTAATTAAGGAGGCGGCAGTGCTTTTTGAAAACGGATCATATTTGCACTGTGATTATATTATTACAGTTACAGCGCCCAAAGATACACGCATAAATCGTGTAATTTTTAGAGACAAATCATCAATAAAAAAGGTTGAAGCTATTATCAATAATCAATGGAGTGACCAAGAACGGCTTAACTTGTCGCATTTTGAAATTAAAAACATTGATCTTGATCAAACAAAACATCAGGTAAAAAAAGTGTTTGATACTTTAATGCGCTATACCAATTAATATTGCGTTATGTTAATGTATGGTTAAATCAAATTTAGTGTAAATGTTAAAATAGTATTTTTGGTATATGAATAAAAAACTTTTTGTTTTCTTGATAATATTAATGAGTTTATCTCTTGTTGGTATTATAATGGTGCAAGCTTATTTTATTAACAATATAATTAAAAATGAAGAAAATCAATTTTGGTTTAAAATAAATAAAACAATAAGTCAAACTGTAAAAAAGGTTGAAGATAGAGAGTATAATGAAGTTGTTGATAATTTAAAAAAACAACTTAGTAAGGATGGTTTTGATTTAGAAACTGAAGCAAATTTTTTTGCCACTTTGTCGATTTTTAAAAGAGATAAAGCAACCAATACAATTAAAGTTTTTGATACTGATATTTCCGAAGGTAATTATAAAAACTCATCATTGTTTGATAAGACATTAGATAGTTTTCCGTCGTTGTTTAGTTTACGATCTACAACTACACGCGAAGAAATTTATAAAACATTTAATGTTGATGGTAATACCTCTTTTGAGCGTGTAAGTAATAAAGAAAATATTGGGATACAGGAAGTGCTGTTAAATAAAAATTTTGAACCAACCTATATCAATCAAGCAAAAAGTCGCCCCATACATAATCGTGTAACTGTTGATGAAATTAAACAGTTAATCAAATTAGGTTTAAGTGATGAGTCCCTTAATATACCTTTTGAATTTGCTATTTATGACCGCGATTTGGCGACAAAAATCCAAACGGAAGATTTTGAAACGACAGATGTAAACACTGTTAATTATCCAATTTTTTCAAAAACAAATGCCGATAATTATAAGTTGTTTGTTAGTTTTCCTACTCGAAAATCATATATATATTCATCTGTTTTAGGCGCAACATTACTTTCAATACTATTTACAGCAATTATTATAATAGCTTATTATAGCTCAATTTATCAGTTACGTAAACAACGTCAAATTTCTGAAATTAAAACAGATTTTATAAATAATATGACGCATGAATTTAAAACGCCAATTGCAACTATAAATTTGGCTTTAGATGCTATAAAAAACCCAAAAGTTATTGATAATACTGATATGGTTAAGCGGTATTTAGCTATGATTAAAGATGAAAATAAACGTATGCATGCTCAAGTAGAAAATGTTTTACGAATATCAAAACTCGAAAAAAATGAGTTAAATATTAGTAAGGAACGCTTAAACTTAAACGACTTAGTAAATGATGCTGTTGCACATATTGAATTGATAGTTTTAAATAAAAATGGATATGTGAAAATGCATTTGCATGATGGTCAACTAGATGTATTAGCAAATGAAAATCATTTTGTAAACGTAATTGTTAATATTTTAGATAATGCTGTAAAATATTCAGACGAAAACCCTAAAATAGACGTTTATACAGAGCGTGTAGGAAATTATGTATTGATTAGCATTAAAGATCAAGGTAATGGAATGTCAAAAGTGGCTCAAAAGCGCGTTTTTGAAAAATTTTATAGAGAATATACAGGAAATGTTCATAACGTGAAAGGACACGGTTTGGGACTCTCTTATGTAAAACAAATAGTTGATGACCATAATGGTCATGTAAGTGTAGAAAGTGAAAAAGGAAAAGGTAGCGTGTTTACAATTAAGCTGCCATTAATATCATAAATTATGGAAAATAGTAATAAAAAAATATTATTAGTTGAAGATGATCCTAATTTTGGAATCATTTTAAAGGATTATTTAATGCTTAATGATTATGATGTTGTTCATGCTAAAAACGGTATGGAAGGTTTTGAGAAATTTAAAAAAGACGATTTTGATTTATGCATATTAGATGTAATGATGCCTTATAAGGATGGGTTTACTTTAGCTAAAGAAATTAGAGAAAAAAACAGTGAAGTGCCTATTGTGTTTTTAACGGCAAAAACTATGAAAGAGGATGTGCTGCAAGGCTACAAGGTGGGTGCTGATGATTATCTTAATAAGCCATTTGATAGCGAAGTACTATTAATGAAAATAAAAGCTATTATGCAACGAAAAGCATCCGATAGTGTTACCGATACTAAGCAATTTGAATTTACGATAGGTCAATTTAAATTAAACTCAAAACTACGGTTTTTAAGCTTTAAAGGTCAAGATCCTGTAAAGTTATCACCTAAAGAAAATGAATTACTTCGCTTATTAGCACTTTATGAAAATGACCTAATGCCTAGAGAACTAGCGCTGACTAAAATATGGAGGGATGATAATTATTTTACCTCACGAAGTATGGACGTGTATATTGCTAAGCTTAGAAAGTATTTAAAATTAGATAAAAAAGTAGAAATTTTAAATATTCATGGCGAAGGGTTTAGGCTAGTGGTTAATCAGTAATTATTCAATATTTTTTTTAAAAGTAGACCTGCGTTTGTAGGTTTCATTTTTAAAATTTTTCCATATCTTTTTAATGGCACTATTGTCATCAAGTTCAGGGGTTCTTAAGCAATTTTGAATCCCTTTTTTAGTAAATACCTTATGAAATTCTTCAAAAATTATAGCTGTAACGCCTTTGTTTTGATATTCGGGTAGTACTCCAATTAAGTAAAATAATACTGTTTTTGAATTTTTTTTTGCATTCAGTAAATGCTTAATTCCAAAGGGAAAAAGTTTACCTTTTGATTTTTGCAAGGCTTTAGCATAAGATGGTGTTACAATACCAAAAGCAACAAGTTTATCGTTTTTATCTAAAACAAATTTTACGTATTCGGGGTTTAAAAAACTAATAAATTTCTTTTTAAAGTACGCTCTTTGCTCGTTACTTATTTCAACAAATGATGATAATGCTGAGTAACTTTTTGCGAATACATCAAACATTTCGTCAGCATACTTTAAAATCTCTTTTGAAGTTTCAAAATTTAAAGGTTTAAGTTGGTAACGTTTTTTAATGATTTCTTGTATTCTGCCAAAAAAAGCGCGATCAATATGCTCAAAGGGCATTAAGGTTTCGGTATAGCTTTTTTCTATTTTATAATTAAGTGTTTTAAAATGCTCAGCATAATAAGGGTAGTTATACCAACTAATCATACTGCCTATTTTGTCAAAACCCTCGGTAAGTACACCAACTTTATCAAGGTTAGAAAATCCAACAGGCCCTTCTATAAATTCCAAATTATTAACTTTTCCTATCGTATTAACTTCATTTAAAAGTGCTTTGGTAACCTCAATATCATCAATAGCGTCAAACCATCCAAAACGCATTTTAGAAATGTTTTGATTTTTTACCTCAATCCAATTAATTAATGCTGCTACACGACCAACAATTTCATTGTTTTTGTAAGCTAAAAATAAGGTGGCTTCGGCATCTTTAAATACAGGGTTTTTTTTAGGGTTAAAACCAGCCAATTCTTGTTTAATGATTGGAGGAACCCAATATTTGGAGTTTTTGTAAAGCTTAAAAGGAAATTTTACGAAGGCTTTTAAATCACTTTTGGTTTTAACTTTTTTTATCTGTATCATTTATTGGTTTTGGTAGTTTTCTAAAGGGGTGTTTTCTTGCGATCCTTTTATTTGTTTATCTCTGTGGCGATCTAGTCGGTAAGAGATGCCAAAGGCTAAGTTAAGTACTTTTGGTGTGTCTTTAGAGTTAAAAGTTACAGAAGTGTCAAGTTGAAAGTTTTTTGTAATTAAATAACCTGCGCCTCCTCGTATTAAGTTGTCTGAATAAAAACTGCCATTAACTCCTTGGTTTTCACCAAAAATAGCCCATCGTTTACCTATTGACTTTGTAAGAGTTATGATGTACTGAAATTCAGATGATTCTGTACCTATTCTATCCATTAAAAAGTTGGTAACAAACACCCAGCCGCCATAAAAATTATTTTGCGTGATAATTCCTGCTTTAGGACTAAATCCTTCTATGTTAGGGCCGTTAAAAGCGTTGTTTGCAGTATCGTAATTTCCAGCGGCATAAATAGCAATTGCAGGTAAAATTGATTTCCATTTAAAACTATTGTTAGCTTTCCAGCTATAAAGATTGGGTTTTTCTTTATGGGCGTTTTTATAAGGGTCAAGTAATAGGTATTTGGCGCCAAAACTTAAATTACTAAAATTTGAGCGGTCAATTTCACTATCAATACCACCGCGTAAATAGCTTAAGTTTGTAGTTGTAAATGTGTCAGCTTTATAGGTGCCTTCAAGAATAAATTCAAGCTCTTCAAATAAAAATCCGCCGCGGGCATTAAAGTCAATTCCAAAACCTTTGGCTTGGTAATCCATAAGTTGGTGCGTTTCATCTATTGTAAACCCTCCAAATTCGATTTGGTATACTCTTGGGCCAAGAGCATAAGCGCTTTGTGATTCTCCTGGTCTATTTGAGTTGATCACTTCTGTATATTGTGCAAAAGTATAATGGGTTGAAAGTACACTTATTAAGGTGATTAAAAAATGTATATGGTATTTTATTGTGATGCCTTTTTTCATTTTGTTGTATCTGCCAAATATATAATTTATTATTTTTTTATGCTTTTAAAACGTGGTATAAATACGAAGAATTGTATTTTTGAATAAAATATTTTCGATATGATGCAATATGCTTCACTTCCTGGTTTTCTTAGGATGATATTAATCCTGATTTTAATTTATTATGTATTTAAAATATTATCACGGCTTTTTGCTCCAGCTTTGATGCGATATGTCACTAAAAAAGCAGGCCAACGGTTTGGGCAGCAATTTAATACACATACGCAATCGGGAGCTAATAAAGCTAAAAAGGAAGGAGAAATATCTATAGATAAAATTCCTAGGTCAAAAAAAGACACTAATAATAATGTTGGTGAGTATGTAGATTATGAGGAGATTGATTAAGTTTCATTTCTAGTTGATAAATAAATTATGCAAAAACTTAAAATTAAATCATTAATGCCTCATCTGTTTATGATGTTGGCTTTTGTGTTATTAGCACTAGTGTATTTTAGCCCAGTACTACAAGGCAAAAAAATTAATCAAAGTGATATCAGGCAGTACATAGGTATGGCTAAACAGCAAAATGATTTTAGAGCTGCCAATAGTGAAGAAACCTACTGGACCAATAGTGCCTTTGGTGGTATGCCTACTTATCAATTAGGTGCAAAATACCCACATAATTATATAAAAAAATTAGATTTGACACTTCGGTTTTTACCACGCCCCGCCGATTATTTGTTTTTATATTTTATGGGGTTTTATGTGTTATTATTAGTTTTAAAGTTAGATTATAAACTAGCAGGTTTAGGTGCCTTAGCTTTTGGTTTTTCAACCTATTTAATTATTATTTTGGGAGTTGGTCATAATGCTAAAGCACATGCGATTGCATATATGCCGCTTGTGTTAAGCGGAATACTATTAGCGTTTCAAAAAAAATATGTAGGTGGGTTTTTGTTAACCACAGTGGCTTTAGGATTGCATTTGGTTGCTAACCATTTTCAAATGACCTATTATTTATTGTTTTTAGTACTTATTTTAGGAATTGTTTATTTAATAGATTTTTACAAAAAAAATAAACTTACTGATTATTTTAAAATTATTGGCTTGCTTAGCATGGCGGCAATTATGGCGCTGGCATTAAATGCAACCAACATTATGGCAACGCAACAGTACTCTAAAGAAAGTACAAGAGGTGTTGGCGAATTAACAATAAACCCCGATGGTTCACAAAAGCAAATTACCTCTGGATTAGATAAAAACTATATCACAGAATATAGTTATGGTAAGTTAGAAAGTTTTAATTTATTTATACCTCGTTTGCTCGGAGGCGGTAATGGTGAAAATTTAGGAAAACAATCACACACTTATGAAGCGTATCGAAAATTAGGAGCTGGACAACGTGATGCGATTGAAGCATCAAAACGAGTACCAATGTATTGGGGTGATCAGCCTATTGTTGAGGCTCCTGCTTATTTGGGTGCAGTAGTTGTGTTTTTGTTTTTTATAGGCGTATTTTTAGTAAATAACCGATTAAAGTGGTGGCTAGTTTCGGCTTCAGTTTTTTCGTTATTACTATCTTTTGGTAAAAATTTTTCAGTTTTAACCGATTTTTTCATAAACTATATTCCCTTATACACAAAGTTTAGAGCGGTATCATCCATTCAAGTTATTTTAGAGTTGTGCGTACCTGCGTTAGGGGTTTTAGGGCTTTCAAAAATTATAGATGCATCTGTTTTAAAACAAGATAAAATTAAAGCGTTAAAGTTAAGTACTATTATAACTGCTGGCGTGGCAATTTTGTTTTTATTGATTAAATCTTCATTTGATTTTTCGGGAAGTGTTGATGGGTTTTTTAAAGAAAATTATGGACAAGCTTTTGTTGATGCTTTAATAGCCGACAGAAAATCAATTTATACATTTGATGTATTACGTAGTTTGATATTAGTATTAGCATCAGCTGTAATTATATGGTGTTTTTTAAAACAAAAATTAACCAAAAACATAACAATTATTGCCTTTGCAATATTACTGTTGTTTGATTTGGTAGTTGTTGATAAACGTTATGTAAATTTTGACGATTTTATTGCTGCTTCAAAAGTTGATAATCCTTATCAAAAATTACAAGTAGATGCAACTATTTTGGAAGATAAATCACATTACCGTGTGTTTGATTTAACTACAAACTCTACACGTCCATCATATTACCACAACTCTTTATCGGGTTATAGTGCAGTATCGATGAAACGTTATAATGAATTGTTTGATTTTTATATTTCGCGTAATGCTATTAATGTGTTAAATATGCTTAACGCAAAATACATTATTGCACCTTCTGATGGGGCAAACGGCGCTCCACAAATTTTTAAAAATACAGAGGCTCTTGGTAATGCCTGGTTTGTTAAAAATATTAAATGGGTAGATACAGCAAATGCTGAAATTTTAGCATTAGATACTTTAAATACAGCAACTACTGCCGTAATAATGCAAGCTCAAAAAAAGGAAATTGATAATGCTGTGTTATCAACCAATAAAGATTCTTTAGCTGAAATTAAGCTTTTAAAGTATAAACCTAACCATTTAGTATATCAATCAAAAAGTAAAACAGGCGGGTTGGCTGTGTTTTCTGAAAATTATTACAAACATGGTTGGCAAGCATATATTGATAATAAACCAGTCAAGCATTTAAGGGCAAATTATGTGCTAAGGGCTTTGCAAGTGCCTAGCGGAAGTCATGAAATTGTATTTAAATTTGAACCTCAAGTTATAAAAACGGGCAGTCGTATAGCCTTAATAAGCTCTATTTTGTTAATGGTTTTAATTATTAGTGGTTTATATTACCAGTTTAGTAGTCGAAAAGGGTAATATGTGTTTTTTTGAATGATGAAAAATAAAAGCGTTTTAATTGTTGCGTATTATTGGCCACCCGCTGGTGGTCCTGGCGTACAGCGTTGGTTAAAATTTGTAAAATATTTTAGAACGTTTTTTATCGAACCCATAGTTTATGTGCCTCAAAACCCATCTTACCCAATAGTTGATTTAGAGCTTGAAAATGAAATTCCGAAAGGCATAACTATTTTAAAACAGCCTATTGCCGAGCCTTATAAATTTGCAAGTTTTTTTTCTAAGCAGAAATCTAAAACAATTAGTAGCGGAATTATATCGGCCTCTACAAAACAAAGTTTAATAGAGCGTATACTACTTTATATTCGAGGTAATTTTTTTATTCCAGACGCCCGAAAAAACTGGGTTAAGCCATCTGTTAAGTATCTAAAAAAATATATTAAAGCGCATAACATCAAAACAGTTATTACTACAGGGCCACCGCATAGTATGCATTTGATTGGTTTAAAGCTAAAACAAGATTTGAATATTAATTGGGTGGCCGATTTTAGAGATCCTTGGACTACAATTGGGTATCATAAAAAACTAAAACTAAATTCATCCTCTAAGGCAAAGCATAAAGCTTTAGAATCTAAAGTTTTAAATACTGCCGACCAAATTGTGGTAACCAGCCCCACTACAAAATTAGAGTTTGAAGATTTAACACCACAGCCTATAAAGGTAATAACAAACGGATTTGATGATGAAGGAGTTGTTAATACTCAATTAGATAAAGATTTTTCAATCTCTCATATTGGATCTTTATTGTCAGAGCGTAATCCGCAGGTATTATGGCAAGTTTTAATTGATTTGATACGTGATAACGAGCTGTTTAAAGATAAATTTAAGCTTAATTTGGTTGGCGCAGTAAGCGAAGATGTAAAGCTAAGTATAAGACGTCATAATTTGGATGAGTTTGTAAATTATACAGGTTATGTGTCGCATCAAGATGCTTTGATGTACCAGCGACAATCACAGGTGTTATTGCTGATAGAAATAAACACTAAGGATACGCAATGCATTATACCAGGAAAGGTATTTGAGTATATGATTTCGCACCGCCCAATACTAGCAATAGGGCCTAAAAATTGGGATGTAAAGCCAATAATAACCGAAACGCAAACAGGATCTTGTTTTGGATACAATGATTATGAGTTGATAAAACTAACAATTTTAAAGCATTTTAATATTTATTTGAAAAATCAACTAAAAACAAGCCCTGTAAATTTAAACTTATATTCAAGGCGATCATTAACAGCATCGTTATCAAAATTATTACATTCACTTTAATTATTTTTTAAACATGGGTATTGTAAAGCAGCAAAGTTTAAAAAATATGATTGTAACCTACCTTGGTTTTGGTATTGGCGCTATTAATACCATGTTTTTATATACTAATATTAAGCTAATACCTACCGAATATTATGGGTTGGTACTTTATATATTATCAAGTGCTGCTATTTTGATGCCTTTTTTAGCGTTAGGAATTCATAATGCAATTATTAAATTTTATCCCACATTTAAATCTGTAAAAGACACGAACAGTTTTTTGACCTTAATGTTGTTTACACCTTTGGTTTCTAGTGTTTTAATTGGTTTGTTGGGTTGTGTGTTTTATCAATCTGTATCTGGATATTTAGCCTCTAAAAACAATATTGTTAAAGATTATATTTGGCTTATTTTTATTGTAGCCATAAGTTTAGCATATTTTGAGGTGTTTTATGCTTGGACCAAAATTAAGCTTAAAAGTGTTTTTGGTAATGTAATGAAAGAGGTGTTTCCGCGATTATGCGTAATGCTATTGTTTTTATTGATTTATATAAATTGGATTACATTTTATCAGTTTGTTTACGCTGTAGTGATAGTGTACGTGCTTAGAATGTTAATTATGATGAGTTACGCGTTTAAAGTTAAAAAGCTAATTTTTAGTTTTAAATTGTTTCCAAATGTAAGTTCGATTTTAAAATACAGTTTGCTTATTGTTTTAGCAGGATCAATAGCTAGTGTGATTTTTGAAATTGATAAACTTATGATTAATCAATACCTTGTTATTGATAACATTGCGTTTTATAGTGTAGCTATATTTATTGCTACTACAATAGGTGTACCTGCTAGAGCAATGCATCAAATCACAAATCCGTTAACGGCACAATTGTTAAGTGTAAAGGATAAAAAAGGGTTGGGGATACTGTATAAAAAAAGCTCATTAAATCTTTTTATTATTGGCAGTTTGGTGTTTTTAACTGTAGTTATTAATATAAAACAACTGTATTTAATTTTGCCAATTAAGTATAGCGGTGGTGTTTTAATTGTTTTTTTGGTTGGAATAGCAAAATTGTTTGACAATGTATTGGGTAATAATAATGCTATTTTATTTAATAGTAATTATTATAGAGTAGTACTGGTGTTTGGAGTTATTATGGCTTTGGTAGCTGTTGTTTTAAATAGGGTTTTAATTCCGTTATACGGTATAAATGGAGCAGCAGTAGCTACGTTTATTTCTATAATATGCTATAATTTAAGCAAAGTATTATTTGTGTATTTTAAATTTAAAATTACGCCCTTTTCTTATAATACTTTGTATGTATTTGTTTTGTTAGTGACATGTTTTGGTTTGTTTTATTTTTGGGATTTTAAGATTAACCCTTTTGTTAATATAGCTTTTAAAACTAGTGCTTTTGGATTAGTGTATGTGTTTTGTGTTTATAAATTTAAGTTGTCTAATGATGTAAATATGATGGTCACTAACTGGTTAAAAAAGTAAAACCTCGAAGCAATATTCAAGGTTGTACTAAAATGTAAAATACGTTAATTTATAAACTTCGACGGCCTCTATTAGTAGTTGATGTAGGCTTTTTTTTAGTTACTGGTAAGGTTGAAGACGCCACTCTGCCGCGTGTATTTTTTTGTTTTAAGTTTGATCTTGTGTCTTTTGAAATATTTCTTTTTACCTTAGTATTAATTGTTTTACCTCTACTGTTGTTGGCATTACTGTGTTTTACCCTAGCGTTTGAGTTTTTATTTACTCTATTGTAATTGTATCTGTTATTTTGATTAGCAATATAGTTTCGTTTACGTGTATTATTGGCGTAAGGTGTACTGTACTGGTAGCGATTAACATGGTAGTTTTTTCGGTATGGTCGTGTATTTACTGTGCAAAAATTTCTAGTTGGTTTTGCATAATAGTTATGACGAGCTAAATAGTTATATGATCGGTTATAATTATTAATAAAACCATTATAATGAGAAAATCTATGGTATCTGTCATAAAACACATTTAATCTGCCAAGCCTAGTAATTAGCCCATAGTGGTTGTAATTTACAGTAATGTTGCCTATTTGGGAAACTCGGCCATAGTAGTCGTAAAACACAGGTGTATTTTCAATTTGTATAACTGCGCCAAAATCATCGTACTGAACGATTGAGTTGTAATTATACCCTGTGTTAAAGCTTGTCCCTGAGTTGTTAAAATGAACTTGTGTTCTATATCTTGTATTAATAATGTTAAAATCAAATTGCCCATCTTTAAAAACTGCAAATTCAATACCGTTTTCAATAAAAATAAAAGAATTACCATAGCTATGGTTTGTAATTGATATTTTTGTGTTTGCGCTAGTAGTTGCATTTATAAAGTGTATACTTAATAAAATGCTTGCTGTAATGAGTAATAATTTTTTCATAGTCTAAAAATTTATTGTTACTGTAATAATATTAAACAAACAGCGTGCCAGAAATAAAATAATTAATGTAAACTACTGATTTGCAACACTTTAATTTATTTTTTTTGTAAAATAAATAGTTATGGAAAACCAATTAATCAAGCAAACCACTTGCCTAAACTGCGAGGAGCCTCACCAAGAAGGGTTTAAATTTTGTCCAAATTGTGGGCAAAATACTACAGATAAACTAACCGTAGGTGTACTTTTTTATAATACAATAAGTAATTACATATCATTTGATGCTCGGTTTTTTAAAAGCTTTGTGCCGTTAATGTTTTTGCCAGGAGTTTTAGCAAAACGATTTATTGAAGGTAAGCGATTAAAATATTTGCATCCTACGCAAATGTATTTGTTTGTTTCTGTAATATTTTTCTTTATGATTTCATTCGCTTTAAACGACAGTGTAGTTGAAATTGATAAATCTATTAAAAACTCAAATACAGTAATAGATGAAGATGTAAAATTAAAAAAAACCGAAAAAAACAAAGAGATTAAAGGTGTTGTTTTTGGAAAAACGTTTAGTGAAGCCAAAATTGATTCTCTATATAAATCAGGAGCTAGCGACCAACAAGTGTATCAAAGCTTAGGCATGAATAAAGATGCAGGGTTTTTGACACAACGGTTTTATCACCAAGGTGTTAAATTGATAAGAAAAAAGGGGGTAGGTGCTTTAGTGAAAACCATGTATGATAGTATACCAGTAAGTTTGTTTTTATTGCTGCCATTTTTTGCTTTGTTTTTAAAATTATTTCATCGCAAAAAAGGCAATTATGTTAATCATTTGGTATTTAGTTTTTATTATTTTTCATATGTATTTACATTATTAATTTTATTTTACAGTTTAGATTTTATTTTTAATCTGCCAAGCAGTTTTATTAAATGGCTAATTTTATTAATAATGCTCTATTTGGTTTTAGCCTTAAAACAATTTTATAATCAAGGTGTATTTAAAAGTATATTAAAAATTATAGGAATTAGTTTTTTGTTTTTTATAATACTTATACCGTTTACTGTTTTTATAACAGGTATAGCGTTTTTAACGTATTAAAAATGTGAACATAATTTTTAATGAAAATTAAAAAAATGATATATTCGCATACAATTACTAATAAATGTATAATTATATAAATAATAATAATGAGAAGTAAACTTATTTTAGCAGTTTTAGCCTTAACAGTTTTTGCTTGTAATCAAAAAGCTAAACCAAACGTTACCTTAACAACTGAAATGGATTCGGTAAGTTATGCCATTGGTACAAGCCAAGCTAAAGGGATGTTACGTCAAGTAACCGATTTAAATATTGATGCTTTTGTTGAAGGCTTTTATGCTGAAGCAGATTCATCAGGGTTAAAAATCTCTGAAGAAGATGGAAGAAAAATCATCCAAGCATTTAGTGTTAAATTAAGAAAAAAACAGCAAGACGAAAAAATTAAGAATCTTGAGATAAAACACGCTGATGATATTGCCGCTGGAATTAAATTTCTAGAAGATAATAAATCTACACCTGGAGTTAAGGTTACCGAAAGTGGTTTGCAGTATATAGTTTTAAAAGAAGGAAAAGGTGCAAAACCAGCAGGGCCAACTTCAAAAGTAAAAGTGCATTATACAGGTACAACGCCACAAGGAGAAGTTTTTGACAGCTCAAAAGGTAAGGACCCAATACAGTTTTCATTAAATGGAGTTATTAGAGGTTGGACCGAAGGTGTGCAGTTAATGAAAGAAGGTGCAAAATATAAGTTTTTTATACCACAAGAGTTAGCATATGGTGCTACACCTAGACCAGGTATAATTAAACCATTTATGCCATTAGTTTTTGAAATAGAACTTGTTGAGGTATTAGATAAAGATAAAAAATAGTAAAACTACCATTTTTTAACTAAAAAGGTTGCCTACAAGGCAGCCTTTTTTTGTGCGATTAAATGTGTTAGTTTTTGTAAGTTTATAGCAATGAAAAACAAAAAATTAATCATAACGTTAAGTATTATTTTTCAATATATATTAGTGCAATTGGCAGCAAAATTTCCTAAGTTTATTGATGAATATTACAGTAGGGGTTTATATCAAGTTTTATCAAAGTTAATGCGATATACTTTTGGTTGGATATCTTTTTCAGTTGGTGATGTTTTTATTGGGCTGTTGATTGTTTTTATAATTCGATGGCTAGTAAGTAATCGAAAACGCATTTTAAATGACACACTACAATGGTTTTTAGATATAGGTAGTGCTTTATCAATAGCATATTTTGCATTTTATATTTTGTGGGGGCTTAATTATTATAGGCAGCCTATTCATAAAACACTAGGGATTAGTGATTTGTATACCACAACTGAATTGATAAAGGTTACAAAGCAAATGATTGATACTACCAATGCAATACATTTTGCTATTACAAAGTCAGATACGTTAAAAGTAGTGTCAGTTTATAATCGAAAGCAATTATTAAAAATGTCAACAAATGGGTATGAAAATCTTAAAAAACACTACCCTAGTTTTAAGTATAACACCCCAAGTGTTAAACTATGTCAATATAGCGTGCCACAGGCATATATGGGGTTTAGTGGCTATATTAATCCATTTACTAATGAGGCTCAGGTAAATTATTTGACACCAATTTATAGTTTGCCAAATACAATTTGTCATGAAATAGCACATCAGTTAGGTTATGCAGCTGAAAATGAAGCTAATTTTATTGGCAACCTTGCAGCTATTAGCAATGAGAATAGATATGTGCAATATGCAGGATATACGTCAATATTAAAATCCTGTTTGATAGAATTGTCTAAACGCAATAAAACAGCTTATAATAGGCTTATAAAAACCATAAATAAAGGCGTTTTGAAAAATTATGCTGAATCTAAAAATTTTTGGAACTCATATAAAAATCCATTTGAGCCGTATTTTAAAAAAACTTACAATGTTTATCTTAAAGCCAATAACCAATCAAGGGGTATTGAAAGTTATAGTTATGTTGTAGCACTATTGGTTAATTATTTTAAATAATAATTAACCAATATTAAAAGGTAATATTTAGTATCTTTAAGCAATAATATTTTTTTGAAATGGTAAAAAAACAACTCACCTTACTTTTATTATTATGCGTAAGTGTAATGGTAGCTCAAGATTATTTTCCAACTAACACAGGTGTAAAATCAGTAAACACTAATTATACAGCTTTTGTAAATGCAAAAATATACATTAACCCTACAAAAATTGTTGAAAATGGAACGCTTTTAATTTATAAATCAAAAGTTGTCGGCGTCGGAAAATCTGTAGAAATACCAAAAAACACTGTGATTTTTGATTTAAAAGGTAAATCAATATACCCTTCTTTTATCGATGTATATTCTAGTTTTGGTATAGCTAAAGCTGAAAAGGCAACAGGGCGTACACCACAATATAATGCTTCTCGCGAAGGATTTTATTGGAATGATCATATCCTACCAGATCAAAATGCAATTAATGTGTTTACATATGATAAAAAAGCTGCAACTCAATTAATTAATGCTGGGTTTGGCGTGGTTAACACACATATTGCCGATGGTATTGTTAGAGGTACAGGCGCATTAGTTGCTTTAACCGATAAAGGAGGAGATCATAATAGGATTATTGATGGTAAATCAGGGCAATATTTATCATTAAAAAAAAGCGTTAAAAGTCATCAAGCCTATCCCACATCAATTATGGGGACTTTAGCTTTGTTGCGACAAATGTATAACGATGTTAATTGGTATAAAACAGGACAATCTGAAACTAAAGATAAAGCTTTAGAGGCTTTAATTGCTAATCAAAATTTGGTTCAAATTATTGAGGCTGGTAGTGATTTAAATGATTTAAGGGTTGATAAAGTTGGCGATGAGTTTGGTATACAATATGTTATCGTAGGTGGTGGAGATGAATATAAACGTATTGATAAAATTAAGCAAACCAATGCTACTTATATTTTGCCAATTAATTTTCCGAAGGCATATGATGTTGAAGATACATTTTTAACAAGTGTGTTAAGTTTGGCAGATATGAAAGCTTGGAGCCAAAAGCCATATAATCCTAAAATATTAGCAGATAATAAAATTGAGTTTGCATTGTCAACTAAAGGATTAAATACCATAAAAGAATTTAAAACTAATTTACACAAAGCAATAGCGTATGGTTTAGATAAAACTATTGCGTTAGAAGCCTTAACAACTGTGCCAGCACGTATTTTGGGAAAATCTAATCAATTAGGGACCCTTAATAAAGGGATGTACGCTAATTTTTTAATTACATCTGGCGATATTTTTGATGAAAAAACAATATTATATGAAAATTGGATTAAAGGCAATAAAGTTAAAGTTAGTGCTATTGATGTAATAGATATTAGAGGTGATTATACAACTAAAATTGATACTGAAAAGTATGATATCAATATATTTGGATCAATTGATAAGCCAAAAGCAAAGGTGAAAACTAGTACAGGTGCTTTAGGTAGTAAATTGCGTTATAAAAATGATTGGTTGTATTTAACAATAGCAATAGGAGATAGTGTTGATAAAAAATTTATTAGACTATCTTCAAGAATTTCAAACTCTACAACAATAACAGGAAAGGCAATTTTAAGTAACGGTAACGAGGTTAATTTTGTTGCTAATAAAACGCCTGATTCAAAAGTTACAGACAAAACCAAAAAATCATCAAAAAAGGATGTTTTTGAAATGTCTCCAATTACATTTCCAAATGTAGCTTATGGTTTTGATAAGCAACCAACTAAACAAACATTACTGTTTAAAAATGCTACAGTTTGGACTAATGAAGTATATGGTATACTTAAAAATACAGATGTTTTAGTGAAAGATGGTAAGATTTTTAAGATAGGCACCAATTTAAAGTTAAGTAGTGCAACTGTTATTGACGCTACAGGCAAGCATTTAACAGCGGGTATTATTGATGAACACTCACACATAGCTACCAGTGCAGTTAATGAAGCTGGGCATAACTCAACAGCCGAGGTAAGTATTGAAGAAGCTGTAAATCCAGATGATGTAAATATTTATAGAAACTTAGCAGGCGGAGTAACTTCAATACAAATTCTACATGGTTCGGCAAATCCCATAGGAGGTCAGTCAGCAATTATTAAGCTTAAATGGGGAGAGTCAGCAAATGATTTGATTTATGAAAATTCACCAAAATTTATAAAATTTGCTTTGGGTGAAAATGTAAAACAATCAAATTGGGGAGATAACCAAACGGTACGTTTTCCTCAAACGCGTATGGGCGTTGAGCAAGTATTTAAAGATTATTTTACAAGAGCACAATCTTATGATAAATTAAAATCGAGTGGAGTACCTTATCGAAAAGATCAGGAGCTAGAGGTGTTGTCCGAAATTTTAAAAGGAGAACGTTTTATAAGTTGTCATTCCTACGTGCAAAGTGAAATTAATATGTTGATGAAAGTTGCCGAATCTTTTAATTTCAAAATCAACACCTTTACTCATATTTTAGAAGGATATAAGGTTGCTGATAAAATGAAAGCTCATGGCGTTGCTGCATCAACATTTAGTGATTGGTGGGCTTATAAGTTTGAAGTTAATGATGCGATACCTTACAATGCCTCTATTTTACATAATGCTGGTGTGCTAACCGCAATTAATAGTGATGACGCCGAGATGTCTAGACGACTTAATCATGAAGCTGCTAAAACAGTGAAATATGGAGGTGTAAGCGAAGAGGATGCTTGGAAGTTTATAACCTTAAACCCGGCAAAAATGTTGCATTTAGATGATAGAGTGGGGAGTGTTAAGGTTGGTAAAGATGCCGATTTGGTATTGTGGTCAGGACACCCAATGTCAGTTTACAGTAAAGCCGAAAAAACAATTATAGAGGGTGTGACTTACTTTGATTTGGAGCGCGATAAAATGCTTAGAAATAAAATTAAAAAAGAGCGTAATCAGCTAATTAAGCAAATGCTACAGCATAAAAATAAAGGTCTGAAAACACAACCTATTATAGCTAAAAAACAAAATTATTTACATTGTGACTCTGAATAATTTTAAAACTAAAAACATGAAAAATATTATATATGTAATTTTAGCACTTAGCATACAAATTTTAAGTGCGCAACAAACGCCTGGAGAAATTCAAAAAAAGCCTTTTTCAATAGTAGGTGCAACTGCCCATATTGGCGATGGTACGCAAATTAGTAATAGTATAATTGTTATTGAAAACGGTAAAATCACTGCATGTGGTAACATGGATGAAGTAAAACCTATAGGTGATATTATTGATGTTAAAGGACAGCATGTTTATCCTGCATTTATAGCTGCAAATACATCATTAGGATTGGTTGAGGTAGATGCAGTTAGGGCTAGTAATGATAATAGGGAAATTGGAGGTATTATACCTCATGTTAGAAGTTTGATAGCCTATAATACCGAGTCAAAGGTTGTTGAAAGTATGCGGCCTAATGGGGTTTTAGTAGCTCAAATTTCACCAAAACGTGGTTTGATTTCTGGTACGTCATCAATTGTTCAATTAGATGCTTGGAATTGGGAGGATGCAGCAATTAAAAGCGATGATGCAATCTATGTAAATTGGCCTAATCCTTTTTCGATAGTATGGAGAAGAGGTAATGATCCTAGCTTTAAACAAAATAAAACATATGAAAAACAAATAGAAACACTAACAAATTTTGTTGTACAAGCAAAAGCATATATTAAAGGTAATAGTAGTGAAATCAATATTCCTTTTGAAGCAATGAAAGGATTATTTGATGGTAGTAAGCAATGGTTTGTTAATGTAAATAGTGAAAAAGGTATAATTGATGCTATTGCATTTGCCAAACAGCATGAAATTAAAAATCTTGTAATTGTTGGAGGTGAGCAATCGTATAAGGTTATAGAGTTATTAAAGTTAAATAAAATACCGGTACTATTAAATCATACACATCGATTACCAAGTTCAAATCACGATGATTATGATTTGTCTTATAAGTTGCCAAAATTACTTGTTGATGCTGGTATTTTAGTAGGCATACAATCGGGAGCGATTGATAATTTTCAAACTAGAAACTTGCCATTTTATGCAGGTACTGCAGTTAGTGCGGGATTAAGTAAAGATGAAGCGCTAAAATTGATAACCTCAAACACTGCAAAAATATTAGGTATTAATAATCGTTTAGGAATGTTGAAAAGTGGTATGGACGCAACACTTTTTGTTAGTAAAGGTGATGCTTTAGATATGCGAACAAATAGTTTAACTAATGCGTATATAAATGGTCGAAAGGTTAGCCTTGAAACACATCAAACGCAATTATGGAAGCGTTATAGTGAAAAATATAAAGGTGAGTATTAAAGTTATTTACTCATTGTTGCCAATTTGAGAAAATGATTACCCGAAATAAAAAATTTGTTCATAGTTATACTATGTTACTAGTCGGCATTATAATTGTAATTACTTTAATAAATTATCAGATTATTATGTTATTACCTCCCCTGAATTTCATAAAAGAATTAAATTTTTTAGTGTGAATAAATTAAACAACTATGTAGGTTGTCCAATTTAATTGAATGACAATGACTATGTTGTTGTTTTTGGTTTATTGTTTCAAAGTGAGATTGGCTCAAAATTCTCACTAATTCAAGACGATATGAAAGTACTTAATTTTAACCCTGATCTAAACTATATGAAAATAAAATTAGTTTAAAGTTACCATCTTTTGATGATAACTTTGAAAAGGATGACTTAAGAATAGTGTTTAAAAATTAAGATAAAAAACAGGTTACGACAACGTGTAAAAAAAATGCAAATAAAAGATGATTCAAGAAAATTTTCACGAATTTTTTTTGGTCATCTTTTATTTGCTAAACATATTGCTTAAACTTCGCAACTTTTCTTACACAAGTCCATAAGCTCAGTTTTAAAAATGATTTGAAATGTTTTTTATTTTATAATTTCAGCATCTTTAGGTGCTGCAAATATAGCTTTATTAGGTACAGATTTTGAAATTGATAAATCGGTAAAAACTACAGTATTTCGTTTTGTTGTAGGTTGGTTATTTTCAGTAATATACCAATCAATGCTTTTAGGGAGTTTAAGTCCATTTAATGTAACCCAGTTATTATAACGAATATATTTAAATGTGTTGCTTTTCTGTTTTGTAGTAAATGTTACAGTATAGGCCAACCATTCCATTTCAAATGTGTCAGGGTTGTAATAAATAATATATTGGTCATCTGGCGAAACTCCAACGTTTGATTTATAAGAAATCAAAATACCAGGATAGTTTTTTCCTTCAAATTGTAAAGGTGTTGTTTCTTTGTAAATGATACCATTATCACTTAATATAAATGGCATAGAATAAAAATAAAACATTAAACCATTATAAAATTTAGCATTTCCTTTGTAAGTAGTAGTATCTTTTGATTTTACCCAAAGTGCTTCGCCAGTGTTACCTAGTAAGTAATTTGGAGCATCAATTAAAGAAGCTCTAGTTTTTAAATTTGTTGTTGTTATTTCTTTGCCGTTTGGTTTGATCATACCAAATATCAAGGTATTCATCTCATTCCAATTAGCAAGTCCACCGTGTGCTTTGAAAATTTTAGATAAGTCATCAGGATATTTTGAAAGTTTTGTTTTCGTTTCATTTTGTTGGCATGAAACAATAAAAACAGTTGAGAGTAAAATAAATAATAGTTTTTTCATAATATAATATAAAATTAATTTGATGTATAAGTCGTAATAACGATTAATAAATTTCATAGGTCAAGTTAAACATTTTAAATTTGTGGCGTTATGCATAAAAAAATATCGAGTTCCCAAAATTTATTAATTAAGCAGATAGTTCAGTTAAAAGAAAAATCAAGAGTGCGTAAATCATCTAAAACCTTTGTGATAGAAGGAAAACGTGAAATTGAGATAGCGATAAAATCAAATTATATAATTTCAACACTTTTATTTTGTCCCGATTTATGTTTAAAAGATGATTTAGAGTTATTTTTAGATAATTGTGTAGAAATTATTGAAATCACTAAAGAAGTGTATCAAAAAATAGCACATCGCGGTACAACCGAGGGGGTGATTGCTATTGCAAAATGGAAGCCTCATCAAATTAGTTCGGTAAAGTTTTCAAACAGTAAACCTTTAATTTTAGTAGCTGAGGCGCCCGAAAAACCTGGTAATATTGGGGCTATTTTAAGAACCGCTGATGCTGCAAATGTTGATGCAGTGCTAATTGCTAACCCTTTAACCGATTTGTATAACCCTAACATTATAAGGTCAAGTGTAGGGTGTGTGTTTTCTAATCAAATTGCTACAGGTAGTACTATCGAAATTATTGAGTTTTTAAAAAAACATAACGTTGCTATTTATTGTGCCGCATTGCAAGCATCTGTAAAGTATACCACTCAAAATTTTAATGAAGCTACTGCGATTGTTGTAGGTACAGAAGCTAATGGCTTAAGTGCTGATTGGTTAATTAACTCAAGTCAAAATATTGTTATTCCAATGCAGGGTGTTATTGATTCAATGAATGTATCTGTAGCAGCAGGAATTTTAATTTTTGAAGCCAAGAGACAACGAGAAATATAACTAAAAAAAAAGACCACTTATAAAAGTGGTCTTTTAACATTGTGTAAATTAAAGTATATAATTTAGATTACTTTAACGTTGATTGCGTTTAGTCCTTTTCTACCTTCAGTTAGGTCGAATTCAACTGCATCGCCTTCACGAATTTCATCGATTAATCCAGAAATGTGTACGAAATGTTCTTTGTTTGTGTCATCTTCAGTAATAAAACCAAACCCTTTAGAGTCGTTGAAGAATTTAACTGTACCTTTACTCATTGTAATTATTTAAAATATTAAAATGCAAATATAGTCTTTTAATTACTAACTTTTTGTTTTTTAATTTTTTAAGTTAAAAAGTTATAATTTTAAGGGTTATAAATTTACGTTAATAACTCAATAACCTAGTATTAAGCCTTTAGCGTTTTTTTAGTAAGCATAACTGGTTTGCAAGTAAGGCTGCAAAACCTGCCGAAATACCACCAATGCTACCAGTTACTATAAAAAGTAAGCTAGTATAACCTTTTAAAGGAAGTAAGATTGCTATTTTTTTTGCAAGGATAAAGTCATTTGATGCACTTAGTATAAAAGCATAAAGTGTCCAAAATATAAAAATAGCAATAAAAGCAACTATAAAAGTGGCCCAATTTTTAATCGGAAAAATTAACGAACTAATAAATGCAGCAAGCATAACACCCCACCAAGGCAATAAAAACGATAAAACAAATGCTATAATTATCGTAGATGCAAAATTTTTGACGTATTGTGACTTCATATGTAAAGCTTATAAACGTCCTAATTTACAAAAGTTTATTTAATTGTATTTTTAATTTTTCTAACAGTTGTTAAATATTTTCATCTCTTTAGTATAAATTTAAAAAATTTCATTTCTTATTTGTAGCTTTGCAAGCGTTAAAATCGCATCATGTCTAGTAACCCAAAGTATATTTTTGTAACAGGAGGAGTAAGCTCTTCATTAGGTAAAGGAATTGTAGCAGCATCATTGGCTAAATTATTACAAGCACAAGGTTATCGTGCTACAATTCAAAAACTTGATCCGTATATAAATATAGATCCAGGAACTTTAAACCCGTATGAACATGGCGAATGTTATGTTACTGAAGATGGAGCAGAAACCGACTTGGATTTGGGGCATTATGAGCGCTTTTTAAATGTAGCTACCTCACAGGCTAATAATGTAACTACAGGGCGAATTTATCAGAGTGTTATCGATAAAGAACGTCGAGGTGAGTTTTTAGGCAAAACAGTTCAAGTAATACCGCATATAACCGATGAAATTAAGGAGCGAATTCAGGTTTTAGGAAAATCGGGTGATTATGATATTGTTATAACAGAAATAGGTGGTACGGTTGGTGATATAGAGTCCTTACCATATATTGAAGCAGTAAGGCAATTGCAATGGGAGTTAGGAGATGAAAACGCACTAGTTATTCATTTAACTTTAGTTCCGTATTTATCCGCCGCAGGCGAATTAAAAACAAAACCAACGCAGCACAGTGTAAAAACATTGATGGAAAGTGGTGTGCAAGCCGATATTTTAGTGTGTAGAACTGAGCATGAGCTTAGTGATGGTTTGAAAACTAAATTAGCTCGATTTTGCAATGTTAAAAAAGAGGCGGTTATACAGTCAATTGACGCGTCAACAATATATGATGTACCAAATTTAATGCTAGAAGAAGGCTTGGATAAAGTAGTTTTAAAACATTTAAAGCTACAAAGTACTGAGCCAAATTTAGAGCATTGGAACGCGTTTTTGAAAAAACATAAAAACCCAAAGCATGAAGTTACTATTGGATTAATAGGTAAGTATGTTGAACTTCAGGATTCATATAAATCTATTTTAGAAGCTTTTATACATGCAGGTGCAATTAATGAGGTTAAAGTAATTGTAAAATCTATACATTCAGAACACCTTACAGTAAGTAATGTAGAA
>CALDUQ010000082.1 GCA_937924845.1 uncultured Flavobacteriaceae bacterium
TTAAAAAAAAACATCATCTGGCACATAAAATAGCCAAAGCTTTTATTGTATCACCTTGATTTAAAACATCTTTTGCAAATTGATGTAAATCATTGTCGTTAGAAATTCCGTAGTGTTCAATTGTTTTTTTTGCAGCATCAATTTCATTCTTGCTGGGCATATTTTTGAGTGTACCTAAACGCCCTAAGTTATTGCCTGTTAGCACGGTACTGTTTTTAATATGTTTAGGTAGTGCGTCTATACCAATACCAATAGTTTTAGTTGGTTTTGGTATTTCAAATAAGGCGTTTTTATTAGCACGGATATACCAATTTTCACCCATTCGTCCAACCAAATCAAGCTTTGTGGTGTCTAGTTTGTTTTCTTTATTCAAAAATATTTTATGTATATGAATACGTTCAACCTTAGCTATAATTAAATTTCCAGCACCAGGTGTGTTGTCAAGTTCTATGATATTTTGCACAGTGCATTCGAACGATACAGGTGATTCGGCAACTCTAGGAGGCCTAATAATTTCGCTTTTAATTTCAGTAAAACCAGCCTTGGTAAACTCATTTATACCTTTTTCGTATGCAGTACTTGCTAACGACATTTGTTCAACCATAGGGTGGTTTACAATATTAATAACAACCTCTGGAATTTCTTTAATATTTTGATGCGTGTGTTTTAAGGAGCCATCTCTACCACTTCGTACAGGCGAAAATACCATGATTGGTGGGTTAGCGCTAAAAACGTTAAAAAAGCTAAACGGACTTAAATTTACATTGCCTTCGGAATCAATTGTACTGGCAAAACAGATGGGACGAGGCGCTATCGCAGAGGATAAATACGTGTAAACTTCAGAAAAAGGAATATCGTTAGGGTTTATTGTTTTAATCATTATTTTGTAGGTAATAGTTTTGCCGATACTTCACCAAATCCTACTCGAATATCATCTTTTTCAGCATATCCGCGCAGGGTAATCGTATCATTGTCATTTATAAATATGCGTTCTGATCCATCATTAATTTTTAATGGTTTTGTGCCAGCCCAAGCCAGTTCGAGCATTGAACCGAAAGAGTTTTTATCTTTTCCAGAAATGGTGCCCGAACCATATAAATCGCCAACCGAAATGTTGCAGCCATTAACAGTGTGATGTGCCAATTGCTGAGCCATATTCCAGTACATATATTTAAAGTTTGAGTTGCAAATCACTTGTTCTTGATTATGTTGTGGCGTTAAAGTAACACTTAGCGAAATGTCATAATTTTTTTGACCTTTATATTCAAGGTAAGGTAAAACTTTTGGAGTTTGCTTAGGGCCTTGTACTCTAAAATACTCTAACGCTTCGAGTGTAACTACCCAAGGCGATATATGTGTTATAAAATTTTTTCCTAAAAAAGGGCCTAAAGGTACATATTCCCATTTTTGAATATCACGTGCCGACCAGTCGTTTAATAAAACCATGCCGAATATACAATCTTCGGCATTATCAATAGTAACCGTGTCACCAATAGCCGTGTTTTTATTTGTGATGAATCCCATTTCTAACTCAAAATCAATTTTTTGTGACGCTCCAAATACTGGTTGGCTAGAGTTAGCGTTTAGTGTTTGCCCTTTTGGGCGATGAAAATCAGTGCCGCTAACCCTAATTGATGACGCTCGCCCATGATATCCTACGGGTAGATGACGCCAATTGGGTAAAAGTGCATTTTCAGGATCTCTAAACATTTTGCCAACGTTTGTAGCGTGTTCAATACTGGAGTAAAAATCGGTATAATCTGTGATTTTAACAGGAAGATGCATTTTAGCATCTGCTTGTTTAATAAAGAGTTTAGGATGTTTGTTTAAAATAGAATTATCATCTTTTAACCAAGCTTGTATATCTGTTCTAACTTTATTTGTAACCGATTTTCCTAAGGCAATAAAACTATTTAAAGTACTTTGTTTAAAAACAGAGTTGTCAAAATTAAAGTTGTAAATATTGGCTAAAGCTGATAAATCAATAATATGTTCGCCAATAGCAACGCCTACGCGTGGCATGGTGTTTTTGGTTGAAAATATGCCAAACGGGATATTATGTATCGAAAAATCAGAGTTTTTAGGAATATTGATACTCATAAAAGTTTAAATTTAATGGTCTAGCCATGATTTAAAATATTTACCATCATCAATTTTTATAGCATTTTCTGTTAGCATTAACGGTTTAAAGGTATCAATCATAACTGCCAATTCTTTAGTTTCTGTTTTGCCAATACTGCCTTCGTAAGTGCCAGGATGCGGGCCATGAGGTATACCTGCTGGGTGTAATGAAATATGCCCTGGGCTAATATCTGTTCGGCTCATAAAATCGCCATCGACGTAATACAACATTTCATCAGAGTCAATGTTGCTGTGATTATAAGGCGCGGGTATCGATTTTGGGTGATAATCATAAAGTCGTGGGCAAAATGAGCAGATTACAAACGCACTAGTTTCAAAAGTTTGATGTACTGGTGGTGGTTGATGCACACGTCCTGTAATAGGTTCAAAATTATGAATCGAAAACCCGTAGGGATAATTATATCCATCCCAACCAACAACATCAAAGGGGTGTGATGCGTAAACTAAATGATGCAATACACCTTGTTTTTTTGTTTTGATTAAAAATTCTCCTTTTTCGTCGTGAGTTTTTAAATTCTGCGGAAGCTTATAATCGCGTTCACAAAAAGGCGAATGTTCCATAAGTTGACCAAACCAATTTCTGTATCGTTTAGGTGTGTAAATTGGGTGAAATGATTCGGCATATAAAATGCGGTTATCAGTTGTATTAAATTCAATTTGATAAATCATGCCTCTCGGAATGATTAAATAATCGCCATATTCAAACTCTATTTCGCCCAATAATGTTTTTAAAACCCCAGAGCCTTTATGTATAAATAGCATTTCATCGGCATCGGTATTTTTATAAAAATAAGTTGATAACGATTTTTTTGGTGCGGCCAAGCCGATATGCACGTCGGCGTTTACTAAAAGTGTTTCTCTAGATTCTAAAAAGTCATCTTTTGGCGTGACATCAAAACCAATTAATTTGCGAGACGCAATATTTTTACTAATAGCAATTTTAGGGTTAACATCTTCAGATTTTAAAATATCTTTTACTTGAGTTGGACGATGCAAGTGGTAGAGTAGGGTAGACATACCGTCAAACCCAATTGTGCCAAATAATTGCTCATGGTGTAAACTACCATCTGCTTTAAGAAACTGAGTGTGCCTTTTGTGAGGAAACCGACCTAATTTATGATATATGGGCATTGAATTTGGTTTTAAAAATGTTTAACCTAAAGTTACTTAATATTTTAATGCAAAGTACCTCTTAATTCTTGTTCTCGTTCTATAGCCTCAAATAGCGCCTTAAAGTTGCCTTTTCCAAAGGATTGCGCACCTTTACGCTGAATAATTTCAAAAAACATAGTTGGTCTAGGTTCAACAGGTTGTGTGAAAATTTGCAATAAATAGCCCTCATCATCTCGGTCAACCAGTATGCCTAACTCTTTTAAAGGTGCTAAATCTTCATCAATTTTACCAACACGATCGGTTACAGCATCATAATACGTTTTTGGTACTTGTAAAAATTCAACACCGCGATTTCTTAACGCTGTAACAGTACTTATAATATCATCGGTAGCAACAGCGATGTGTTGTATGCCTTCACCTTCATAAAAATCTAGATATTCTTCAACTTGCGATTTCTTTTTGCCTTCGGCAGGCTCATTAATCGGAAATTTTATACGCCCATTACCGTTACTCATTACTTTGCTCATTAGAGCAGTAAAATCGGTTGAAATATCTTTGTCGTCAAACGATAAAATTTGAGCAAAGCCTAATACGTCTTCGTAAAATTTCACCCAAGTGTTCATTCGATTCCAGCCTACATTACCCACCATGTGGTCTACAAATTTTAAACCAACAGGTTTGGGGTTGTAATGTGGGGTTTCCCATTTTATAAAATTTGGTAAAAATACGCCGTGGTAATTTTTACGTTCGATAAATAAATGTACGGTTTCGCCGTAGGTATAAATACCAGATTTTACAACTTCGCCGTCATTATCTTGTTCTTTTACGGGTTTTAAATAAGATTTAGCACCTCGTTGTATGGCGGTTTCATAAGCATAAGTAGCGTCGTCAACCCATAACGCAACAACCTTAACACCATCGCCATGTTTGTCAATATGTTTTCCAATATTTGTGCCGCTTTTTAGCGGAGAGGTTAAAATGAGTTTAATTTTATCTTGGGTGACTACGTAACTTTCTCTGTCATTAAGCCCTGTTTTTAGGCCGGCGTAAGCTAAAGATTGAAAGCCAAATGCTGTTTTGTAATAATGAGCAGCTTGTTTTGAGTTGCTAACGTAAAGTTCAATGTAATCGGTGCCATTTATAGGCATAAAGTCTTTAGCATTTTTAAATATTTTATGTAATTCTAATGAGTTTTCCATCGGTGTTTAAAAATTAATTTGTTGCATATGCAACAAATATAATGAAATTTAAGTATTTTTACAATATAAATATCAAAAGTATGGATAGGAGTAGTGGTTTAGGGTTTTATATTGATACAACATTAAAAAAAATACAAGGTGCGTATTTGCGTATGTTTAAAGCTCAAAATGTAGATTTAACAATAGAGCAATGGGTTATTTTGCAGCGCATTGCAACACTGGGTTTAGAGGCGTCACAATCTAAAATAGTTGCCTCAAATTTTAGAAATCGCGCTACCACATCACGGGTTATTAGTGGGTTGTGTAAAAAAAACTTAGTTGTAAAACAGCGTTTTGAAGGCGATAATAAACGTTATAAACTTGAGTTGACTAAAAAAGGAGTAGACGTTATAGAAGTAATTTTACCTCATGCAGAAGCATTAAGAGCCAAGGCAAATTTGAATATTTTAGAATCGGATTTCACAATATTTTTAGAGGTATTGGATAAAATTGGAGCTAATTATGATGAGGCATAATATTGAGCTATTTGTTTTTAAAAATAGTGTCAGGATCTTTCAATTCATCAAGATAATTAATGTATTTAGTTTCTAATAAAGATATGCCAAGTTTATAAGAGGCATTAGTCCAACCAAAACCACCGTTAGTCATATATTTAAAACCTGTTCCTACATTGCCGTATTCTATATTTACTTCGTGCGTACAATCTTTTACGTCAAATTTTTCAGGAATTGTACCGTTATATTCAACTGCAGTTTTTACTATTAACCAAAGCCATCTATAAATTAATTCTTGAGCTTTTTCATTAAAATCATAATTTAATAAACTCTGCCAAATAAGCATTTGATGTGGAGCCCATGCATATGGGTAATCCCATTGTCGTTTTGGTAAATCAGGGTTGTCATTAGTCATCATTTGAGAAGAAGTAGAAGCAACACCACCTTTGAGAGTAAGTAACTTTAATTGACTATTAACAAGCTTTTCAGCCTCCTCTTTAGTGCATATTTTACTCCATAGCGGATAAAGATTTGTTGCTGATACATATGGTTGGATATTGTTTTTGTTAATATTATAATCGTAAAATGTACCATCCTCTTTATGCCATAAATAAGTGTAGATTAATTTTTTTCTGTGATTAGCTTTTGATGTCCAATAATCAGAAGTTAGCGTTTTGTTCTGAAATTTAAATTCATCATTAAAATAGTGTTTTATACAATAAGCAAAGTCTGTTTCATATTTATATAATAAACTATTTAAATCTACTACTGCTAGATTAGCTGAATGTGCATCTAATCGAGATGTTGTGTCGTGTCCGCTTTCTCTCATACTGCGGTCATGGACGAAATACATATCCAATTCGGGATCTTGAATTTTATTATTTAGATAAGCTTCTTTAAATTTCTCGAGTGATAAATTATGCTTTTTGGCATGTATTGACAATTGGTAATCAAAATGCCCTTCTTCAGTTTCTTGAGGAATTCCTTTCCCTTCTCCAAAATAACGGTTTAAGCCAATTGAGGTTAATCTAATATTGTCAGTCATCCAAACATTTTCATACTCTTTAATTGCTGTTGTGAGCTGTTTAAAAAGCCAATCTTTTGATACTCTATGGTTGTATTTGGAATAAAACTCTCTAATAAAAGAAGTTAAAAATGGAGGTTGAGATCTTGTTAAATAATAATTTCTATTAGCATTAAGTATTTTTCCGTAATTATCAATTTGATATACCAAATTTTCAATCATTGCTTTGGCTAATTCAAACTTATCATCAATAATTAAACCTATGCCAATGAAGTAACTATCCCAGCCATACATTTCATTAAAACGTCCTCCTGGTACTACATATGGATTATTTTTTCCTGTTTTTTTATTGAATGATAACGATAATATTCCTGGGTCTTTATACAGATTTTTAACGTTACTTTGGCTTAAATTTTTAGGGACTAATTTTAATTTAATGTTTTTAAATGAATTGGTTAATTCTGTAAAATAATCAATAGCATTTTTATCTGTTTCAGGTACGTAAATACTAAGGTTTTTGTTTTCTAATTTATCATCTTGCAATGAAGACGATAAATTATCTTTATCAATATTTCGGGTTAACTTACGCCAATGAATATCTTTAATAATACGAGATAAACGTTTAGTTGGTTTTTCCGTAATTTTATCTAATGAAATTTCACCTGTTTCGTTCTCAAGCATTATAGCTTCTTGTAAAAGATTAGCTAAATGATAAGAGCCTTTAATTAAAACCTCTTCTCCCGTATCATCTTTAAGTTTAAATGATTTAGGGCCTTTATCTTTAATAGTAATTGTGTAGCTATTTGTTGTATCTTCTTGATCAAGAAGTTCTTTGATTAACGAACTTTTATGAATTTGAAATTTCATATTGTTTGATTTTTTTATTTAAAACAAATAATGATAAGATTAAAATTGCTATTGGGAGTAGCATAAAATAAAAAGCTTTTGCACCTCCTATGTGTTCAAATAGATATCCAATTATTCTTGAACCTAGAGTTCCTCCTAAAGCAGAAAAAATAATTATTAATCCAGCCATTGAACTGTGCATTTTTTTAGGTAATACAGAAAGAACTGCTGAATTTAATAAAGGATAAACAGGTGAGATAAATAAACCAATTATAGGAAATACAAAACCAATCCAAGGAATTTCTGAGATGCTATTAACTTGAATAGCTTCACGTCCAATAATTTTTGGTAATACAAAAGCAACAATTAGCATTGATATAATTAGACATACGGTTAATAGTTTAAACCAATTTATTTTTTTTACAAGTACTCCAGCTACTAATCTACCTATAGCTAATGATATTGATAAAATACTTGCCATTTGTACGCTCAAAGTATCGTTTAGCGCTAACACATTTTTGTTGAAAGTAGGCAGCCAAGTCATGATGCCTTGCTCAACCATTACAAAAAGAAATGCACTTACAACAAATACAATTACTAAAGGTAATAACATTAATTTACCCATTTCAATAAAATCTTTTTTTACTGAATTGTTTGTTGTTTCGACTTTTGCATCAATTTTAGTAAATAATAAAAACAGGAACGAAATACCTATTAAAATGGCTAATACAGGATAAATCCGTAGCCAAGCATTAGAATTGTTATCATCAAAAAATGCAGGAAAAAGGAAAAAGGCTAATGTAATACCTACCATAAAAAACCCTTCGATAGAGCTCATAAAACTACTATGTTCTTCTTTGGTATTTGTAAGTAATCCAATCATTGAGTATACCGAAACTTTGATAAAAGCAAAAGCAACACCAATTATTGTAAAAAATACTTTCGTGCTAAAAAAAGAATTGCCGTAATACATGTATATACAACCAATAAATACAAGTGATAAGGCAAATAACATACTTTTTTTATAACCAATTCGAGGTAATAATGATGCAACAAAAAATGAAACAAATGCTATTGATAAATCTTTTAGCGCTTCTAAAATACTAACTTCAGTTTCGCTCACATGAAAATTATCAATGGATTGTTTTATTACAATACCTACGCTATTAAGTAGTATGGCAAAAACAAAATAATTGATGTAAAGGGCAATTTTAATCTTTATGTTTTTCATTTTATTGTTGTTTGAAATAAACAGAATATTTGTTTAAAACTAATTGTAATGTTAGGTGGTTTTTTGACTGTAACTTTGTTGTTAATTAGCACTTTTTGAACTGTGTTTTAAAAACAAGTGCTACTTATAAGTAGCACTTGAATAAAATATTTGTATTTTAAGAACTTAACAATTAAAAATTAATGTTAATAGATAATTTAATCGTTCTACCTAAAATTGATCGTCCTAAAAATACTTCCCCGTCAGCAGGAGCATCCCCATCTCCTTCTGTTAATCCTATTGTGTTAAATAAGTTTGAAGTATCTAATGCAAAGCGTAAGTTTTTATGAGTGTAAACAGCACCTGCATTTACAACACCAAAACCTGGTAACTCAAATGTATTTTCGATATCATGGTATTTTTTTCCAAAATACGAGTATTTAGCGTATACATTAATTTTATTAGTAATGTCAAAATTTGGTCTTAAATTAAAGTAAAATTTAGAGATTCGTCTTGCTAAGTTTCCATTTAATACGGATAAATCTCCAACATATCCATCATATTTAGGGTTTTGTAGTGTTCCATTAAAGGTAGCTCCAAATTTACCTAATTTTAATATTGTTTCTAGTTCAATACCGGTATTGTTAACATTTGCAAATCGTCTTTCAGAAACCCCACCAGCTCCAATATCTTGATAAGTAATATTATCTAACTTCATGTTAAATAAATTGGCAAATACAGCGATGTTTTTTGATGAATATTTAAAACCAAGTTCAGTTTGATTAACAGTTGTTGGTTCTAAATCTTGAAAAGCTTGATTTGAGTTACCTTCACCACTTTCAATAGCTATATAAAAGGCTTCTTCTATAGGTGATCTAAAACCTCTACTATATCTTGCATAGGCAGACATATTATCATTAAATTTATAGTTTGCAGCAGCAGTATAAGAAAGTTCATTAACATCATAGTCCCAATAAATGTAGTTGCCAGTTAAAATGTTTACACCATTATCGGCAGTGTTATTTGGTAAAACACCTATATTGTTTCCGAAAGATCCATGGTCACCAGCACCAGAATATTTGTCGTTATCATATCTAAGACCTAAGTTTAATGTAATCTTATCACTTGCCTTAATTTCTGCATCTGCAAAAATAGCATTTAAAGTGCCTTTAATTTGCGACTCTCTTTGTAACCAAGATATTGCCGAAACACCATTTGAGGTGTACGCAACACCAGTATTAGAGTCAACTAAATTTACTAATCTGCCTTCATCCTCTACACTTGCTAAGAAGCTGCTCCAATTCCAATTCTGATCTGAAGTCCAATTTGAGTAGTAATGTCCAACATTTAATTCTACGTTATCCCAGTTAAAATTAAAAGTTAAATTATTAGCAAAGTTGCTCATTTTCTTTTTAATGTTCCAAAAATCGGCTCTTTTTAGATTTCTATCAGATGGTAAAACATTCCCTCCATTGTTATAAGTAAATACAGCATCGTTTGTATTAATACCTAAGTTTGCAGCGAAATCATTTTGACTAGTAACTCCACCCATCCATGCTGCAGCAAAAATTGCGTTGTAATTTAAGTCAATTTCAGTATTTCTGAAGCTATTTTTTACAGTAACTAAATCAGATAAGTCGTATTTAAATTCAGCACCTATAGCTGTACTTCTTGGGTGTATACCATCTTCTAAATCAGCAGTAAAGAAACCACCACCACCTTGAGGTACACGTAATTTAGTTTGCTCTCTATGTGCAAAAGTTCCATAATTGGCGTCAAAACCTGGGTATTCTTCAACTTTATCTCCATTTTTTATAAAAGGCGTTGACTGGTAAAATATGGTTCTGTCATTTAAATTTTTAAAATGAACACGAGCATATCCCTTATCAAAATTGTATGTTAAATTAAATTTTACCTGGCCTCCTCGATTTGCTTTATATCCAGGATCTCTTACACCATCATCTACTCTGTAAAAACCACCAACGTTATAAAATAATTTATCTTTAATTACTGATCCGCCTAGATTAAAATCAGTACGAAATAAGCCATAATCACCAACAGATAGTTTTGTTGACCCTTTAAATTCATTTTGTCCAGTATTCGAAATAAAGTTAATAATACCTCCTGGTGCTCCTGAAGCATAAATAGAAGCCGAGCCTCCTTTTACGGCCTCAAGTCGACTTACAGTAGCATCTAACCTTTGAAAATTATCAATATTTGCAAATTGTAATGCACCATCCTCGAAAATAGGCAAACCATCTTCTTGAAATTGAACAT
>CALDUQ010000083.1 GCA_937924845.1 uncultured Flavobacteriaceae bacterium
CAAGATAAACCCGTTATTTTTTGTGTATTAACTGATAATAATTTACAACAAGCTATTGAAAGGTCGGGAGGTAAACACGGTAATAAAGGTACTGAGGCAGCCATTGCTGCAATAAAAATGGTTGATTTGAGTAGGAGGTAAATTTTATGATTTTCTTAAGCTGTTTTTTTAGCATTTTGATTATTTTTGAAGTCAACCAAATACAATTCAATTTTGTTTAAACAGCGTAAACCTAAGCAATTTAATCCAAAATCACGTTTCAAAAATGATAATGAGCAATTACAATCTGATGATTTTGCTTCAAAATGGGAGCGTATTAAAAAATCAAATAAGCATAAGCCTGCTTTAAATTTATCAAGCCGAACTTTAATACTTGCCTTGATAACGTTGTTAATTTGTATGTATTTGCTTGATAAAAAAGTTGGATAACCATTTACCCTAATAAACTATGAGTGTTTTTAAAACTCGAAAAAATAAAAAATACAGTTACACACCGCGGTTTTATAAAAATGATGGTGAAGGCAACCCCTTTGAAATTAAACATAAATTTGATGATTACCGTAAAACTGTAGGTACTAAAGGCGGATTAAAAACACGTATTAATAATGCGCTAAGCGAATTAAACGAGCCTGATAAAGCGGCAAACCGTCGTATTTTAATTATTACAGTTATATTGTTACTTGTGTTTTTAGTCATAATTGATTTTGATTTATCAATTTTCTTTTAAAATTTAATAATGTCAGATATTATTCAATTATTGCCCGACCATGTGGCAAATCAAATAGCGGCGGGTGAAGTTGTTCAACGTCCTGCCTCCGTTGTAAAAGAGTTGTTAGAAAACGCTATAGATGCCAATGCAACTAGCATTAAGTTAATAGTAAAAGATGCAGGAAAAACACTAATTCAAGTAATTGATAATGGCAAAGGTATGAGTGTTACCGATGCTCGATTAAGCTTTGAAAGACATGCCACTTCAAAAATTAAAACTGCCGATGATTTATTTGCTTTGCACACCAAAGGTTTTAGAGGTGAGGCATTAGCTAGTATTGCTGCAATTGCTCATGTTGAATTAAAAACCAAAGAACCCAATAGTGAGGTAGGAACCTTAATAAAAATAGAAGGTAGTGAACTGGTAAAACAAGATGTAGTTGCAACACCTACGGGAAGCTCTATAGCGGTAAAAAACTTATTTTATAATATTCCTGCACGGCGAAATTTTTTAAAATCTAATACAGTAGAGCTACGTCATATAATTGATGAGTTTCATCGTGTTGCCTTAGCGCATGTTGATGTAAGTTTTGTATTACATCATAACGAAAATGAGCTATTTAATTTGCCTGTTAGTAATATTAGGCAGCGTATTGTAAATATATTTGGTGGAAAAACTAATGAAAAATTAGTGCCTGTTGAAGAAACTACAGAAGTGCTTAAAATTAAAGGTTTTGTGGCAAAACCAGAATTTGCTAAAAAAACTCGAGGCGAACAGTTTTTTTTTGTTAATGATAGGTTTATTAAAAGTTCAAATTTAAATCACGCTGTAAATTCAGCTTTTGAAGGTTTACTGCGTAGCGGTACTCATGCTAGTTATTTTTTATATTTAAATGTTGACCCTAAAAGTATCGATATTAATATTCACCCCACTAAAACTGAAATAAAATTTGATGATAATCAAACATTATATGCTATTTTAAGGGCGGCTGTAAAACATAGTTTAGGTCAATTTAGCATTGCTCCAGTTTTGGATTTTCAGCATGATAATAATTTGGATACCCCTTATGAGTTTAAAAATAAACCAATAGCTGGTATACCTAATATAGAAGTCGATCGGTCATTTAATCCTTTTGAGGTTGGCTTGTCTGATACACCACGTGCTAAAAAATCAAATAGTGAATTTAAAAAGGCTACACCACCCGATTGGGAAAGCTTGTATGTTGGTTTGGAGTCTAAGTCAAACAATTCACATATTGATATACCCCAGCTAGAGTTTGAAAGTGAAGTAATATCACCAACTATTTTTGACGAAACATCGATTGAAGTGAAAACTAATAGTTTTCAGCTTCAAGCTAAATATATTATTAAAAGTGTTAAGTCAGGACTTTTGGTAATCGATCAATATCGTGCGCATCAACGTGTTTTATATGAAACGTATTTAACTCAAATTACCGTTAATGAAAGTGTAAGTCAGCAATTATTATTTCCTTTATCCTTAGATTTTTCAAACAATGAAATTGAAATTTTATTAAACATAAAATCGCAACTAGAGCAATCGGGTTTTCAATTTAAAGCATTAGAAGCAAATACTGTTGAAATATCGGCTTTGCCGTCAACAATCAATCAAGACCAAGTTCAATTGGTGTTTGAAGGCTTAATAAATGATGTCGAAAACGAGTTGACAAACAGTTGTTTTAGTCAAACTGATTTAATTGTAAAAAGTTTGGCTAAGAGTTTAGCAATTAAGGCAGGCAATACCCTGTCGCTAGAAGAACAAGAAAATTTAGTAAATAGTTTATTTGCATGTAAAGAACCTACAGTTACACCTTTTGGTAAAAAAGTGTTTGTAACCTTGCAATTAGATGAGTTAGATAAAAAATTTAATTAACATTTTTACGTTACTAAATTATCTAAGCTAATAATTTAAATAAAGCAGTTTAAATATTTATGAGAGGGATTACAGAAACCGTAAAACATTTATTGATTATAAACGTGATTATGTTTATAGGTACAGTTGCAGTTGGTGACGGAAGTTTGTTTTATAAATGGTTTGCGTTGTATTTTCCAAAGTATGAGTTGTTTCAGCCTTGGCAAATTATAACACATATGTTTATGCATGGTAATATTACGCACTTGCTATTTAATATGTTAGCGCTATATATGTTTGGTACAGCAGTTGAGCAGCAATTGGGCAATAAAAGGTTTTTATTTATTTATTTCTCGGCAGGTTTAGGCGCTTTAATTTTTCAATTAGGCTTTTATTATTATCAATTTTTTACTGCTGAAACGTCATTAATTGAATCTGGAATTTCTTTACCAGAAATTAATGAAATTTTAAAGACTAATAGAAGCAAAAGGATGTTTACAGCACTTCAAACTGATGCAATTCATAAATTATTTAAAGTAATGTATTCATCTATGGTTGGAGCATCCGGAGCTATTATGGGTGTTTTAGCAGCGTTTGGCATGATGAATCCTAATGCTAAATTAATGCTGATTTTTTTGCCAGTACCAGTTAAAGCAAAGTTTTTTATTCCAGGTATTATAATACTTGATATTATTTCGGCTATATCAGGTCAGTCCTTTTTTAGCCCAAGTAATACTGCATATTTGGCTCATGTTGGTGGAGCGCTTACAGGTTTTTTAATTATGTATTATTGGAAAAAAAATCAATTAAATAATCATCGCTATAATTAAAATATGACATCACTTAATTATGATATTACAAATAAGCTAAAGCGGTTAACTGCTTTTGAAAAAATCATAGCTATTAATGTAGTTGTATATGTTGTAGGTTGGGTTTTAAGTATTGTTAATACTATACCTAGGGATTTAAGTTTAAATTGGTTGAGTTTGTCAAGCTCAATTTTAGATTTAACAACAAAGCCTTGGTCAATATTGACTTATGGTTTTTCGCACACCGATTTTTGGCATTTGTTTTTTAATATGTTAGTGTTGTATTTTGTTGGTCGGACGTTTAGTAATTTATTTAATGTTAAAATATCGCTTAATGTATACTTTTTAGGCTTACTATTTGGTGGCGCTTTGTTTTTGTTATTTTATACAGTATTGCCTAAATCGTTTTTAAATAATGCTGGTGGTTTAATAGGGGCTTCGGCAGGGGTTAGAGCGGCACTAATTTTTTTATGCACCTATATGCCTAATAAAGAAGTTGGTTTTTTTTCTATTCAATTTCGTTTAATTTATTTAGGACTTATTATAGTTGTATTAGATTTAGTGGGACTTTTTGGAGATAATAGAGGTGGTAATGTCGCACACATTGGTGGTGCTATTTTGGGTGCGTTTTATGCGTATCAATTAAAAAATGGAAATGATATTGGTGTAAAATTTGGAGATGGGATAGAAGCCATATTTAATAAGTTTTTTGGTAATAAAAAATCACCATTAAAAACAGTATATAAATCAAAAAATAAAAACTATGCTGGTCATGATACATGTAGTTTTAACGAGTTTAATAAGCAAAAACAAATTGACATTATATTAGATAAAATAAGCAAAAGTGGTTATGAGAGTTTAAATTCTGACGAAAAAGAATTTTTATTTAAAGCAGGAAAAAATAATTGATGAAAAAATTAAAAACAATAGATAAATGTATTAACTTTTTTAATGTGTTAATGGCGGTTACGTTATTGTTTTCATATGTTTTGCCATTTGTACCACCACAGCAGTTTGCATTTTTATCGGTTTTAAGCTTAGGAGTACCTCTATTGATATTAATAAATATAGCTTTTGTGTTATATTGGCTTGTTAAGCGACAAAAACAAATGCTATTATCGTTAATAGTGTTGTGTATTGGTTATAATTACATGTTTTCATTATATAAATTAACCGAGTCTAATAAAGCGATTAAAACTGCCGATTTAAGTATAATGAGTTATAATGTGCGCTTGTTTAATCTTTATAATTGGATTGAAAACACTAATTTTAATAGCGACTTTAATACGTTTATCACAGATAAAAATCCCGATATAATTGCCTTTCAGGAATTTCATCCGCTTGATAAAATAGATTTATCTGCTTATCAATTTAATTACAAGTTACTTCAAGGTCGTAAAGCTAAATACGGTCAAGCTATTTATTCAAAATACCCAATAATTAACTCGGGTTCAATAAAGTTTAAGAACACAACAAATAATGCTATTTTTTCGGATATTGTAGTAAAAAAGGATACTATTCGTGTATATAATTTGCACTTGCAATCTTTACATATAAGCCCAGATGTAACATTGAATGTCGAAAAATCTAATGCTTTAGTTGAGCATATAGGCGAAGTTTTTGAAAAACAACAAACTCAAGTTGAAATGTTTTTAGCACATAAACAACAATCACCTTATAAAAGTATTGTTTGTGGTGATTTTAATAATACACCATATTCATATATATACAATACGATTACCAAAAAATTAAATGATGCTTTTGAGATAGCTGGATCAGGGTTTGGTCGTACCTTTGATTTTAAATATTTCCCTACACGAATAGATTATATTCTTACCGATAAAGCTTTTGGGGTTAATTTTTTTGAAGTTTTTGATAAGCATCTATCTGATCATTACCCTATCATGGCTGGTGTGTATTTACATTAAAAAACAATCTAAAGCGTCTGCAAATATGTGCAAACAAAGCCCAATACCTAAAATACGAGTTTTTTTAAAAAAAAGAAAACTTACGTAAATGCCAATTGCTATATAAGAGTGTAGAGGGTGAAAATTAATGCTACATCGGTTAGCATTAAAAATTGGCGTTGCTAAAAGGTGATCTAAATCAATAAGCATTGTGGCTATTAATATAAAAAATACGGTTTTCCATTGTTTTTTATAAAACCCTAAAGCAATTAGTACTGGTATAAAAAAATGAATGCCATAATGGACTATGGTTTTAAACATGAGCTTTTAGTTGCAAAAATAATTATTATAATGTCTAATACTTTCTTTATGTCGATATTATATGTAATTTAACATAGGGTTACTTGGCTGTTTTTTATAAAAATATTTTTTTTTGTAACTTGTAAACAGTTAATTTAAATATAAAAAAATGGCAGGATTATTAGATTTATTAAATAGTGATTTAGGTAAAACAATTATAAGCGGTGTTGCATCGCAATCAGGACAATCTGAAGAAAAAACTGGAGGATTGTTAAGTATGGCTTTACCAGTTTTAACACAGGCAATGCAAAGAAATGCTCAAACGCCTGAAGGTGCAGCTGGTTTAATGAGTGCTTTAAGTGGTAAACATGATGGCGGTATATTAGATAATTTAGGAGATTTATTTAATGGTGGTGTATCTGAGGAAGTTACTAATGATGGCGCAGGAATTTTGGGTCATATTTTAGGGAGTAAACAGCAAAATGTGCAAAATGCTTTAAGTAAACAATCGGGTATTGATGCTGGCTCAGTTGGTAATATTTTAAAAACTGCAGCACCTTTGTTAATGGGATTGATAGGAAAACAAGCTAAACAAAACAATGTAAGTGGCTCTAGTGGGGTTGCTGGTTTGTTGGGCGGATTATTAGGTGGTAATTCTGGCGGAAGCCAAAATATATTAACTTCAATATTAGATGCTGATGGCGATGGTAATATTGTAGATGATGTATTAGGTATGGTAACTGGTGGTGATAAAAAAGGTGGTCTTGGCGGTTTGCTAGGAGGACTTTTTGGAGGAAAATAATCACATAATATATCTTTAAGTCATATAAAAAAGCAGTTGTTTAAATTATAAACAACTGCTTTTTTTTGTTAATTTTTTTCGTGATTTTTTACCACTTGTTCATCACGATATTTACAACACGGGTCTATAGCGTTGTAATTTTCAGCTTTTGCTTTAATTAGTTTAGTGTCATGACCGCTATTGGCAATATTAGATTGTATTGTTTTTAAATCTGTTTTTTGTTGATTGTATATTAACTCAAGTTTATGAGTTGATATATTCCAAACGGCAGTTTTTACCCCTTTGGTTTTAATAGCGGCTTTTTCAATTCTGTGTTTGCACATAAAACAAACGCCATCAACCTCGATAGTTGTTTTTGTGTTTTTGTTTTGTGAAAACGCATAAGTAGTAAATAAAATAAAAGTGAGTGTTATAATTTTTTTCATAATATAAATTTAGTTATTTAATTTTAAATCGTAGCCCGGTGTAATACATGCTGCCAAATATAGGGCCATATACAAAGGTGGTATCAAAATTTGAGCCAAAGGCATTGTCTGGGTTTATAATTGGGTTGTTTTGCTTTAAATTAGTTATGTTTTCTCCGCCTATATAGATTTCGAAATTTTTAGAAAACACTTTTGTAATTTGAGCGTTAAGAGTGGTTACAGTAGGCGTTAAGTTTGGTTTTTGAAATTGTAAAGGGCTTAGGTTAGTATTAGGTAAACGCTGTTGATTTAACCAATTTAGGGTAATGTCAAATTTCCATTGTTTGTTGTTTTTTAATACTGTTTCATAGGCTATATTACTAAAAAAACGTTGACTTGGCGTTAATGGTGCTTGTTGTATACCTGATTGGTATTGCGTTTTGACATCGTAATATTTGTAAGCAACTCTTACGTCAATACGTTTTAAAGGTTTAAAGTTAAGCTCAAGTTGTAAGCTGTTAGCATAACTTTGACCATTTAGGTTGTAAAAGTTGAGTTCAATCGGATTTTCAGCATCAACAACAACTTGATTGTTGAAATCTGTGCGATACAAATCAATAGCAACATCGGCATTACGATTAAACAGTTGAAAGCCTTGTAAAAAAGATAGGCCGTAATTCCATGCAATTTCAGGATCTAAGCCGTAAATATTTCCTTCGGAATTTAAAATATTTAGCGTTCTTGAACTCGCAAAGTATTTTTGATTTTCTGCAAATATATTGGCACTACGTTTACTTCGACCAACAGATGCTTTTATAGCGGCTTTGCCCCATGGTGTATACCTTAAATGTAGTCGAGGTGTAATAAAAGTACCTAGTAAGTTATTAGTGTCAATTCTTGCTCCAAGCGTTAAATTAAGATTGTCTAAGTTGTCATAATGATACTCAGCAAATCCTCCAATTGAGCGTTCTGTTCTGCTATATTTTGTGGTTTCAACAAGCTCGTTATAGTCGTCATAAGTAAAGGTAATACCAGTTTTAATTTTATGGCGTGTGTCACTTATTATCGTGTTGTAAATTAAATTTGAATAGATGCTATTTTGAATGATATTGTAATCTCTAAGGCCAAAAACTGAGTTTTGATTGTGATGGCTGTACGATAACTGTAAGCCCATGGTTTGATAAGTTATTTCTGGATTAACGTAGCCAAGTTTTCCAGAAAACTCAATGCGCTCTGTGTTTATATCACTTTGCCATAATTGAGTTTGAGTGTTTGGGTTAAATTGAATTTGACCAGATTGCTTTTCATCATTTAAATATCTTAAATTCATAAAACTAACCAAGCCTTTTTTTGCATTTGTATATTGCCAACGATTTAATATGTTTATTTGTTTTGCCAGCGGAACATCCAAAAAAGAATCGTTGTTTTTGTCAAATTCTTGAGATCGTAAATTGCCATGAATATAAAAACCAGTATCCCAATGTGGGTTAATATTATGATTAATATGGGTGTTTAACTCATATCTGCCAGCTCCAGAGGCATAGGCATTAATAAATAATTTTTCATTTGCTCTAGGTTTTTGTAGTTCAACATTTATTTGCCCCGAAAAACTTTCAAAACCATTAATAACACTACCAGCACCTTTTGTAAGCTGTATACTTTCTACCCAAGTACCGGGAATAAAACTTAATCCGTAGGCTTGCGATGCACCTCTAATTGATGGGATGTTTTCGGTAGCTATTAAAATATAAGGGCTAGTAAGTCCTAAAAGTTTTATTTGCCGCGTTCCGGAAACGGCATCTGTAAAATTAACATCAATAGAAGGATTAGTTTCAAAGCTTTCAGATAAATTACAACAAGCAGCTTTTAGTAATTCATCACTACTAATGTTTAATATATTTGTAGCACTAAGATATGATTTTTGAGTACTCTTTTTTTGTGTGCTAATCGATACGGCGTCTAAATCATTATTGCTAAATAATTCATGCCTTAAGTATTTAGGTGTGTTTATGGTTAATGTATCAGTTTTGTAACCAATGTAGCTTATAACTAGTTTGGTGTGTTTTTTTTGATACGGAATTTTAAATTGCCCCTCACTATCTGTGATTGTACCAATATTTGTATTAAGCCAATAAATATTTGCCGATTGTATTGGTATAGATGTGTTATTTTGATTTTTTTCATATACTTTACCAGTAAGCAGGTTTTGCCCAAAGGTTAATGAGGGAATCAAAATAATGAAATAATAAATAAATTTCATTGTTATTAATTTCTGTTTTTAATTATAATAAGTTTTAGTGTTTTATTTGAAAAAACAATAAATCAAATTAAAAAAACCTGATGCTTAATCATCAAATTAAAAACAATATTAGGTGGTTTGTAAACTGTTTGGCTTACATTAGTATAAGTGTGAAAATTATGAATTAAATCAAACTCATGAAATGTTTTTGATAAAATTTTTTGAATTTTGACAGTCTTAGAACTATTGAATTTAAGTAATAATTCATCCTGTCCTTTAATTATTTCAAAATCATCAGAGCAGCAAGATTGATTGTCTTCAATGTTTTTGCTAATTTTGCAATATTGGTTACTACAATTAGTTGCTTTACTAAAAATAGCCTTGTCAATTAATGTAGCTCCACAAAAATGACTTTCGACAGGTATTGATATTGTCGAAAATAACACTAGTAATGATAGCGTTGCAGTAAATATAGATTTAAAACTATTTGTATTCACACTACAAATATACAATTAGATTAAATATACTTACAAGCAGGTACTTAAAAAAAATAATGAGATGCTTTTTGAAAAGTTAAAATTTGATGTTTTACAAATACTAACAGTTAGTGAAACAACAATCGAAAAAAAGTTAAAACAAATTTGTGAATTGTTACAAGCCGAAGTTGCTTATTATGATTGGGTTGGGTTTTACTTTAAAAACGGAGACAAACAGGAGTTAAAACTAGGGCCTTATGTAGGTGATCCAACCGATCATGAAATTATTCCTTTCGGAAAAGGTATTTGTGGTCAAGTGGCATTAAGTAATTCAAATTTTGTAGTGCCAGATGTTAAAGCACAAGATAATTATATTGCTTGTAGCATTTCGGTTAAAGCCGAAATTGTGATACCTATTTTTTACGATGGTGAAAATATTGGTCAAATTGATATAGATTCAGGTACATTAAACCCTTTTACTAATGCCGATGAGTTATTTCTTGAATATGTTTGCACTGAGATTAGTAGTTTGTTGAAAAATCAAAATTATAAGATATGGCTAAAATAGGATTTAAGCTTTTAGCAAAGCTTAATAAGCGGCTTTTGCCAAGTTATACCAAACGTAGATTAGATTTAAGTAAAGCTAATAAAATACAGTTGGCAATATTTGCGTGGCGATTATATGTTACCAAAAACGCCCTGAATTAATATTAGCGCTTTTTAATAAAAAATTTTGGCTATAACATAATTAATTATATATTTGCACCCACAAAAATGGCCTCGTAGCATAACTGAATAGTGCACTTGATTACGGCTCAAGAGGTTGCAGGTTTGAATCCTGCCGAGGTCACAAAATTATGATAAAGGTTTCAAGAAATTGAAGCCTTTTTTTTGTGCTTAATTTTTTTACTTTTTTTATAATTTAATTTTTTCTAAGGCGATTTTTGACATTCGCCTTATTGATTTTTGACTTTTATTATAGCTTAATTTATATAATTTACTTTGTAATTAAAATTAATAAAAACAGATACGTCATAAACGCTATAACGATTTATCCTGATTATAGTTACTAATTAACTGTTTTAAAAAAATAAAGTTAAATCAAAAAAACAACCTTTTAGGGTAAACCCTAGATTATTAATTCAGGTATATTTATTGGCAAAATAGTTGTCATTTCTTTTAAAATTTGTCTAAGCCTTTGTAAAGTGTTGGTAAGCGATACTTTGTAAATGATATTAAATAAATGTTATCAAAGAAAATTTATGGATATGATAAACCAGTTGTCGTTCAATAAAAAATATTTTTTAAGCACAAAAAAGATGTTTTTAGTGCTTTTTTTTATGGGTTTAATGTCTTCTTTTTCAGTTTATGCCCAAACTGATGATATCGACATGGATGCAATACCCGATTTGGTAGATGTAGATGATGATAATGATGGTGTGTTGGATGTAATAGAATTAGGCTGTGGTTATGGATTTCCTACTAATACTAATTATGTTACTGCTATAGGAAGCCAACTAATAGAAGGTATGTATACTAACGGAAATGCAGAGGCTACATTCTCTATTGATTTGTCAGAAGCAAGTAGTGCATTAACTGCAGCAAATAATAGGTACGCTTTTGATGCAGTACATTACATTTTTAATAAAAACACAACCAGCTTAACAGCTAATCATGTAATTACACCGGGCTTAAATACTATTTTAAATAGCGTTGTATATGGGCCAAACGTGAGTGGTATTGTAGACTCTGAAAATGACACTAATGCACAAACACTAACCTTAATATTTAATGCAGGTGTTACAGGTATTGTAAGAGACCCTTCAAACCAATTAGATGAAGCCGATGGTACAGTTATTAACTCAGGCGATAGTGTAACACAAAGCGGATCAGATACTTTATTAAATAATGCGGCAAACTGGTATATAGAATTTGATTTAGGTGCGTCTAATATTGATGCATTTAACTTAAGTGTTGCGCATCAATCAACTACTACAACTAATTTGGCTGTTGAAGGATTTGGTTTAAAAGCAAGTATTTGCGATAGTGCCTTGGATAGTGATGGTGATGGTATTTATAATAATTTAGATTTAGATAGTGATAATGATGGTTGCTCTGATAGCCTTGAGTATGGGTCACTAGATTTTTCAATGAATGAACTGATTTTATATAGAACAGGACTTGATTCAAATTCAAATG
>CALDUQ010000084.1 GCA_937924845.1 uncultured Flavobacteriaceae bacterium
ACTTGATTATTTTGGTGTTTCAAAAACAACAGGTGATTTAAGAGAAGACACATATGTAGTTAATGGTGTTAGACTATCTGACGGTCAACAAAACACTACTGCGGTTGCGTATTACGACCCAGCAGATGGGGTAAGTGGCAACAGATGGATTAGATATGGTTTTGGAGGCGTATCAGAAGACAACGTACATGATGGTACATTTTTAAAACTGCGAGAATTAGCTTTAACATATTCATTACCTCAAAAAATGATTTCGAATATAGGGGTAGAAAACATATCTCTTACCGTTGCTGGTAGAAATTTATTAGTAATTACTGATTATCCTGGTATTGACCCTGAAACAAATCTTACAGGTGACTCCAATGGACTTGGATTAGATTATTTTAATCAGCCACAAACAAAAAGCTATTCTGTAGCGATAAAAGTTTCATTTTAAAAAAAAAATTATGAAAAAAAATTTAAACATATTATTAGCCACATTTATAGGTATTTTAATGTTTTCTTGTGGTGAGTTTGACGACACTAATTTAGATCCAGGCAGACCTGGAGGTGACAACGTACCACTAGTAGCTGTTACACCTATTATGCAAACCCAAACACATAGAAATTTAACTTCTAGCGCAGGACGTTTAGCAGGGATTGTAACACAACAGTTCATTGGGTTTGATGCTCAACAAGTTGCTTTTACTCAATATGATATTCCTGAAGGTACTTTAGCTAATTTTTGGGAGTTTGGGCTGTATACTGGTTCAATGAGAGATTGTGTAGATATGATTTCAAGATCAGAAACTTCTGGTGAAGATATCAGCACAAGAGGCTTAGCAAAACTATATTTAGCTGTAAACTTAGGTTTAGCAACGAATTTATGGGGAGATATACCTTATTCTGACGCTTTTTTAGGTTCCGAAAACCTACAGCCAACTTATGATACACAAGAAGAAATTTATTCTACTATTCAAATTTTACTTGATGAAGCAATCAATGATTTAGCTAACACAGATTATAGCCTTCAAGGAAATTTAACAAACTTAGGCCAATCTGGATTTATAAAGGCTGCACACGCTCTAAAAGCAAGATTTTACATGCAGTTAACAAAAAGAGATCCAAACGCATCAAGTAAAGCATTATCTGAAATACAAATGGCGTTTTCAACGAATGAAGACGCACCAATCTTTTCATTTGAAGCTAATAGAAATGGATCCAATCCCTTGGCTTTATTTGGTCTTGATCGCCCTAACACATTAATCATTGATCCTTTCTTTGCTAATCTAATGACAGGAGATCCAAGAAAAAATTTATACATGATTGAAAATTCGGATGGTGACAACTTATTTTTTGAAAATGGAAATACTGATTTATTTTGGGCACAATTCGAATCTCCATCTCCATTGATTTCATTTGCTGAATTAAAATTTTTAGAAGCAGAAGCTTTATTTAGAACTGGCGGTGATGCTGAAAGTGCTTTGAAAAGCGCAATAACAGCAAATATGGAGTTTTTAGGTGTTTCAGATGCTGATATTACAGCATATGTTGATGCTATAACTACTGTAGATTTAACTGTTATCATTACAGAAAAATATAAATCTCTATATGGTTCAAATTTTATACAAATTTGGAATGATTATAGAAGGACAGGAATACCAGCATTGACTCCAAATCCAAATGGGGCGAATGGAGATAATCCTTCAGGCATTGTCCCAAGAAGATTTCTTTATCCTGATTCAGAACGTTTATCTAATGAATCTAGTTACAATGCAGCAATACAAAACCAAGGTGGACATCTATTAGATGTAGATATTTGGGCATTTGCTAATTAAACTAAAAAAAAAGGTTGTCATAATGACAACCTTTTTTTTTTACATAACTTTGCCATCATGGAAACAACCACCAAAATATTCGGGATTAGAGCTATTATTGAAGCTATTAATTCTGGAGAAAACATTGATAAAGTATTTTTACAAAAAGGCCTAAAAGGAGAACTTTTTACAGAGCTTGAGCAACTTTTAAGAACTAAAAAAATATCTGCTTCTTATGTGCCTGTAGAAAAACTTAATCGATTAACAGATAAAAACCATCAAGGTGCTGTTGCACAAATATCACCTATTTCGTTTCATGATTTAGATACATTGGTAACTAGTGTATTAGAATCAGGCGAAACACCTTTGTTTTTATTACTAGATCAACTAAGTGATGTTAGAAATTTTGGCGCTATAATTCGTACTGCAGAGTGCACGGGTGTTCATGGCATTATTATACAAAAAAAAGGTGGTGCCCCTATTAATGGTGATACTATTAAAACTAGTGCTGGAGCTGTTTTTAAAATGCCTATTTGCAAGGTTGACCACATAAAAGATGCGGTTTATCATATGCAAGCATCTGGCATTAAAGTTGTAGCTGCAACCGAAAAGGCTAGTGCTACATTATACAAAACTAAATTAAACACCCCTTGTGCTATTTTAATGGGTTCCGAAGGCAGAGGAATAAATCCATCTATATTAAAAATAGTAGACGAAAAAGCAAAACTACCACTGCTAGGAGAAATAGGGTCACTAAATGTTTCTGTCGCTTGTGGTGCATTTTTGTACGAAACGATTAGACAACGACAAATTGACACTACAGTATCAATTTAATCAACTACTCTTCTTCAAAATTTTCAATAAAATTGCCATCGGCATCAAAATGTTGCATAAAAACATCTGTGGTTTCATCATAAAAATCTTGTTGCCAATAGTAAACTTTAGGCTTCACAATTTTATTTTTAAACATTAGTGAGAATAAAAAACCTATTACAAAACCCGACAAATGACCCTCCCATGACACACCTTCTTTAATCGGAAACACAAACCATATCATGCTTCCGTATATAAAAATTACAGTTAATGAAACAGCTATTAGTTTTATATGTCGAGCTAGTAAGCCTTTAAAAAACAAAAAACTCATCAGGACATAAATTAAACTACTAGCTCCAATATGGTAAGATGATCGTGCCATACACCACGTCATAATACCTGATAACAACGCGCCGTATATTATGACCTGCCATGCAATTTTTTTATAAAAATAAAACAGCGCCATTGATAACACAAAAAGCGGTATTGTATTATGATATAAGTGTTTTAAGCTGCCATGAATAAAAGGACTAAATAAAACACCTCTTAGCCCACTAAATTTAAGCGGGTATATACCTAAATAATTAAGGTTAACGTTAAACTTAACCTCAAACCAATATACAAACCATATTATAAGTATAAAAAGTACTGGATACCCAATTACACCTGTGTAATATTGAAATTCACTATTTTGCTTCACAATTTTATAAAAACAAATATAAAGCCGTATTAAATATGTTGAAAAATTGTCAGTAACATAATGATTTGTATTTTTACTATATGAGCAACAACACTCCATTGGCTGAACGCCTTAGACCTAAAACACTTGAAGACTACGTAAGTCAAAAACATTTAATTGGTGAAAATGGTGTTTTACAACGTGCTTTAAAACGAGGATTAATACCCTCAATGATTTTATGGGGCCCTCCTGGCATAGGAAAAACTACGTTGGCAAATATTATTGCCACCAGTACAAAACGCCCTTTTTTTACACTTAGTGCAATAAATGCTGGTGTTAAAGATATACGAGAGGTTATTGATAATGCTAAAAAAAGTAATACATTATTTGCCGCAAAAAGTCCAATTTTATTCATTGATGAAATTCATCGGTTTAGCAAGTCACAACAAGATTCATTATTACAAGCTGTTGAAAAAGGTTGGGTTACCTTAATTGGTGCTACTACCGAAAACCCTAGTTTTGAAGTTATTTCTGCACTATTGTCTCGCTGTCAAGTTTACATATTAAACCCATTTAGCAAAACCGATTTAATAACACTTTTAGAGCAAGCCATAACGAAAGATAAATATTTAATGCAAAAACATATTGTGTTAAAAGAGACTGATGCTTTGCTTAAATTATCGGGTGGTGATGCGCGCAAACTATTAAACATTTTTGAGCTGGTTATAAATAATTTTGAAACTGAAACTATTGAAATATCAAATGCAATAGTATTACAGCATGTACAAAGTAATACGGCACGTTACGACAAAACTGGCGAGCAACATTATGACATTATTTCTGCATTCATTAAATCTATCCGCGGAAGCGACCCTAATGCAGCCGTATATTGGCTTGCGAGAATGATTGAAGGTGGCGAGGACGTAAAATTTATTGCTAGACGCCTACTGATTTTAGCTAGTGAGGATATTGGTAATGCCAACCCCACGGCATTAGTTATTGCTAATAATACTTTTCAAGCTGTTAGTGCCATTGGAAATCCTGAGTCACGTATTATTTTAAGTCAATGTGCCACATATTTAGCGTGTTCGGCTAAAAGTAATGCTGCTTACATGGCTATAAATAATGCTCAAAATTTAGTTAAGTCAACTGGAGATTTGAGCGTACCGCTAGCGCTTAGAAATGCACCTACAAAATTAATGAAAGACATAGGTTATGGCAATGCTTATAAATACGCTCACAACTATGAAAATAATTTTATAGTTCAAGATTTTTTACCCGAAGAAATAAAAAACAATACTTTATATCACCCCGGTAATAATGCCAGGGAAGCAAAGCAACTTGAGTTTTTAAAACAACGCTGGAGCAAAAAATACGACTATTAAAATTTGATTTTTAAAACCTCGGTTATTGTTTTATTATCTTTAATTTTTGAGATATACCAAAGTTCATCTTCTTTATATACTGTTGCATTTTCATCTTTAACTATAAATGTATTGGCTCTTGGCGTTGCTATCAAAATCATGACCACTTTTGGTGAATTGTCTACCAATTGAAACCCATTTTCAATTTTTTGAGCATAAAGCACATCGTATTTTATGTCAGCATTAGTGGTGTCATCCTTAACTTTTTTGGTTTCCTGTTGCGATGTTTTGGCTTTATAATTTTTACTTTGAGACACATCAGCGTTAACTTTAGTAGGCGCCATAGTATTACTGCCTTCAACATATTTATAAGTTACAGTGTCAAACGATGTAAAGGCATCTCTTAAAGCAAGATTATAGGCGGTTTTAAACAACTTTTCTTTTGATTGCCCCAATTTTGATGTATATACTACAGTGCCTCTACAATCTTTTAAAACTATTTTTAACTTAGTTTTAAATAAACTATTTTCTTCAATCACATCAGATCGTAACGCTAAGCAACCGTTATCAACTAAGTCATTAGGCATTTGTTCGGATGCTAATATTGCCGTAAATCCGTTTTTTTCAAATAAAAATTGAGTAAGCTCATTTAGCCTATATTTATTTTCTTCATTTAAAAAATCAAATTTATTAGGCACAATTACATACTTATAATCGTTTAGGTTTGCTTGTGCATATATTGATGTTAATGCACATGTAATAATTGCAAAAAGTGTTAGTTTTAGTTTCATTTGTTGTCAAAAATTAAATTTAGTCCAAATTGGAATGATTGGTATGTTGTATTTGACAAGTTATTAAATCCAAATAAATTATCTGCTACAGCATACAAATTAAATGCGCCAATTTGGGTTGATACTCCAAACCCAAAGTTACTATATGAATACGAGTCTATAGTGTAAGAGGTTTTGAGGCTAAAGGTATTAAAAAGTCGCCTATAATAATATAAAGTTAATGCAAATTGTGGTTGTACAGGTCGCTTTATCATAAACAATTGTGCACCAACCTCACTCAAATACGGATTTAAATATTGATTACAATCACACGTATTTGCTTTTTCTTTATCAAACGCATAACGTAACGCGGTGTTAATTTTAATAGGTCGCCATGTGGTAAACTTAGTTTGCGTTGTATCTATTGCAAATAAGTCATCAAACGCCTCGGCGACATCTTCAACAAAACCTTCGGGAGAGTTTTGATTTCCTGCTCCACCAAACAACGGGTCTATACCTTCAAAAGTGTAATTTCCTATCAACTTATAATTTTGCACGTCGTTTTTATGATTTACAAAACCCAAATCTTGCACACTAGCCTCTAAAACAAACTGGTTAGTGATATTATACGTAAATCCAAAATCTAAGCCCAAACCTAAATCGCCACCCAGCAACAATCTAGATTGAATTTCTTTTAATGTTAATTGACTATCTGTTTCGTCATCTAATAGTGATGTAAAACCAGATGTTTGTAATTTTAAGTTTACATTAAAGTGATGTTCAAATATATTATTACTACCCAGACGGGTATTTAATGACCCAAAATTATCAAACGACCTTAAACTAAAAGCACTAGAATATATTTTTGCTCTAAAACCATAAGTAAATTGTTTGCTTACAGTTTTGTTATAGCCAAAATGTAAAACAGTAAGTAAATCGGCTCTTAGGTTTAAGTGACTTAAATCAAAGCGTTTGTTGATATTGTTTTGATTACCTTCTAGAGCTAATTTAACATAGTCGTTTGGGAAATACGCAATGGCATCTGCCTCTTGATATAACCCAAAAGAAAGGTAAGTGTTTCTGTTAAAATTAGTATTACCAATTCTAAAACCTACATTTAACAACTCTAACTGCTGAGTAAATGTCCAAAAATCTTTATGATTTAATGTTGCGATTGCATTACGCAATTTAGTATTAAAATTTATAGTATTGTTTTCAAATACATCTTGTGCTGACACACTCGAAGATCCAATATTTAAATGTATATGAGAAAGTAACGGTATACCGATATGTAAATTATAATCAACCTTTGCTCCTGGATTTATCAGTAATGTTTGAGGCACATCATTTAAGCCAAAAAGAATTTGCTTATTTTGAGCATTTGCATCAATAATTATCATAAAAACTAAACTAAGCCATAAATACACTTTGCGTTTTAACATGGCTAATTTATATTTAAATAAAACACTCCAAAAGATCTTAATTTTAAACGCCCTATGGTTTCTTCTGTAATTACAGGAAGTGTATTACTTGGTATAATTGTTAATGTAAATACTATTACTGTGGTGTTTTTTAAACCAATTAGCGTATCACCTTCAAACACCTCGGTATGGGTGTTTACATTATCAGTATTATCCGTTGAATTAGGGATTTGAATTGTAAAACTGTGTTGTAAATTACGATTAGCATCAAAAAAATCAACGCGTGCATTAAAATCTCGTAAAATTGAATTTGAAGTTTCAAAAACAAAATCAGCACGAGTTAGATTGTCAACAACAAAAGGCTCATCAAAAATAGATAACGATACGGTTTCTTGAATAAAGTTATCATCTCCAGGATTAACAATAAAAGCAGGAGCAGCAGTATCAAAATATGCTAAGCTAGAAATAAATGTAGGATTTAGTTTCAAATCATTTGCTTGCTCAAAATCTAACGCTTCATAACAACCGCTACAACAAATCAGAGAGACAAGCAATAAAAATATATGGGGCAATTTTATTTTCATTACAACAAGTGTTTAAGCTCTATTAATTTATCTATTTTTTTTATATGCTCAGCAAGGTTTTCGTTATGGTAATTAAAGCAAATAGCATCCATACCAAAATCAAGCGCCCCAAAAATATCAGCTTCTAAATTATCACCAATCATTACACTTTCATTGGGTAATGCTTTAGCTACCTTTAAAGCGTGATTAAAAATTTTTGCATTAGGCTTTTTTACACCTACTAATTCCGAGCTTGTAACGGTATCAAAATATTGACTTATGTTAGATTGATTTAGCTTTTGCTGCTGCACATCTTTAAATCCGTTTGTGATTATGTGTAATTTATACTTTTGTTTTAAATAATCTAAAACCAATAGTGCATCATCAAACAAGTAATTATAATCTGGTAAATGAGCAATGTAAGCGTCTGCCAATTTATTAATAATACTTGCTTTGACATTTATTTTTAACGCTTTAAACGTATCATTTAGTCTACCATATCTAAGTTTTTCTTTCTTAACTTTTTCTTCTCTATACAGTTTCCAGTACTTGTAATTTATTGGCTGGTAAACTTTTAAAAACTCTAAAAGACTTACATTTATATTATATTTTAAAAAAATAGTTTCAAAGGTAAGTGCAGAGTTTTTGTCAAAATCCCATAATGTATGATCTAAATCAAAAAAAACATGCTTAATATTTTTTATCATAATAATGTAGTATTAGTTTACTGATGCAACCACTTGATTAAATATTTTTTTAAAATTATGATTTTGTTTAAAATCATTTAGTGTATTACTGTTAAATATTGCCGTAAAAGTACCATCAACACGTTTAACTTGCTGTATAATTTTTTGTACGGCTTCGTTTTTATCTAATAACGATTTATGCGACAGCAAATGTGTGTCTATTAATTGAAAAGGATGAATTAAAAGTGGGGTTTGAATATCATAATCTAAATCATAAAATAAAAAAGGTGTGCAAGTACCTGCCCTAAAACCCATATTTTTGGCGTATCCCATTGTATAATCATTTGTTACCTCTAAGTCTATTAAATTTCTATACGTTTGCGGTAAATTTAATTTAGTAAAAGAATTAATTGTGGCATTAACTTGGGTATTAATAACCTCATCGATTTTAGATTTTTCTTGTTTTAAGAATTGAAAATTAGAAAGTGCGAAGTATGAAATTTTTAAACCCACTTTACAATAATCATTAATTGACTTAATTAAAGTAACAAAATTTTTTTTATTTATACTCGTATTCTTATTGTATGTTGAATACCCGCCAACCGAAAAAAATACGTAAAAGCTAAACTTGCTTTGCTTTTGCCTATTTATAATCCAATTGAATGTATCATAAGGATCTTTTTTTAAGTTAAGCAAAACTAAAATCCGTAGGTAAATAAACTTTAAGTTAAACCTAAACAAATCTTTAGCCACACCTCCCAAAGTTCTTACAGCCCCCTTTTGAGCATAGGCATAAGCTTGCGACACTAATACAATTGGCTTAACATTATACGTTTTTTTTATAAATTGATACGTTTTAAAATGCGTTGCCAGTTTTTCTTTAAATTTTAAAGCCCAAATATCAACTACAGGGGTTTGCAAAAATTGATGCTTAAATGCTAAACTATTTTTTGCATCAAATCGACCATATGAATCTTTAATTGAAGGAAAATACTCTTCATACCTGCTTATAAGATAAAATGATGCTGCAAAAATATCAAACGGTAAATGGCTGTTTTTATCTGTCAAAAAAAAACATTTTGTATCCTCCCATCCTTTTATTTTTACTGGAATATCAGATATATTTTTTTCAAATAGCAACGAATGACTTTTAACAAAAAACTCATTACCCAAAGGCTTATTAGTGTAGCTTATTTTTAAACTATCATGTGCTATAAAATCTTCAATAGTTGTAGTAAAAGCAACTGGTACACCCAAAATTCGCGTACATATTTGTTTAAAAATATATTTAACTCGTGGTGTTATGGTATGCGTATAAATTAGTAACATATGTTGTGTATTGATTTTAAAGCAAATTGTTATCTGCAAAACTAAAGTGTGCTTTTTCGGTAATAATTACATGATCTAACACTTTAATTTCTAACACCTTTCCTGCTTCTGCAATTTTTAGCGTAATTTGCTTATCTGCATCACTTGGCTTTAAAGATCCAGATGGATGATTATGAGTTAAAATAACACTTACTGCATTAAGTTGCAAAGCTATTTTTAAAGCTAATCGCACATCAACAACGGTTCCTGTTATACCGCCTTTACTTAACTGCGCCTTATGCAAAACTTTGTTTGAATTATTTAAATAAATTACCCAAAACTCCTCATGGGGCAACTCGCCAATTATTGGTTGCATAAGCTCAAAAACTGATTTACTTGAGCTTATTTTATTTTTCTTTAAAGCGATTTCACTTTGCTTGCGTCGTCCTAACTCCATAGCGGCAATAATACTAATTGCTTTGGCTTCACCAACGCCTTTAAAAGCCATTAGTTGTTTGATATCCAATTTACCCAGCTCACTTAATTTATTAGAAACTGTTGCTAATATACGTTTACATAATGATACTGCACTTTCGGTTTTACTACCCGACCCTATCAATATCGCTAATAACTCTGCATCACTTAACGACTGCTTTCCTTTACCAATTAATTTTTCTCTAGGGCGATCATCTACCGACCAGTGCTTTATAGAAAAGGAGTCCTGTTTTTTTTGCATCTGTTAAAGATAATTATTGTATTTTTCAGAAACAAAAAATGGAATACTTATAATGAAATCAATTTTTACAAATGATGGTCATCAAGATATTATTAAAAGGCTTGATAAATTATCACTAGGGTCAAAACGCCAATGGGGTAAAATGGATGTTACACAAATGCTTAAACACTGCAGTATCCCTCTAGAGGTTGCTTTAAACAAAAGAGAATTAAAAACTAATGCTAATTTTTTTAAAAAATTTTTGTTTAAAACTTTTATAAAGCCACAAATGTATAATGACAAGCTATGGAAACCTAATTTACAAACACCAAAACAGTTTGTAATAAATGATTCATTAAATTTTGACAATGAAAAAGAGTATTTATTAGCTTTAATAAATGAATTTAGCTCAAAACGGGAGGACAAAAATTGGCCTACTCACCCACTATTTGGAGATTTTACGCCCGAACAACGTGGAAAAATGCAATACAAACATTTAGATCATCACTTAAGGCAATTTGATGTCTAATTATTTTTTTCTGTCAATAACGTAATTAACCATAAGTTCAAGGCTAGTCTTATAAACTGAGTTAGGATATTGATCAAGTATATTTAAAGCCTCGTTTTTGTAATTATTCATTTTATTTATTGCATACTCAAGTCCTCCATTTGCTTTTACAAATGCAATAACCTCGCGTACTCGATTTTTATCTTTGTTGTGCTTTTTTATCGAATGTATAAGCCATTTTTTATCCGATTTTGACACTTTATTTAATACATGAATAAGCGGCAAAGTCATTTTTTGTTCTTTTATATCAATACCTGTTGGCTTACCAATTTTTTGTGATCCATAATCAAATAAATCATCTTTAATTTGAAAAGCCATACCTATCAACTCGCCAAATTTTCGCATTGATTCCACGTGTGGCGAATTAGGTTTTACCGATGCTGCACCAAGGCTACAACAAGCAGCAATTAAGGTTGCTGTTTTTTGACGTATTATCTCATAATAAACAGCCTCGGTAATATCTAAACGCCTAGCTTTTTCTATTTGAAGCAACTCGCCTTCACTCATTTCTCTTACTGCAATCGAAATAATTTTTAACAAATCAAAATCCTCATTATCAATCGACAACAACAAACCTTTAGACAGTAAAAAATCGCCTATTAAAACTGCAATTTTATTTTTCCAAAGCGCATTAACCGAAAAAAATCCTCGACGTCTATTACTATCATCCACAACATCATCATGAAGCAATGTGGCTGTATGAATTAACTCTATAACCGCCGCACCACGATATGTTCGGTCATTAACCTCATTATTTGATACCATTTTAGAAACCAAAAACACAAACATAGGACGCATTTGTTTTCCTTTGCGGTTTACTATATAATGGGTAATACGGTTTAGCAAAGCTACCTTTGATGACATTGACAAACGAAACTTCTCCTCAAAGAGGTTCATTTCAAAGGCAATAGGGTGTTTTATTTGTTCTACTATTTTCAAAAATATTAACTTTTATTTGCTAATTGACCACATGCTGCATCAATATCCTTACCTCTACTACGCCTTACATTTACCACAATATGGTGTTTTTCAAGCGACTTTATATAATTTTCTATTACAGATGGTTTTGCTTGCTGAAATTCACCATCATCAATAGGATTATATTCAATTAAATTAACCTTGCACGGTACGTATTTACAAAATTTAACCAGCGCATCTATATCTGTTTGCTTATCGTTAATATCGTTCCAAACCACATATTCATAAGTTATTTTTCGATTTGTTTTACTATACCAATATTCTAACGACGCTCTTAAATCGTTTAATGGAAAAGTTTCGTTAAAAGGCATAATTTGCGTTCGTATTTCATCAATTGCCGAGTGTAAAGAAACTGCTAAATTGAATTTAACGTTATCATCGGCCATTTTTTTGATAATTTTAGGCACGCCTGAAGTTGAAACCGTAATCCGCTTGGGCGACATGCCCAAACCTTCATTTGATGTGATTTTATCAATTGATTTAATCACATTATTATAATTCATCAACGGCTCTCCCATGCCCATAAATACGATATTACTTAAAGGGATGTTATGATACAGTAAACTTTGCTTGTTTATAGCAACTACCTGGTCATATATTTCATCAGGATTTAAGTTTCGCATTCGCTTTAAGCGTGAAGTGGCACAAAACTTACAATCTAAACTACAGCCCACTTGCGATGACACACAAGCTGTTGTACGTGTTTTTGTAGGTATCAAAACAGACTCTACAATAAGTTGATCATGAAGTTTAATAGCATTTTTTATTGTGCCATCATTACTTCGCTGCATAGTATCAACCTCAATATTATTGATTACAAAATGAGCTTGAAGCATTGTACGTGTAGCTTTTGATAGGCTAGTCATATCATCAAATGAATATGCAGATTTATGCCAAAGCCACTCATAAACTTGATTGCCTCTAAAAGCTTTATCGCCAATTTTCTCAAAAAAACTTCTGAGATCATCTTTACTTAAAGCACGTATGTCTTTTTTTTTAGTATCCATATATTACATGCAAAAGTAAATAAAAGATAGCGATTACCTTTAAGTATAAAAAATATACAAAAAAAAAGCTGCAACCTAAGTTAACAGCTTACATTATTTTTAACAAAAAATAATGTCGATTAGAAACTTTACAAATGTTATCATAGTGGTTGTTTAGTTATTGATTGATGATTGTTTTTTTGACTACTTTGCTAATTTATAGCTTCTTAACAAACATGCAAAAAAATTTAAACAAAAAGAATACATTTGAATACTAAATTATATCTAAAAAAATACATTTAACTACAAAAACAAACCAGTATTCTACAAAAAAACTACACATTATAATAAAATTACACATATTACATATAAATACAACACAATTGAAGACTGTTTTTTTAATAATTTTAAAAATACAAGGCGAATATTTACATTCAAATCTATAATTTTGAAGTTTTCATCTTTTTAATACTAAAATTACTTTTTAAAATTAAGTTTATACTTATCTTTTACCTTTTAAATACTAACTATGAAATTAGATGCTACAAATTGGAAAATACTTGAATGTTTGCAAAAAAATGCTAGACTAAGTAATGTTGAAATTTCAAGACAAATAGGCATAAGTTCCCCTGCGGTTGCTGAGCGCATTAAAAAACTTGAGGATTCAGGAATAATAAATGGGTATTTTGCCGATGTAGATTATATAAAAACTGGCCACCAGCTTAAAGCAATTATAACTGTTAAAGCATTTATGGGCCAATTAAAACCTTTTTTAGAAAAAGCAGCAACGCTTAACGAGGTTATTAATTGTTTTAGAATTACTGGCAATGAAAATATTGTTATGGAAGTTGTTTTAAAAAATCAAAAACATCTTGAGCAGCTTATTGATGAACTAATTTTATACGGCGAAACGAAAACACAAATTGTACTATCTGAAGTTGTTAAACACAATGCTTTAAAAGTTGAATAACAAAACCCTATTTATCTTTATTATTTTTTTGAGGCATAGGCCCGCGCAGATGAATAATTAAACCATTTAAAAAATTACGCAATATTTGATCTCCAACTTCAACATATTTTGGATGATTTTCATTTCTAAAAAATGAATTTATTTCGCTTTTAGTAACCTTAAAATCAACTAATTTTAAAATATTTACAATATCCTCATCACGCAATTTATGCGCAACTCTTAATTTCTTAAAAACATCATTATTTGTTAACCCCATATAAATTGTACTTTAATTTTAAAATGATTGGCTCAAAAATACTGCTTTTACAACAAAACGTATGATTTAAATAACTTTTTAAAGGTTTTTTACGTGTTTTTAACCTTCCAAGGCGGATTTTTCCTATAGTGTCCAGCTTCATATAGTATTATATGATTATGATCCAAATCATATAAATGTGCTTCTTTCCACAACCATGGTTTTTGCTCTGGTAGCGATTCAAAAACTATACCTTTATTTTGTAACCTATCAACTTGCGTTTCAAGGTTATCGTTTTCAAAATAAACTACAACGCCATTGCCTTTTGGCAATTTATCTACGCTATGGATTGAAAAAGTGCTTTCGCCATTAGGACACTGAAACCTAACATACCTGGGGGCTGAATTTACGATTAAAATAAGCCCTAATTTTTCATAAAATGCAACCGCCTTTGTTACATCAAGTGATGGTATTGTGATTTGATTTAAATTCATTATTTGTTACTTTTTACACGTTTTTCTAACCAAATTGACAGTATAATTGCAATCACCCCATAAGCAGCTGTTAGTAGCCAATTTGCATTATAACCATAGCTTGACACAACGTTAAGCCCTATTTTCGGGCTAAATATATGAGCTACGGCAAAAGCAATGGTATAAAGCGCCATGTAATTACCTTCGGCACCTTTTTTTGCTCGTTGCACTGCAAATGCATTTGTATAAGGAAAACCTATCATTTCGCCAACTGTGATTATCAAAATACTCACAATTAATATCCCTATCCAATAGTTATTATAAAGCACTAAAAAGCTTACCGTAAATAGTACACATGCGTAAAGTATTAGCTTTGTTGCTTTAAGTTTTTTTTGCTCAATAAAGTTAATAAATGGCATTTCAAAAACAACAATAACAGCCACGTTAACAAACATAATTAACCCTGTTTGAAACTCATTTAAATCAAATTGACTTTTGTGATATAAAGGCAATGTGGTAAATAACTGAAAAAACATCATACCCATCATAAAACACACAGCTATAAACACCCAATATGTAGTATCTTTAAACGCCTCATTTATACTAACATTATCATGATTTTTATCCTTTTTAAATGGCTGCTCTTTAACCAAACAGTAAAATAATATTATAGCAATAATACACGTTACTCCGTCAATCCAAAATAACAACTTATAGCCTTTTTGCCATATAATAAATCCTGCCAGCGTTGGGCCAATTGCCATGCCTAGATTTATTGCTAACCGAATAAGTGCCAAGGAACGGGTATGATTTTCTTTTTTACTATAAGTATTTAATGATACAAAAAGTGCAGGACGAAACGAATCGGCAATAGTCATAACCATAATAATTGCTACACATAAACCCCAAAAAGAGGTTACAAATTGCAAACCAATAAACATAAAACCTGTTAAAAACAGGCTGCAAACCATAATTTTATAAAAACCAATTTTATCAGTAAGCCTACCACCAATATAAGATCCCAAAACCGATCCAATACCAAAGCACGCCATAATCCAACCTACATCCTCATAACTAAAGTTTAAATCTTCTTTAAGGTATTTTGACAAAAACGGAATCACCATTGTCCCTGCCCTATTTACTAATGAAATTAATGCCAGCCACCAAATTTCTGTAGACAAGCCTTTAAATGTATTTATATAATTTTTAAAAATTGATTTCATAATTTGACAATTTTATATCATTAAAAAAGCCTAGCAATTAATGATGCTAGGCTTATAATATTTTACACACGTATTTACAGTAGTTACATCACATAAGTCCCACACCTTTTACAAAAAGAGGTATCAATTAATTTGTAATTATTTTGGACTAAATTATACATTATCAAAAATCTATATTGTAAATATATACAAATTATGATTATATCGTATTTTTGTCTAAAAATTATTTCCTATGAATTTTAAAGTAAAACTAACGTCAACTTTACTTTTATCTATAGTTTTTTTAGGTGCTATTAATTGTAATTCAGGCAAACGACGCGTAATTGGAGAAACTGAATGGCAAAAAAAGATGAATGCCGATTTTAAAGACGCTACAAAATCACCTTTGAAGAAAAAGGATAGAGAAATTTTTTCAAGCTTAGATTTTTTTAAACACGATTCGGCTTTTATTTTTAATGCCAACTTGGTTAAAACGCCAAACACCCCCTTTTTTGAAATGCCAACCTCTAGCGGTGACATCACTAAAGAACGTGTTTATGGTATTTTAAATTTTACTTATAAAAACAAAACTTACAAATTAGAGGTTTACCAAGGCGAAGAACTCATGACCACCAGCGGCTATGAAGATTATTTATTTTTACCTTTTTATGATGACACTAATGGCGAAACCACCTATGGAGGAGGACGCTATATTGGACTAAAAATTCCTGATGGAAGCACCATTAAAATTGATTTTAATGAAGCATACAATCCTTATTGTGCTTATAATGAAAAATTTTCATGCCCTATTGTACCTCAAAACAACTACTTAGCTTTTAAAGTTTTAGCTGGCGTAAAAGCATATAAAAAACATTAAGCCGCAAAATACTTGGTTATATATACTCCAACAAAAACAAAAAACAAGGCTAAAAGTATACTTCCGAAGGCATACATAAAAAAAGACAATAATTCACCTTGTTTTAAAAGCATAAAATTTTCGTAAGCAAAACTAGAAAACGTTGTAAAACCACCACAAAAACCTGTTGCAATTAACAACGTATAATTTTGATTTATTGAATGATTTTTTAAAGCTAAGCCCATAACCACACCAATAATAAAGCTGCCCAAAATATTTACGATTAATGTTCCCCACGGAAAACTTAATGTATTTAAAAACTTACCTATTAAATATCGAGCAATACTACCAAACCCGCCACCAATAAATACCAAAATAATGTGTTTCATTTTATTTTTTTAAAGGGATATGTATTTCGGTAATCCATTTTGACACGTCATGTGTTTCAGTAATACCTGTTATATAAACTTCATAAGGAGTGCTTTGTTGGTCTATTACTAAATTATTGTTAGCACAATATTTATACGCTTTATCCCATGCTGAGTTTATATATATGTAATCGCCCTTTAATATAGTTTTTAAAGTTGCTTTAGGTCTCATATAGCCTGTTTTAAAAAAATTATTGGTTAAATTTTTATCTATTTTCACTACCGATATAGCGGTTTGTATTTTAATACTATCTGCACTATTTTTTTCCCTGTCATACATTGCAAAAGGCTGTCCTAATTGTTGCAACTTATTTTTTACAATAAAATTTTTAATCTCTACATACTGCGTATCGAATGTTAATTTAAGTTTTTGAGGAGATGCATACCCAACTTGACTTATATAAAAACCACCTAACTGCTGCTCTATACCAGTAATTGTTATGTTGTGTTTTTTTGAATTATTAATCAAAACGCTATCTAATTTTTCTAATCCTCTTTCAAAATCAGGTCCAATCATAGCGTCATATCCGCCCGAAAAAAATGCTAACGCTTTAAACATAAAAGCGGTTTTTTTACTTTTTATAGTCCACGTTACTTTTGTTTTATCTTCATTTAATTGCTCAAAACGCCATTTAACTTTAGAAGGTTCGTACCCATTAAACTGCATTGTATAGTCAATTTCTTGGTTTAGCTTTAGTTTTTCGGTCTTAATAGTACCTGCTCCTTTTGAGTCTGTCCAAGCATATACAGCGCCAACGCCCATGGTTTCATCACCTAAAGTAACTACAGTAGCTGTATCTTTTTCTTTCCACGGCGACCAAGACTCCCAGTTTTTAAAATCCACAATATTACTATAAACTACCGTTGGATGCACATTAATTAATTTTGACCGCTTAACCTCAAATTCACTTGGCTGAACTGCTATATAAACACAAAGCCCAACAATACACATTAAGCTCAAAAAAACAATATATTTTACACTCTTCATTTTACAAAAATTAATTATTTAAGTAATCTAAAGACATTTGAATAAATGTTTTTACCCCAAGCAACATACCACTTTCGTCAATATAAAAATCGGGAGTGTGATGCGGTGCTGATTCTGCAACAGGTGTGTTAATTGGCTTGCCGCCTATAAAAAAATACACACCTGGCACTTCTTTTTGAAAAAATGAAAAATCCTCGGCACCTGTAATTGCCTTTATTACATTTACATTATTTACTCCTGCAGCCTTATTAAACGATGGTAACATTTGAGCTGTCAAATCAGGATCATTATACGTTATTGGGTAACCTTCATCAAGGTGCAATGTAGCTTCTGCGCGATATGCTTTAGCTATAGTTGGTATCATTTCATGCATGCGTTTATGAATTTGTGCTTGCATATCATAATCTAAGGTTCGTAAAGTTCCTATTAACTCTGCCGATTCGGGTATAATATTACTTCTTACCCCACTTGTAATTTTTCCGATGGTGATTACAGCCACCTCATTAGTTAAATTTGCTTCACGACTAATTATAGTTTGCAAGCCGTCAATTATTTTAGCTGATGCTAAAATCGGATCAACACCCGTCCATGGTCTAGAACCATGACTTTGCTTGCCTTTAACATTAATTTTAAAACTATTTACAGCTGCCATTATTCCACCTGGCTTGTATGAAATTGTACCCACATCTAAACCTGCTCCAATATGTAGCCCAAAAATTGCATCAACATTTGGGTTTTTAAGCACCCCCTCTTTAACCATTAATTTAGCACCACCTTCTTCACCTTCGGGAGCGCCTTCTTCAGCTGGCTGAAAAATAAATTTAATAGTTCCATTAATTTTATCTTTATTTTTAGATAAAATTTCGGCAACACCCATCAATATAGCGATATGCGTATCATGCCCGCAGGCATGCATTACACCAGTATCAATACCCTCAAAGTTTGTTTTTACCTTAGATTTAAAAGGAACATCTGTACGTTCAGTAACCGGTAGTGCATCAATATCAGCTCTTAAAGCCAATACTTTACCTTGATTATCACCTTTTAACACACCAACAACACCTGTATGCGCTATACCCGTTTTAACCTCAAGCCCTAGTGCTGTTAAGTGATTTGCTATTTTTTCGGCAGTTTTAAATTCTCGATTTGAAAGCTCGGGATTTTTATGAAAATCGCGCCGCCATTCAATTACTTTTTTCTCAATATCGTTAATTTGTTTATCTAATTGATACTGACCAAAACATCCAAATGATGCTGTAAAAAAAAATAAAATTAAAAGCGTTTGTTTCATAATTGTTGTTTTTTGTAGTTTTTTGTTGTTCTAGTTCTAAAGATACTAATTTTAGTATAACTTGTAAAGAATATTGTAAATTTACAGCGATATAGTTAATACTTTTTATATGGATTACAGAATTGAAAAAGACACAATGGGCGAGGTAAAAGTGCCTGCAGACAAGCTTTGGGGAGCTCAAACAGAGCGCTCTCGAAATAATTTTAAAATTGGAGCACCAGCATCTATGCCACTAGAAGTGGTATATGGCTTTGCGTATTTAAAAAAATCGGCTGCTTATACTAATTGCGACTTAGGCGTACTTAGCACTGAAAAAAGAGATTTAATTGCCGCTGTTTGCGATGAAATTCTTGACGGAAAACACGATGACCAATTTCCGTTAGTTATTTGGCAAACAGGATCTGGTACGCAAAGTAACATGAATACAAATGAAGTTATTGCTAATAGAGCACACCAACTAGCTGGTCATGTTATTGGTGAAGGCGAAAAAACAATTCAACCTAATGATGATGTTAACAAATCGCAATCATCAAATGACACTTTTCCAACAGGCATGCATATTGCCGCCTATAAAAAAATAGTTGAAAACACCATTCCTGGAGTTACTCAATTAAGAAATACACTTCAAGCAAAAGTTGAAGCGTTTAAAGATGTTGTAAAAATAGGACGCACACATTTAATGGATGCTACTCCGTTAACCTTAGGGCAAGAGTTTT
>CALDUQ010000085.1 GCA_937924845.1 uncultured Flavobacteriaceae bacterium
CTCCTTTTACATTACCAATAATTGTCTTCTCTTGTGCAAAAGAGAATTGAATGATTAACGCCATAAAAGCGGTTAATATCCATGATAATTTTAATTTCATAAACATGATTATTTGAATTAGTCAACCACAAACATCAACAAAATAAATTTAATTAGCAAAACATTAACATAATAAAATCTTAAAAAAATCGTTTTACCTACTTTCATATCTCAAATGAAACATTTAATCGACTCACTTTCTTTACAATACTCTAATTACACGCCAGAATGTGGTTGTGACGAAGCTGGCAGAGGCTGTTTGGCTGGACCTGTAACTGCTGCTGCTGTAATTTTGCCTATAAATTTTACCAACAGCGTATTAAATGATTCTAAAAAAATATCTAAAAAAAACAGAGCTATACTTAAACATATTATAACTGAGCAAGCCACTAGCTTTTCTATTGCTCATGTTTATGAAAACACTATTGACGACATCAATATATTAAACGCCTCAATATTGGCAATGCATAAAGCTATTGATAAACTTCATATCACTCCCCAATTTATTTCCGTAGACGGGAATCGTTTTAAACCATACAATACTATACCGCATGAGACCATTATTAAAGGTGACGCTAAATATTTAAATATAGCGGCAGCATCAATTTTGGCAAAAACAGCTAGGGATGCTTTCATGGATAAAATTCATGACGAATACCCTATGTATAATTGGAAACAAAACAAAGGCTATCCTACAAAAGCGCATCGAGAAGCCATAAAAAAATACGGCATTACAAAATACCACCGTAAATCATTTAAATTACTACCTAACCAGTTAAACTTAGAACTTTAAATAATATCTTTGCCCAAATTTTTTTATAGTAATGAGATATTTTTTACTCCTATTTTTTATTGTTTTGTTAACTGGTTGTAAACAATATAAAAAACAAACTGAGGACTTATACAACTACATCCCGCAAAACTCCTCGTTAATATTAGACTTAAAAAAACAAAGTACATTTAGCAATACACTTAAAAAGGATACTTTACTTAAACGTGGCTTAGATTATATAGACAGTCTAAATATTAATTTAGACATTTTAATAGCCTTTGAAAATAATTTAGATTCTGATTTTTCGATTTTAGGAAAAGTTAACGACTCTATTTTAAAAAAAACTCCTAAAAATTTACACCTTAATATTAAAGACAGTATTTTTATTTTAACCAGTTTAAAAAAAAATGCCGATTATTTCAAAAAAAACCACTCTAAAAACGTTTATAAATCAATAAAAAATGATCTAGCAAATTTTGCTTTACTAACAAAAAACAGAAGTTCGTACCGATTTTTTAATACAGTAACTAAACCTAGTACAAATTTATTTACTGGAAATTTCTTTTTCAATTTTGAATTAACACAAGATAAGGTAATGCTCAATGGCATTTACAATACCAACGACTCAACTCGTAATTTTAATAATGTGTTTAAAAACACGCGCCCTCAACAAAATCAATTACACCAAATAGTACCGCTTAAAAACTCTGGCTTTAAAAGTGTAACTTTTGATGATTATTACACTTTTATTGAAAATCTAATCGCTTTTAAAAACAATAAAACCAATGTGCCCGACTCTGTTTTTGAATATGTTAATGAAGTAGGCACAATTGATATTGATAACGTAAAAGCAGCTATTGCAATAAAATCAATCGATCCTACACTAACATTTGAGGCACTAAAAACATTTCAAACATCACACTCAACGTATAAAAACACAAAAATTTACACGCTAGAAAACGACAGTTTGTTTCGTAACACATTTAAACCGGTAATCACTTTTGAACAAAGCAACTATTACGCACGTTTAAATGACTTTTTTGTGTTTTCGGATAAAGAATCAACAATAAAAACAATTATATCTAGCTATTTAAACAACAAGGTTTTAATTTACTCCACGGCTTACCTTGAGCGTTTAAAGTTATTAAATGATGAGTCATCATTACTACTGGTGTCAAACCAACCAATTATAAAGCCGCTTATTACTATTGATGACTTTAGTAAATATCAATTTAACGCATTGCAGTTTAGTACCGACGCTAACGTTATGCACGTAAATGGGTTATTACACAACGCTACTAAAGCAACTAATACTAAAAGTATTGATGAAAAATTTAACATCAAACTCAAACATACAATTTTAACAAGTCCACATTTTGTAGGAAACAAATCGTCTAAGCATAACGCAATATTTACCCAAGATGTTGATAATATTGTGTATTACATTTCTGCCAAAGGAAAAACACTATGGTCAAAACAACTCAAAACGCCAATGCTCGGTGAAGCAAAAGCTATTTACACTACAAGTAGCAATTACCAAATCGCATTTGCTACCAAAAACAAATTACATCTTATTGAGGCAAACACTGGTAACTATGCTAAAGGGTTTCCGAAGGAATTTAAAACACCAATTACCCAACCACTTGCTGTTTTTGACTACAATAATGACCAAAATTATCGTTTGTTAATCACTCAAAACAACACCTTGATAATGTACGATAAAACAGGCAAAAAAATATCTGGTTTTAAGCATAAAAACAAAAACGAAATAACATCGCAGCCAAAACATTTTAGAATTGCAAGCAAGGATTACATTGTGTTTAAGACCTTAAAAAAAATAAATATTATTAATAGGCGAGGTGCCAATCGTGTAAATGTTAACACTGCTATTAATTTTTCATCAAATGAAATTTACGAGTATAAAAACAAACTTATTACTACAAACAGTAAAGGCAAATTAGTTTGGATTGATTTAAAAACAGGAAATGTTACTTTAAAAGATTTAAAACTTCAAGATGGCCACAAAATTGATGCGCTAAATAAAATTTTAGTAACGCTATCGCACAACAATTTAACCATAAATAATAAAAACATAACACTGGATTTTGCAACCTATACTGCCCCAAAAATATACTATACTAATAACACCATTTATGTTGCTATTACAAACTTGCAAAATCAAAAAATACTACTGTTTGATAGCAAAGGAAAATTATTAAAAAACTTTCCTGTTTATGGTAATTCTCAAATTGATTTAGCAGCCTCAAAAACCAAAACACAATTTGTGGTAAAAGGCGAAGACAAATCAATTATTTTATACCAAAAAAATAACTAAAGCATACTGATAAATCAATATAAGCGTAAGGCATGATTAATAGAAATAAAGCTACAATTACAAAGTTTATAATACATAAAGTTGGTAATAAATTTAACGACACAAAAAATGCCTTTTCGGAAGATGTAGTTACTTTTGATCAAGACAGTTATGAGTTAATGCTACCTTTTTTATTAAGAGGGTTTACTAGCGCCACGCAAAGCTACCGATTTAACCACCACTCTAACGTTGCACTTAATGAAATTAATACATACAGCACACAATTATTAAATGATGATGAAAATTTTATAGAGGTTTCTCAACATATTGTTACGCATTTGTACGAGCAATCAAACTCTTCATTAATTAAAACAGGTGATGTGTTAATTGCGCTTTTTGAAGGTGTTGAGTACAACGAAATTACGACCAACGCTATTGGTATTTTTAAGATTGAAAATCGATCAAACTTTTTTCAAACGTTTTTAGAAAACAACAGCTATGACATTTTAGTTCAAAAAGGTATAAATTCTAAAAAAATAGACAAAGGATGTTTAATTTTAAATCAAACCGATGCCGAAGGCAAAATTGTTTTTAGTCTAGATAATAATAGCTATGACGCTCAATATTGGGTAAATCATTTTTTAAATATCAAATACGCTGATGACACCAATCAGCACACCCAAAATTACATTGAGCTTTGTAAAGATTTTTCTTCAGAAATTATAAAAACAAAGTTTGGCGAGCAAGAGCGCAATACGTTTTTAGCAAAAAGTATTGATTACTTTAAAGAAAATGAAATTGTATCTATAGATCGCTTTAAAGAAGAAGTACTAGAAGAAGCGCAAATTGAATTATTTGAAGACTATAAAAAAGAGTTTGAAGGCGATAATAATATTGTAATTAGAAACCAGTTTGATGTTTCGGAACGTGTTTTAAATAAAGAAAAACGTAAAATTAAAACCGAAATAAAACTAGATACTAACATACAAATAAAACTAGATATTGATGCGCCAGATGCATCGGCCGAATATCTTGAACGCGGTTATGATGATGATAAAAAAATGCACTATTATAAAGTGTTTTTTAATGCCGAAGGATAAACATAACGTTACAATCCTTTAATATCATCAATACTATTTGTATTATGCGCTTTAGTTTTTTTACTATTTACAAAATACAAATCAAAGCTATTAAATACAGCTAGATAACCTGAAATAAACAATAAAACAGGATACATCCATTTTAAATTATCGGGAGGAGGACTGTTTTTTATTTCTACCAAAATAATTAAAAATACTATAAAAACAATACAACATAATATTAAAAGCAATGAACCTATGGTAAATATTAATGGTGATTTTTGATTTAATTTAATTTTATGATTATAAAAATTTAACGTAAAAACGTGATGACAGAAACTTAATGCTGCTACAAAACCAAACAATAGTGGGTAAAAGATATTACTTTCAAAATACTCATGAACATTGTAGAAATCAAAAACCGACTTTAGCAAACCTAAAACAACTATCAAGGTTATAATAATTACCAATAACTTTAAAACAAATTTCATTTATCTACAAATTCTGCCTCAAAAAGCACTTTAAAATGTTTTAGTAATTTTTCTTTTAACACCGATTCATCAACATGCTTTTGTCCTAATTCAACATTTAACGAGGTGACTGCTTTACCACGTATTCCGCAAGGTATAATATTATCAAAATAGCCTAAGTTAGCGTTTACATTTAACGCAAAACCATGCATGGTAACCCAGCGGCTAGCCCTTACTCCCATAGCACAAATTTTGCGAGCAAAAGGCGTGTTTACATCAAGCCAAACTCCTGTTTCACCCTCACTACGAGTGGCGTCTAAACCGTACTCCGCTAAGGTTAAAATTATCATTTCTTCAAGCAAACGAAGATATTTATGAATGTCGGTAAAAAAGTTTTCTAAATCTAAAATTGGGTAGCCTACAATTTGTCCTGGCCCATGGTAGGTAATGTCACCACCTCGATTTATTTTGTAAAACTTCGCCCCTTTTTTTGCAAGTTGCTCTTCAGATAATAATAAATTTGAAATATCACCACTTTTACCCAAAGTATATACATGGGGATGCTCAACAAATAAAAAATGATTAGACGTTTTTAAGGCTTGTTCTTCTCGCCTATTTTTTATTTTAACATCAATAATATCTTTAAAGAGCTGCTCTTGGTAATCCCAAACATCTTGATAATCTTTAGTCCCTAAATCTTGTAAATAAATGCGTTTATTCATAGCTTACAAAGATATGATTTTATCAATTTCTATTTTAAACTTATGCTTATCATCAACAAATAAGGCTAAGTTCTTATAATTACGTTTAATTCCATAAAGACCAATCAAAGTGTTTTCATCCTTCAATTTAATTACTAAATTATGACTTTCTAAATCTCCTAAAAATGATAGTTTTCGTGTGTTTTCAATCGATTCTATATCTTTTGATGAAATTTCGACACATTCAATATTTTCAAGTTGAATGATTGTTTCTTTCATGATTCCATATCGAATAAAAATCTTGTCTTTTTCAATAGATATTGGTCGTTGAAATATTGATTTTAAAAATCCAAAAAACTGAATACAAGTATAAACACTCAATAAAGTAAAAAACCAAGCTGCATTAGTATTCCATCTTGCTAACAAGACATGAAGAACGTAAGTTTCTACAGCAATCACAAATAGTATCGCAATAAATAAGCCGATTGTTCCGCTATCCTTGTGGTAAGTAAATTCATTGTCTTTTAATTTTCTTTTTTTCCAATATATAAAACCGTAATAAAAAACTGCAATTTCTGTTATTACAGGAGTGACTACAGCTTTTGGAAGCACGTCATTGGCCGTATTTTTTAAAGCCGTAAAAAAGTCAATAGTTTTTGTTTTATTTTCATTATATTTTTTTATTGTCATCCTTATTTTAAAAATAATGAGTACTAAAATT
>CALDUQ010000086.1 GCA_937924845.1 uncultured Flavobacteriaceae bacterium
AAGTAAAAGAACTTTCGTGTTTATGCGAATCATTATGATGCATTTTTCCATGAATGTCATGGTCTGGATTGATGAGGTCTAATTCCATCCAAAGCTGACAACCATTACAAATACCAACAGATAATGTATCTTCTCTAGCAAAGAAGTCTTTAATCACTTTATTTGCTTTGTCGTTGTATTTAATAGCACCTGCCCAACCTTTAGCGGAACCTAAAACATCAGAGTTGGAGAAACCACCAACAGCGCCTAAAAACTGAATATCTTCTAGAGTTTCACGACCAGAAATAATATCGGTCATATGCACATCTTTAACATCAAAACCTGCCAAATACATTGCATTTGCCATTTCACGCTCAGAGTTTGAGCCTTTTTCTCTTAAAATAGCCGCTTTAGGGCGTTTGTGTTGTGATTTTAATTGGAGTATATCGGCTAATTTACCTGTAAAATGTGCTGGAAATTGATACTTTAAAGCCTGTTGTTTGTAATTTTCAAATCTAGACGTTGCTAAATTATTTGCGGTTTGCTTTTGGTCTAATAAATATGATGTTTTAAACCAAACATCTCTTAGTTCTGAGACTTTAAATTTAAAATTATCGTCGTTATTTTTAATATTTATAACTCCCGTATCATTTGCTGTTCCTATGTTAAAATAGGTAATACCATTAGCTTTAAAAACAGCTTCTACCGATGTATCTGCCTGAAAAACAAGTCCCGAGTTTTCTGAAAACAATACTTTTATTGAATCTGGTTCATTTAATGCCGAAATATCATAATTGGCTCCCAAATTATTGCTAGCAAAACACAGTTCTAACAAGGTAGTAATTAAACCGCCAGAAGCCACATCATGCCCTGCCGAAATTTTATCAGCTTTAATTAAATCTTGTATCGTGTTAAACGTATTTTTTACAAACTCGACATTAGCAACATCTGGCGCTTGGTCACCAATAGCGTTTAACACTTGGTTAAATGAGCTTCCGCCCAATTTATATTCATCTTGAGAGATATTGATGTAATAGATGTTTTCGCCATTATTTTGCAACACAGGCTCAACCACTTTTGCAATGGCATTACAATTGGCTGCCGCCGAAATAATTACAGTACCTGGCGCAATTACGTCACCATCACTATATTTTTGTTTCATTGACAAAGAGTCTTTTCCGGTAGGCACATTAATACCTAAAGCGATAGAAAACTCTGAAACTGCCTTAACGGCTTTATACAAACGTGCATCTTCGCCCTCGTTTTTACAAGGCCACATCCAGTTTGCCGAAAGTGAAACCGATGCTAAATTATTTTTTAAAGGTGCCCAAATAATATTGGTTAAAGCCTCTGTAATAGAATTGCGACTCCCTGCCTCTGGATGTATTAATCCCGAAATTGGCGAGTGCCCAATTGAGGTTGCCACGCCTTCTTTTCCGTTATAATCTAGTGCCATCACACCAACATTATTTAAAGGCAATTGTAATGGCCCTGCGCATTGTTGTTTGGCTACTTTACCACCTACGCAACGGTCTACTTTATTAGTTAACCAATCTTTACAAGCTACAGCTTCTAACTGCAACACTTGCTCTAAATAGATTTGTAAATTTTTGGTTTTATAGCGTGGGTTTTTATAATGCCTTTCGACGGTTGTATCGGTTAAAACTGTTTTTGGCGAACTACCAAACATATCTTCTAAAGCTAGATCCATTGGTTTACTGCCTTCGGAATTAGACTCAAACGTAAAACGTTGGTTGTTGGTCACATCACCTACGGTATACATTGGCGAACGCTCGCGCGCTGCAATATCTTGTAACAGTTTAACATGCTTATCAGCAATCACTAAACCCATACGTTCTTGCGATTCGTTACCAATAATTTCTTTTGCCGACAAGGTGGGATCACCCACAGGCAACTGATCTATATTGATATGCCCGCCAGTATCTTCCACCAATTCCGATAGGCAATTTAAATGTCCACCAGCACCATGATCATGTATAGAAACAATAAAATTTTCGTCACTTTCTACCATGCCACGAACGGCATTAGCAGCACGTTTTTGCATTTCGGGATTTGAACGTTGCACAGCGTTTAACTCTATGCCAGAGGAAAACTCGCCAGTATCGGCAGATGATACCGCAGCACCACCCATACCTATACGGTAATTATCACCACCTAAAAGCACTATTTTATCGCCTTGCTGTGGCACACCTTTTATCGCTTGATCGGCTTTGGCGTAACCAATACCTCCAGCCTGCATAATAACTTTGTCATAACCCAATTTTCTTGGTTTTGCAGTACTGCACGCTTCATTTTCTTCATGCTCAAAAGTAAGTACCGAACCACAAATTAAGGGTTGCCCAAATTTATTTCCGAAATCTGAGGCACCATTTGAGGCTTTTATTAAAATATCGATTGGGGTTTGGTAAAGCCAATCTCTAGCTTCAAACTTTTGCTCCCAATATCTGTTTTTTTCCAAACGAGAATATGAGGTCATATATACCGCAGTACCTGCCAAAGGCAATGAACCTTTTCCGCCAGCGAGTCGGTCTCTAATTTCGCCTCCGCTACCAGTGGCAGCTCCGTTAAAAGGCTCGACCGTAGTCGGAAAATTATGTGTTTCGGCTTTTAATGATATAACCGATTTGAACTTTTTAGTATCGTAAAAATCGGGCTTATCGGCCGATTTTGGTGCAAATTGCTCAACCACTGGGCCTTTAATGAATGCTACATTATCTTTGTATGCCGATACAATATCATTTGGGTTTTGTTTAGAGGTTTCCTTTATGAGTTTAAACAACGACGTTTCTTGCGCTACGCCATCAATAACAAATGAGCCGTTAAATATTTTGTGTCGACAATGCTCAGAGTTTACCTGCGAAAACCCAAACACCTCTGAATCGGTAAGCGGACGCCCAATTTTTTTAGAAACTCCTTCTAAATATGCTACTTCTTCATCACTTAAAGCCAAGCCTTCTTTAACGTTGTAAGCTTTGATATCTTCAATGTTTAAAATTGCTTCTGGCTTGATGTTAATCGTAAAAACATCTTGCGTTAAACTATTATATTTTTCAGAAATCATAGGGTCAAAATCCTTGAAATCCGCTGTTGTAGCATTAAATTTTTCAATTCTCATAATCCCATCAATACCCATATTTTTAGTAATTTCAACCGCATTGGTACTCCATGGCGTAATCATTGCTGCACGTGGGCCAATAAAAAAAGCGTCTAAAGACGCTAAATTTATTTTTTGCTGATTACCAAACAACCAAGTTAATTTTGAAATAGTTTTGGTTGAAAATTCTTTTGTGGCTTGAACAGCGTATACACTGCTGTTTTGGTTTCCGAAGAAGTGAATCATTATTTTTATAGTTTTATAATATGTAAATGTATTTGATTTATCAGCTAATAATTGATTTTGTAGTTTAACTTAACATTAATTTTCGCGTTCTAAAAGCGCCATATAAAATCCGTCATACCCCGATTTGTGAGATAAAATTTTATTGTCTTTTATCAGTTTAAAGTGCTCGCCTTCGCTCGAATTTAAAAAGGCTTTGACCTGCTCTTGATTTTCAGATGGTAATACAGAGCATGTAGCATACACCATTTTACCACCAACTTTTAGCATTTTAGAATATTGTTTTAAAACATCCTGCTGCGTTTCTCTAATGCGGTCTAAAAACTCGGGTTGTAATTTCCACTTAGAATCAGGATTACGACGTAAAACTCCTAATCCAGAACAAGGCGCATCAATTAAAACTCTATCGGCTTTATTGTGTAATTTTTTAATTGGTTTTGTTGAGTCAATAACTTTTAAATCAATATTATGAGCGCCATCACGTCGTGCACGTATTTTTAATTTTTTTAGTTTACTCTCGTAAATATCCATGGCAACAATTTGCCCTTTATTTTGCATTAATGCCGATAAATGTAGTGTTTTACCTCCTGCACCAGCACAAGTATCAACCACTTTCATACCAGGTTTTACATCAAGATAAGCCGCAACTAATTGCGATGACGCATCTTGCACCTCAAACCAACCATCTTTAAAGACATCGGTTTTAAACACATTGGCGCGCTCTTGTAGTTTTATAGCATCGGGGTAATTTGCAATTTCTTCGGTTTCAATGCCTTCGGACTGTAAACGTTTTTGAAGTTCAGCTTTGGTTGTTTTTAAAGTATTTACTCTAAGCACGACTTCGGCTTGACGATTTAAAGCTGTCATTTCTTTACTCCAAACATCTTCACCAAGTTCTTTTACGCAAACCTCATCAATCCAATCTGGTCTAGATTCTTTATAAACTCTATTGCTTGACAATTCGTCAAAGCGACCTTTTATTTTTCGGGTTGGTGTGCCTTCAAAATATTTCCAGTCTGGTAGTTTTATGCCTTTTAAAGTTGCCCAAACTGCAAACAAACGCCAAACATCATCACGGCTAAAAGGCTGTTTTACGTCTGCAATTTTTGCATATAAACGTTGCCATCTTACAATATCGTATGTAGTTTCGGCAACAAAAGAGCGGTCTCTGCTCCCCCATCGCTTATCGCGTTTAAGTAATTGCTGTATAACTTTATCTGCATAAGCATCTTCATTAAAAACTTGAATAATGCCGTCTATAACAGCAAAGCATAAATTTCGGTGTAATCGCATGGTAATTATTATAATTTGCAAAGGTAATCTTAAAAATTTATTTGTTACTTAGCTTTACTTCTTATTTAAAATAAAATCTTATGAAATATTTATATGTACTATTAGCTGGCTTGTTATTTTTAGCTTGCAGCAATTCTAAAACAGATTATAATTACAAAAGCGTTACCGTAACACCTATTTTAAAAGATAGCTTGCTTAGCATTAGAGCTATTGATATTTTAGACGATGGCAACCTTGCCTTTGCTGCTAATAAAAACACTTTTGGGATTTACAACACCCAAACCCAATCTTTACAAATTGGTAAACAAAAATATGATTCGCTCGAACTTCAATTTAGAGCTGTTGCGCATACCAAAAACGATTTTTTTATGCTATCGGTAGGAAATCCTGCCTTATTATACAAAACAGGATCAAACGGAAATATGGAACTTGTATATAGCGAAACGCATAAAAATGTATTTTATGACGCCATGCATTTTTGGAATGACAACGAAGGCATCGCCATGGGTGACCCATTAAATAAGGATTGCTTAAGTATTTTGATAACGCGTAATGGTGGTAAAAACTGGACTAAAACCTCTTGTGAAGAGCTACCAAAAGTAAATGAAAGCGAAGCTGCTTTTGCAGCAAGCAATACCAATATAACAAGTATCGGTGATGCAACTTGGATTGCCACTGGAGGAACATCGAGTCGTGTATTTTTTTCCCCTGACAAGGGAAAAACATGGCGAGTTTATAACACCCCAATTACGCAAAACAAAGCCACAACAGGGATTTATTCAATTGCATTTTACGACCAAAAAAACGGATTTGCAATTGGTGGTGATTACACCAACCCAACCGATAACTCTGCTAATAAAATAAAAACTACTGATGGTGGCAAAACATGGCAATTGGTAGCTCAAAACAAAACGCCTGGCTACCGAAGCTGTGTGCAATATGTTCCCAACAGCAGTGCTAAAGCACTCGTGACCGTTGGTTTTAAAGGCATTGATTTTAGTAATGATGCTGGCGAAACTTGGACGCACATAAGCGACGAATCATTTTACACCATTAGATTTATTAATGATAAAGTTGCCTTTGCAGCAGGAAAAGGACGTATAGCGAAACTTAGGTTTAACTAAAATAATATTTTACATACGCTCGGGCACATCAATACCAAGTGTACTAAATCCGTTTTTAATGGTATTTGCTACGCTGTTTGATAATTGTACTCTAAATGTTTTTTCAGCCTCTGTATCAGCACCTAAAATAGATACATTTTGATAAAATGAATTAAATGATTTTACCAAATCATAAACATAATTTGCAATTAATGCAGGGCTATGAAATTGTGCAGCATTTTGTATCACTTCTGGAAATAATTGCAATTGTTTAAGCAGCTCCTTTTCTTTTGGATGTAGTGCTGTTAAATTGATTTTAGAATCTTTATCGACGTTTGATTTTCTTAAAATAGCTTGAATCCTAGCATAGGTATACTGGATAAAAGGTCCTGTGTTTCCTTGAAAATCTACAGATTCCTTCGGATTAAATAAAATACGTTTTTTAGGATCTACTTTTAAAATGTAATATTTTAAAGCGCCTAAACCAATGGTTTTGTAAATTTCTTCTTTTTTAGCATCGGTGTAGCCTTCGAGCTTTCCTAATTCTTGTGAAATTTCTTTTGCGGTGCTGGTCATTTCATCAATCAAATCGTCGGCATCAACTACGGTACCTTCTCTACTTTTCATTTTTCCGCTAGGTAAATCAACCATTCCGTAACTTAAATGAAATAGGTTTTTTGCCCATGCAAAGCCTAGTTTTTTAAGAATTAAAAACAATACTTGAAAATGATAATCTTGCTCATTACCAACTGTGTACACCATGCTCGAAATTGCAGGATGGTCTTTAATTCGTTGGATTGCCGTACCAATATCTTGAGTCATATAAACGGCTGTGCCATCGGCACGCAATACAATTTTTTCATCAAGCCCATCGCTGGTTAAATCACACCAAACACTGCCATCTTCTTTTTTATAAAATACTCCAGAGGCCAAGCCTTCAGTAATAAATTCTTTACCTAAAAGATAGGTTTGACTCTCGTAATACATCGAATCAAATTCAACTCCTAAATTTTTATAGGTTTCATTAAAACCTTTATACACCCAATTATTCATGGTTTCCCATAAAGTCACAACTTCTTTATCACCTGCCTCCCATAATTTGAGCATTTGTTGTGCTTCAAGTAAAATAGGTGCTTGTTTTTTTGCCTCGTCGTTAGTTAAACCTTTGGTTATTAACTCGGCTATTTGTGTTTTATAAACGGCATCAAATTTAACATAATAATTCCCTACAAGTTTATCACCTTTTAAACCAGTGCTTTCTGGCGTTTCATTATTACCAAACATTTTCCAAGCCAGCATACTTTTGCAAATATGTATACCACGATCGTTAATAATTTGAGTTTTATTAACTTTTGTACCAGACGCTTCGATGATTTTAGCAACACTGTAGCCTAATAAGTTATTTCTTACATGTCCTAAATGCAAGGGTTTGTTAGTGTTTGGTGATGAGTATTCAACCATTGTAACCTCAGGATTATCTGCATGAGACACAAATCCGTAAGTTGGGTTTGATTTTATAGCTTCGAAGAAATCAATGTAATATGAGTTAGATATACTGATGTTCAAAAACCCTTTTACTACATTATAAGCATCGACTTCCTCAACATTTTTAAGCAAATAAGCCCCTATAGCTTCTCCTAGTTGTACTGGGTTAGTTTTAACTTGTCGTAACATCGGGAAAACAACTACGGTAATATCGCCTTCAAATTCTTTTCGTGTCGCCTGAAACTCTATAGTTTGTATGGTTACATTATGAATTTCTTTTAATGCGTTATTTATTTGAGTTGTTAAAATATCTTGAAGTATCATGCTTAAAAATTAAGTTGCAAATATAAATTATTAATCCTTTTTATTCTGCTTGCAGAATGTAAAGTATAGTGCTAAAAATTAGAATAAAGTATTAAACCAATTTGATAGTATTGACAATTGATTTGAGATGTTAGAAATTACAGTACAATTTGAGCAAATGCTGCTGCCTACAATATAACTTACAAAAAGTAAATACATTAAAAACAATAACCAAGCATGCTGTTTTTTAAGTCCAGATTTTGCTAAAACAAAAATCAAAAAAACAGCTAAAGTTAGTATTAACAAAAGTACTCTTAGTTGACCAATATCGTCAATAGTATCTGCTTGCATTTCAATTGGGCCGTTAAAAATAGTGAATAAAAATAATGGTAAACCCAATGCAAAACAAACGTCAAAAATATTACTTCCAAAGGCATTGGCAACCGCATCGTCATAGTTACCTTTTACAGCATCTTTGTATGAGATAATTACATCGGGAACACTAGTTGCCGCAGAAGCTAGCACAACAGAAACAAAATAAACAGGAATTCCCAACGCGTCACCAAACATTTCGCAGGCTTTAACTAACCAAAAACACGCAAAGCCTATAAAAATAATAGAAAGTATTAATAAAAATATAGCTTTTGGTTTATTGATGCTTTTTTGCCCCAATACTGTGGTTGATAAATCGCCTTTTAATACAGCTTTTATTTTGTTGCCGCCTTTAGCTTTGGCTTCAAAGTCGTTTTCAACTGTTCCTGTACCCTGTTTAATGAGCATATAAACAACGTAAATAATATACAAAAGCATTAAAATTAAACCATGCGTCCAGTTTAAGGATGTACCCGTTACGATAAAAATAAGTGCTAATTCGGCTAAAAGCAAAGCAATCCCATCACGCAAAATTACTTTGCGAGAAACGATTACTTTTGAGGTTATTTTTTTGTTTATAACAGCGATGATTACAATAAACGGAATAATCATAGCATTAAACATAGCACTACCTGCTGTAGTCCCTATCCCGCCCGAAAATCCGTCTTTATCTTTTAAAATAAACAAGAAAAAAAAGGTTGCAAACAACTCTGGCAAACTACTGCCAATAGCATTTATTGTAGCGCCTTTTACACCGTCTTTTAAATGGCGTCCTAAATAATTTGAAGCCATTTCAAAACCATCACAAGCACGCCAAATTACTAAGCAGGTTATTATAATTAACCCTATTGATAAAATAATTTCCATAATCAATTTTATGTATAGCGTTAAACGACTATTTTATATAAAGCAATATAAATACACTTATAGTTTTTCTAAACTAGCTTTAATGGTTTCTATTTTAGCTAAAGCGTCTGCTTCTTTTTTCTTTTCGTTAGCAACAACTTGTTCTGGTGCGCCAGCAACAAAACGCTCGTTAGATAGTTTTTTTTGAACAGATTTTAAAAAACCTTCAGTATAGTTTAACTCTTCTGTTAGCTTTTCGATTTCAGCCTCTACGTCAATTGCACCTTCCATTGGCACAAAATACTCGTTAGATTTTACGCGGTAACTTAAAGCACCCTCTACAGCTGCTGCAACGTAATTAATAGTTTTTAAATTACATAGTTTAACAATAACCTCATCAAAATGAGTAGATGTATTTTCATTATTTAAAACTGAAAACTCAATCGCATCTTTAAAAGGTATATTTTTTTGCTTTCGAATATTTCTTACTCCAGAAATGACTTCTGAGGCAAAATCAAATTCTGCTATTAATGTTTCATTTATCGATTTAAACTCAGGCCATGTTGAAATAATCAAGGCGTTATCAGGCGTACGCTTTGAGATATTTTGCCAAATTTCTTCCGTTAAAAACGGCATAAATGGATGTAATATTTTTAAATTATCCTCAAACACTTGCATTAACTGCTTGTAGGTTTTTTGGTCAATTGGCTGCTGGTATGCAGGTTTTACAATTTCTAGTAACCAACCGCAAAAATCATCAAAAATTAATTTATAAATTACCATTAATGCGTCACTAATACGGTATTTACTAAAATGATCTTCAATTTCTAGTAATGCCTTTTGGAATTTTGCTTCATACCATTCAATTGCAATTTGGCTAGATTTTGGTTGAGTTATAGCTGTTGAAACCTCCCACAAACTGGTTAGATAAAAGGCACTCCAAACTTTGTTACCCAATCCTTTTCCTTGTTGGCACAAGGCTTCATCAAACATTAAATCATTACCTGCAGCCGAACTTAACAACAGCCCTACACGAACACCATCGGCACTGTAAGTATCTATAAGTTTTAAGGCATCGGGTGAGTTACCTAATGATTTACTCATTTTACGACGTTGTTTATCTCTAACTAAACCCGTTAAATAAACGTTTGAAAATGGTTTTTGATCTTTGTACTCATACCCTGCTACAATCATTCGTGCAACCCAGAAAAATAAAATATCTGGCCCTGTTACTAAATCGTTAGTTGGATAATAGTATTTTATCTCATCGTTTTCTGGGTTATTTATACCATCAAAAACACTAATTGGCCATAACCATGATGAAAACCAAGTATCTAAAGCGTCCGTTTCTTGGGTTAAATCTGCCAAAACCAAATTTTGATTTCCTGTTACTTCTTTTGCTTTTACAAGGGCTTCATCTATAGTTTCGGCAACCACAAAATCTTCTTTACCATTACCGTAATAAAATGCAGGTATTTGTTGCCCCCAAAGTAATTGTCGAGAAATATTCCAATCACGAACATTCTCCATCCAATGCCTATAAGTGCTTTCGAATTTTTTTGGAAATAATTTTACATCGCCATCTTCTAAAACTGCTTTAATGGCAGGTTTAGCAAGTGCTTCCATTTTTAAAAACCATTGATCGCTTAAACGAGGCTCAATAACTGCTTTAGTACGCTCTGATGTACCAACTTTATTGATATGTGTTTCTATTTTTAGTAAAACGTTAAGTGATTCTAATTCTTTTACAACTTCTTTTCTTGCTACAAAACGGTCTTTACCTTCATAATGTAGCCCAAAACTATTTAAAGATGCGTCTTCATTAAAAATATCAATAATTTGTAAATTATGCTTATCGCCTAATTTTTTATCATTTTCATCATGTGCTGGCGTTACTTTTAAACACCCCGTACCAAATTCAATATCAACATACTCATCTTCTATTATAGGAATGACACGATTACAAATAGGTACTATTGCTTTTTTATCTTTTAAATGCGTAAAACGTTCATCATTAGGATTTATACAAATTGCAGTATCGCCAAATATAGTTTCTGGCCTTGTGGTTGCAATAGTTAAGGTGTCATTACTGCCTTCAATTTTATAATTTATATAAAATAACTGTCCTTGTTTTTCTTCATAGATAACCTCCTCGTCTGATAAAGTTGTTTTTGCTTCGGGATCCCAATTTACCATACGGTAACCGCGATATATAAGTCCTTTGTTATATAAATCAACAAATACTTTAATAACTGCGGCAGACATGTTATCATCCATAGTAAACTTTGTGCGCTCCCAATCGCATGAACAGCCTAGCTTTTTTAATTGCTCTAAAATTACACCTCCATATTCATCGGTCCAATCCCAAGCATGTTTTAAAAATTCATCACGTGTTAAATCATTTTTATCAATACCCTGTTCCTTTAACTTAGCTACAACTTTAGCTTCGGTAGCAATAGAAGCGTGATCGGTACCTGGCACCCAACATGCATTTTTGCCTTGTAAACGTGCCCTACGGATTAACACATCTTGAATGGTATTGTTAAGCATGTGCCCCATATGTAATATTCCTGTTACATTTGGAGGTGGAATTACAATAGTATAAGGCTCTCTTTTATCTGGTTTTGAATGAAAATAATTATGTTCCATCCAATAGGAATACCAGTTATTTTCTGCTTGAGTTGCATTATATTTTTGAGCTATTGACATACTTTGGAATAGTTTTTGACGTTATTTTAAGCAAAAGTACTTATATTTATTTTTTCGAAAAATTATTACTTATAATAAATTTAGTGTATGATGCCTAATTTATTGATAATTTTGAAACTAAGGTATAAGTTATTAATTTTGAATTTTTAATTAAAACAAAAAAACATGAAACATTTAGTTACATTGTTAGTAGCAGCAATTTTTAGCATTACAATTAACGCTCAAGATAAAGTTGCAGAAATTGAATTTAAAACCGAAACTATTGACTACGGTACCATTGAAAAAGGTGCTAATGGCATTAGAACTTTTGAATTTACCAATACAGGTAATGCACCTTTAATTATCTCTAAAGTAAAATCAACTTGTGGTTGTACGGTACCTTCAAAACCAGAACAGCCAATAATGCCTGGTGACACTGGAGAAATTAAAGTTAAATACGATACAAATAGAGTAAATCCTATTAGAAAAACAATTTATGTTACGTCAAACGCCGCTAAAAAAGCAACAGTGGCTTTGAAGATTAAAGGCACAGTAGTTAACACGAATAATTTATAAACACTTTACGTTTATAATATCATAGTAAAAAAGACTGCCGACAACAAGCAGTCTTTTTTAGTTTAAAATACTTTTCAATAGAAATGAAAACCTTAATTCAATACCATTTCGCTCAACAGATAACTTAATTCGTTTACCATCCTTATCATAAAACAAACCTGTTAACCGTTGTAGTGACATATTTTCTGTAGAGCTTCCATTAACTTTAGTGATAACATCTCCAATTTTTAATCCTACTAAATCTGCAGGCGAATTTTTACGCATTTCTACAATGGTAAAAGAAGGCGCAAAAACAAACTCATATCTTGTCTCATTATTTGCCGTGGTAGAGTTTGAAGATTCTGCTATTTTTTGATTATATGCATTAGCACTCGTTCTTTCTTCTTTTTTAATAACCCGCATACCATTATGCTCTACCGCCAAACCACTTTTATTATAGTAAAATGGTGAGTTAAAATATTTATTACGCTTTAATGTTATTTGCTTACCCTGAGCATCAAAAATAATATTAAAACGTTTTAAAAGCCCCCCAGCCAAACTTCCGTTTCTATCTTTAATATATTTTGCATTATCGATTGATGTGGCATCTGGGTAAGCCACATTAACACTTTTTAGTTTAAATTTACCTAAAGAAAATTCAGAGATTTTAGAACGCATACCATAAATACTACCACTTAACCCATGACCTAAAAAATCTCTAAACGACACCTTGGGAGCTGGCAAACCACTCGTAGCATCTTCAAACAACCATAATGCGTCACTACCGCCAGAGTCTATAAGCAATTTAACAGTAACTTGTTTGTTAGCACTATACACTTGCCCATTTATATAAGGCTTATTTCTATGATATTCTATATCAAAACGCTCACAAGAGCCACATTTTTTATATCTATATGCCGATCTATCATATAATTTAAAATATCGATTTGAATAATTTATTTCGACTATAAAATTTTTAAATACATCAAACCCTATTATACCGTGAACGGGAACACCCAAACGAGGCGAAAAATTTAAATTAGAATCAATGACTGCAAAAAGTTTTTGCTTAGCACTAACAGCATCACCAATTTTAACAAAATTATCTTCCGAACTATAAGCTTTAACTGACGAACCTTCGCCCAACCCTCGCAAATAAATTGTTTTTGTATTATTAATTTGAAGATCCTCTGATATATTCAAAAAATTAAACAAAATGGGTTTACTTATCCCTGTGTCTAAAATAAAAGAAAGCTCAACACCATTGATTTCAATCGGAAAAATTATTAAATTATTAATGAGTTTAAAATTAATTCGACTACTCTTTTTATGCTTAATAAGCACAAAATCGCTTTGCGACCAACTCATAAAAGTTAATAACAAAAAAATCCATAACACTGCTTTTTTTATCATAATTAGCACCTAACTCACAAAATACTAAATTATACCCTATATTTTAATATTGAATGAAAATTATAACTATTTTTTTTGCAACTTTGTGAACTTTAAACAGCTTAACAAATGCCAAAAATATCAAACAAGGGCATCGCCATGCCACAGTCGCCGATACGAAAATTGGTTCCTTTTGCCGAAGGCGCAAAAAAAAGAGGAACAAAAGTATACCACCTAAATATTGGTCAACCAGATATTAAAACTCCAAAAGTAGCCTTAGACGCTATAAAAAACAACACCCTCGAAATTGTTGCCTATAGCCGTTCGGAAGGTTCTGACGTTTATAGAGAAAAAATCGCAAACTATTATGCTAAAAACGATATTCACGTAAAAGCAAACGACATAATTGTAACCACTGGTGGCAGCGAAGCTTTAATGTTTGCCTTCGGAACCATTATGGATGCCGATGATGAAGTTATCATCCCCGAGCCATTTTATGCCAATTACAATGGTTTTTCTACTGCCTCCGGAATAAATATAGTACCCGTAATTTCAAAAATAGAAGATAATTTTTCATTACCTCCAATCGAAGAATTTGAAAAATTAATCACGCCAAAAACAAAAGCTATTTTAATTTGTAATCCTGGAAACCCAACAGGCTATCTTTACAGTAAAGAAGAAATTAAAAAACTTGCCCAAATTGTAAAAAAACATGATTTATTTTTAATAGCTGATGAAGTTTACCGCGAGTTTGCGTATGACGGTACCGAGCATTACTCAATACTTCAAGAAAATAACATTGACCAAAATACTATTGTAATAGATTCTGTTTCGAAACGATACAGTATGTGTGGCGCACGCATTGGATGTCTTGTCTCTAAAAACAAAACCATTATTGACACCGCTATGAAATTTGCTCAGGCACGATTATCACCGCCTACTTACGCCCAAATTGCAAGTGAAGCCGCTTTAGATACACCACAAAGTTATTTTGACGATGTTATTGAAGAGTATGTATCAAGGCGAAATACTTTAATTACCGAGCTACAAAAAATTGAAGGTGTAAAAGTAGCTAAACCTAAAGGTGCTTTTTATTGTATTGCCGAGCTTCCTGTTGCTAACGCCGATAAATTTGCACAATGGCTACTTGAAGATTTTAACTATAACAACGAAACCATAATGGTTGCACCTGCAGCTGGATTTTACTCAACCAAAGGCCTAGGCTTAAACCAAGTAAGAATAGCTTACGTATTAAACAACGATGATTTAAAACGATGTGCTAAAATTTTAAAAGAAGCCTTGACGCAGTATAATGGTTAAAATTTTAAACAACATATCATTAAAACCTTATAATACTTTTGGGCTAGATGTTAACGCAAAGCACTTTGTATCTGTTAACAGCGTTGCGCAATTAAAAACTGTTTTAAGCAATAATGACTTCTCAAATTATCTATTTTTAGGTGGTGGCAGTAATATACTACTCACCAAAAATGTTGATGCACTGGTTATACACTTAAATTTAAAAGGAATTACGACTTGTGCCGAAACCAAAACAGATATTGAAATTGATGTTGCTGCTGGCGAAAAATGGCACAACTTTGTTTTATGGTCACTCAAACATAACTTAGGTGGCTTAGAAAACCTATCACTCATACCAGGCAATGTAGGCACCTCTCCTATTCAAAACATAGGTGCCTACGGTGTTGAGCTTAAAGATATTTTTGTATCCTGCAAAGCGCTAAATATTGAAACCTTAGAACTAAAAGAATTTAGCAAAGCAGATTGCAATTTTGGCTATAGAGATTCTATTTTTAAACAAAAGTTAAAAGGGAAATTTATTATCACAGAAGTTCGCTTTAAGCTAACAAAACAAAATCATCAATTAAAAACTAATTATGGTGCTATTCAATCCGAATTAGATTTTAATGGTATTAAAAACCCAACAATTCACGACGTTTCAAAAGCTGTAATTGCAATACGGTCTTCTAAATTACCAGACCCTTCCAAAATTGGTAATAGTGGTAGTTTTTTTAAAAATCCAGTAATTTCAAAATCACATTTTGAACAATTAAAAGTTAATTTTCCTGACTTGCCATGTTATAGTATTGATGACAACAATGTTAAAGTTCCTGCAGGTTGGCTTATTGAGCATTTAGGCTTTAAAGGCAAACGATTAGGAAATTACGGAGTGCACCACAAACAAGCTTTAGTTTTAGTTAATTATGGTGATGCAAAAGGAGAAGATATTTTTGAATTATCAAAATTAATACAACAAGCTGCCAAACAAATATTTAGTATTAATTTAGAAACCGAAGTTAATATTTTATAAACCAAATAACATATAAATTAACTTTAATTTATTACTTATTCAAGTATGTAATTGGGTTTAAATAAAACATTTTTTTCCAACCTTGTTTATCAAAATCAATTTGCCATACATAAGGAATAATTGTTAAAATAGAATAGTGCAAATGTGGTGGTTTTCCTGCTGCATTTCCACTTGTTCCAACGGTTCCAATTGTAGTTTTTTTGCCCACAAAAGATAATGAGGTTGTTTTCAATTCATTTAAATGTGCATAATAATGGATTCGCCATTTTGGACCAAGAATTACAACAAATTTACCTCCAATATTAATTTCTCCTGAATACAAAACAATACCAGATGTTGCCGAATTAATTTCAGTACCTTTTTTAGCAAAAACATCAACCCCTTTATGCGTAACCGATTTTCCCCAAGGGAAAAACCAAAATGATTTGGCATTATAATCTGATGCTGTGGCACCTTTAACTGGCATTTCTAAATTTTGTGGTATCAAATACCCTATTAGTAATACCACTAATCCGCCTACAACTATTTTTTTTCTTTTTTTCACCAAAGCCTAACTTAAATTCAATCTAGCAAACAATTTTACAAGCTATTAACAAACTCTAAAAACACATGCTTATGTAATTTAATATTCATGTTTGGCGAAAGTGAAACACGTGCAATATAATCTTTATCTGTTTCTTTTGTTGTACCTTGTGTAGAGGTTGCTGGAATCGTCCAATAACAACCACTTAATTGTCCATAACTTACACAATACTTGCTTTCGTCGGGAATTTTAGTAATCATTAAATCAATTAACTTTTGGTTTAATTGCCTTTTAAAAACCTCCCTTTCTTGCTTGGTATTGCCTTTTGTTGGCAAGTCTAAAGAAAACACCGATGGTGTAAACCCTTGTTCTGCCAAAGTTTCTGACACAAAATTCAGCTTTGCATCAGGTAAAACCTCTTCAATAAAATTCACAAAATCACGAGTATTTTTATAAGCTTCCAAAATTCTTTGCTTCATTGATGGCAATTGTTTTGCTAAAATTTCAAACTGCAAGTGGTTAGCTTCATTATTACAAATAGTTAAGTGCTGGTCAATCATAGCAATCAAAGTGTTTGCTTTTTTGTTTCCGACACAATAACCAGCAGTACATTTTCCGCCGCTTGGAAATTTAGACCCACTAACATATGCAATAGTTTTTACAGATGAAAGCACGGCCTCATCACTTAAAAAATCAACATTAGGACAAAACGTTTGATCTAATATAAACACAGGTTGTGTTGCTGTTTTTCCCGTTAAAGTATAACGATTTTTACTTAACACCTCTTCTAATTCTACAAGGTTTGGCACCTCTACTCTTGGATTTGTTGGAATTTCGGCAATTATATAAGCTACAGCATCCTCTTTAGCTATTTGATCTAAAACAATATCAACACTTTTTACCATATCATTGTCACCATCAACAGGTAAATCTACAACAGTTACATTTTTCATACAAGCAGCTATACGCCTGGCTTGATCATTTGTGCCTCCATAACAATTTGGGGGTACTACAAATTTAATTGCCTTGCCTTCATGATCATGTTGCGCCTCATTAATTGCGCCCATCATAATAGCGTATTGCATCGACAACCCGCTAGAACCTACTAGTGCTTTTGTTTTAGCTTTAGTAATAGTTTTAATAGTTTTTTGCACCTTTTTTTTATCGCTCTCAATATCAAAAGTCATGCTTTTAATAGCTTCAGCACCTGTAAGTAAATTTAACAAAACATGGCAATTATAGGGCGTCATTGCTATGGTTTCTCTTCTTCTAACATGCTGAATTTTTGAAATGTAAGGCTCATTATCCTTACCATTCACTAACAAAACACTTCCTAAATCATTATAAATATCTACACAAAAATCTATATTTTCATTAATACTTGTGACAGAAAAATTTGCTTTGTTGGATATATATATTTGTGTAGCATCACTTTTTGTAATTAGCGAACTATCTTCAATTTTTTCAACATCAAATTTATAACCATACACTGCTCTTAACTTTTCTATATCAAAAGGTACCGGTAACGTTTGCGAATAGTATAATTTTGTATGCCTATTTAATAATAAATTTTCTCTTAAAACAGCTAAAATTGGCATCGTATTTGACGAAAAACTGATTACATTTTTAGACGTCAACCCATACAAATGCCCCATTACCCATTCTAACACGCATGATAATGGGTGTCCTAACCTTATATAATCATAAGCAGTAGGTAGGTTATTAAATACAGATGCACTTGCTTTATTTTCGTTAAACAATACCTCAAAATGTTCTAAAAACTGAGTTTTAGCTAATTTCTCGTCATAAATATCCAAACGATGTGTGGTTAAATTTAACCAATCGGGTGGCATATTTTCTAAAACACTTTTAATATAATCTATCGCTTTATTAACTTTCATAATTACTACTTAAATATAATGCCGCTAAGATACTTTAAATTATGCGTTATGTAAATAATTGCGCTGCTACCATCATTTAATTCACGTTAAAAACCTAGTGAGCAAAATAAAACTTATGAATTTAAAAAACCAAACAATAAAAAGTTCTATTTAAATGTTATACTAAAACTAAACTTGAATTAAAATTCGGTTCTATATTAACGTGCAATTAGCTTTAATTATGTATTAATATTGAATTCATTAATTGACAGCAAAAAAAATAATTTAAATTAAAATATTTATCTTTGCTTAAATACTATACCTAATGAAACTTTTATTAATAACATTACTACTACTAGCTATTGCCGTTGCCGGAATAGCCATAAAAATATGGGCAAAAAAAGATGGTAAATTTGCTGGTACTTGTGCTAGCCAAAACCCAATGTTAAATAAAGAAGGTGAGGCTTGCGGACTTTGCGGAAAATCACCCGATCAATTTGATAATTGTAACGACATTCAACACACCTAAAAACAAATGTCGGTTTTACAAATTATTTTTTTTCTGCTTATAAGCGCTACAGCCTTACAACTTATCTACTATATAGTTGTTTACTCGCAGTTTGCATTTGCTAAAATTAAAAAACAGGCTTCAAACACCGAGGGTGTTTCGATAATTGTGTGTACTAAAAACCAAGCTGAATTATTAAACAACTTTGTTACAGCCATTACCAGTCAAAATCACCCCAATTTTGAAATTGTTATTATTAACAATTCATCTACAGATCATACCGTTGATGCCATTGAACAACTCAAAAAAAAACACACAAACATTAAAGCTGTTAACGTCAAAAACAATGAAGCCTTTTGGGGCAGTAAAAAATACGCGTTAACCCTAGGTATTAAAGCAGCAACTCATAATCAATTGCTATTCACACAAGTAAATTGTATCCCCGATAACAACAACTGGATTAGCGATATGTCGTCATATTTTAATGATAAAAAAACAATTATACTAGGACATAGCTATTATAAAAGCAAAGCTAATTTTATAAATAAATTAATACGCTTTGAAACTTTAATAACCGCAACACAATATTTTTCATTAGCAAAAATTGGCTTACCATATAAAGGTATTGGAGAAAACCTAGCTTATACCAAAACTACATTTTTTGACAACAATGGCTTTGTTAACCATATGGAAAACAGACTTGGTGAAGATGATTTATTTGTAAACGAAGTTGCCAACTCAAAAAACACCACTATTTGTTTTAACCAAAGTAGCTTTACGCAAAAAAAACTAAACAGCAACTTAAAATATTGGTGGTCAAACAAAAGACGACGCTATCAAACGCTTAAAAGTTATAAATTTTTACACAAATTACTTTTATTCGTATTTTATCTTACCCAACTTTTATTTTACACACTAACTCCTATTTTATTACTTAATAATTTTGAAACAGATAGTGTTTTAATTATAATTGGCGCCAAATTTATAACGCAATATTTTATTTTAGGCTTTTCAGCAAAAAAAATAAAACACTCCGAAACACTCTTTTTATTGCCAATTTTAGAGCCTATTTTAGTACTATCACAATTTATATTATTTACCTCTAGTTACCTATCTAAACCACGCTATTGAAAATTAAAGACGCTATACTACAAGCAAAAAGCAATAACCAAGTAGCCTTTAATTTTTTATTAGAGTATTACTGGAATGACGTCTATGCTTTCATTTTAAAACGTACCGAAAATGAAAATGACGCCGAAGATATTTGCATTCAAACTTTTTCTAAAGCCTTTGATAAAATTAACAGCTATAATGACTCCTATGTGTTTAAAACATGGCTCATTACAATTTCTAAAAATTTGCATTTTGATTTCCTTCGGAAGAAAAAAACAAGTATTAAAAATGACCGAAGTGAACATGCCAATTATCAAATAAACAACCTTGCCGATGAATCGCCTTCTCCTGAAGACAAATTAATTACCGAACAAAATTTAGCAAAATTGCTTTGTGACATAAAAAAACTAAAACCACACTATCAAGAGGTTATCAACCTGCGTTATTTTAGAGAATTAAGCTATATTGAAATTGCTAACGAACTTAATGAACCTATGAGTAATATTAAGGTTAAATTACTACGAGCAAAAAAACTATTAGCCAATATTATACAAGAAACATAATACAAATAAAAATTGAATTTTAGTTTAAAAAAATTAGGCCCCGGACTATTATTTGCCGGTGCTGCTATAGGAGTATCACACCTTGTACAATCAACTAGAGCCGGAGCCGATTTTGGGCTTGGTTTATTATGGGCGCTGCTTCTTGTTAATATTTGTAAATATCCGTTTTTTCAATTCGCCACCAGATATGCCTCGGCAACAGGCGAAAGCTTATTAGACGGTTACAAAAAACTAGGCAAAGGCATTTTATGGGGTTACGCTATTATAACACTTGCCACCATGTTTACCATACAAACTGCAGTAACCATAGTTACCGCAGGGCTTGCCAAGTCTTTATTTGGTATTAATTTAAGTATCGAAATTTGGTCAATTATAATTTTATGCATTTGTATAACTTTAATTGCAATTGGCAAATATTCGGCTTTAGACCGTATTATAAAAATTATTATTATAACGCTAACCATAAGCACTATTACAGCTGTTATAATTGCTTTATTTAAAAACAATAATCCAATTTCCTTTACCCAAGTTGTCCCAAAAGGCATTACCAAAATTACTTTTTTAGTAGCCTTTATGGGTTGGATGCCAGCACCGTTAGATATCTCGGTATTTCAGTCCTTATGGACCGTTGAAAAACTAAAAAATAGCCCAGCACACCATCAAATAAAAACAGCCCTTTTTGATTTTAATATTGGTTACATTGGCACAACAGTTTTAGGAATTTGCTTTGTCCTTTTAGGCACATTAGTTATGCATAACACAAGCACTACATTTAGCACAAAGGCAGGTGTTTTTGCAAATCAATTAATTGATATGTATAGTAATAGCCTTGGCAATTGGTCAAAAATTTGCATTGGCATTACTGCGTTAACCACTATGTTTAGCACCACACTTACCACACTAGACGCCTCACCTAGAGCCATGCACCGTACAACACAATTATTATTTAATAAGACATTAAAAAACGGGTTTATGAGTTGGGTGTTAATTTTAACAATTGGTACAATTAGCATCTTTTTTGTTTTTTTATCCGAAATGGGCACATTAATTAAAATCGCTACTGTATTATCCTTTATAACCGCCCCATTTTTCGCCATTATCAATTATTGGTTAATTTGCAGTAAACACACACCAAAACAGGCGCAACCTAAACTTGGATTACACATTTTAAGCGGATTAGGAATTTTATTTTTAATAGGATTTAGTGCATGGTATTTAAGCATCATTTAAAGTAATACTTCGTATCTTTGTTACTCATAATTTTTAAGCATAATGAATACTGATTCTGTTAAAAGCGCGCCTATAGAAAGACAACCCAAGCCCAAATGGCTTCGTGTTAAATTACCTACAGGAAAAAAATATACCGAGTTAAGAGGTTTAGTTGACAAATACAACCTAAATACAATTTGTGCCTCCGGAAGTTGCCCAAATATGGGAGAATGCTGGGGAGAAGGCACAGCTACATTTATGATATTAGGCAATATTTGTACGAGATCTTGCGGTTTTTGCGGTGTAAAAACTGGCCGCCCAGAAACAGTTGATTGGGATGAACCCGAAAAAGTAGCACGTTCTATAAAAATCATGAAAATAAAACACGCTGTACTTACTAGTGTTGACCGTGATGATTTAAAAGATATGGGCAGTATTATGTGGGCAGAAACCGTTAAAGCAGTAAGACGTATGAATCCTACTACTACTCTCGAAACTTTAATTCCTGATTTTCAAGGCATAGAAAAACATATAGACCGTATCATTGATGTGGCGCCAGAAGTGGTTTCGCATAACATGGAAACCGTACGAAGGTTAACCAGAGAGGTGCGTATACAAGCTAAATACGACAGAAGTCTTGAAGTACTAAATTACCTAAAAACACAAGGACAACGACGTACAAAAACAGGAATTATGCTTGGCCTAGGCGAAACACGTGAAGAAGTGATTGAAACACTACACGATTTAAAAGAGGCGCAAGTAGATGTTGTTACAATTGGTCAATATTTGCAACCTAGCAAAAAACATTTACCAGTAAAACAGTTTATTACTCCCGATCAATTTGCCGAGTATAAAAGTATTGGTTTAGATTTAGGATTTAGACATGTAGAAAGTAGTGCCTTGGTAAGATCATCCTATAAGGCACAAAAACACATTAACTAAAACGTTATGATTACTATAGCAATTAATGGATTTGGTCGTATTGGCCGACGGTTATTTAGGTTATTACATAATCATCCGCAAATAACGGTAGTTGCAATTAATGATTTATCTGATGCAAAAACCTTAAGTCATTTACTTAAATACGATAGTATTCATGGTGTGTTTTCGGCAAAAATTAGTAATAATAAAAATCATATTATTGTTGATAACCATGAAATCCCATTAACTAGTACACCTGATATTAAAACTGTAAACTGGACACCTTATCAGGTTGATATCGTTATTGAGGCAACAGGAAAGTTTAAAACCGCCACTCTTTTAAAACATCATATAAAAAACGGTGCAAAAAAGGTAATTTTATCAGTACCACCTACCGACGACACTATCAAAACGGTAGTACTTGGTGTTAATGAATCGCTATTAAACGGTGACGAACTTATCATTTCTAACGCTTCATGCACAACAAATAACGCCGCCCCAATGATGGATATTATTAATAAACTTTGTGGAATTAAGCAAGCTTATATTACCACGGTACACTCATACACTACCGACCAAAGTTTACATGATCAACCGCATCGCGACTTACGTCGTGCTAGAGCAGCTGGTCAATCAATCATACCTACAACCACTGGTGCTGCAAAAGCCTTAACTAAAATTTTCCCAACACTTAATAATGTTATTGGGGGCTGCGGTATACGTGTACCTGTTGCTAATGGTTCATTAACCGATATAACATTTAATGTTAATAAAACTGTTACTGTTAACGATATAAATTTAGCTTTTAAACAAGCTTCAGCAAAACAATACAAAGGTGTTTTAGAGTATACCGAAGATCCAATTGTATCTATTGATATTATTGGCAACACACACTCATGCATTTTTGATTCGCAAATGACCTCAGTAATTGGTAATATGGTTAAAATTATTGGTTGGTATGATAACGAAACAGGGTACTCAAGTAGAATAATTGATTTAATTTTAAAAATTCAATAGATAAGTTTTACAAAGAGTTCCATAGTTTAAAAAATGCTATTTTATAAGTTTCGCT
>CALDUQ010000087.1 GCA_937924845.1 uncultured Flavobacteriaceae bacterium
AGTATTAAAAAAATCTAAAAGCAAAATATCTGTAATCATAACTGCCATAAAAACAATCATAATTTCACTAAACACAAACAAATCAGGGTTAAAAATACCCTTACGAGCAACCTCCATCAAACCACTCGAAAACACAGCGCCAACGGTTACCCCAATACTCGCCACAATCATTATTGTTTTAAACGAAACTGCTTTTGAACCTAGTGCTGAGTTCAAAAAGTTAACAGCATCGTTACTAACACCAATTATTAAATCAGCTATTGCTAATAGCGCAAGAGCACTAATCATTAATAGATATAAACTTTCCATGAAAATTAATTAAAAAAACAAATTTCATATTTTAATTGCTATGTAATGTTAACTTAATATTATGTATAGCAATATTTTTTAATAGAAAAAACATAATGCCTACATAAGCATTAGCATAATACTACAAATATCAACTACTTTGCTATCAGTTAAATATCGTGCTAATGTAAATTTAATGTTAATTAATTGTTGTTTTAAAGTAAATTTTGTGCTAATTTAGCTAAATCGATTTTTTAAACTAAATCATAAATTATGAAAAAACTTAACCTTATACTATTAGCTTTCATATGTTGCTCATCAATAAACGCGCAAATTACAAACACCCTTAAACCAAAAGTTAAAACAGAACATCAAGAAAAATTTATTAGTGTTACTTATTACCATGACAACGGTAATATAAGCCAAAAAGGGAGCTTTAATACTGATGGTAAATTAGAAGGTCAGTGGGTATCTTACAACACAAATGGAAAAAAGTTAGCCGTTGGTAATTATAAAAATGGTATTAAGGTAGGAAAATGGTTGTTTTGGACAAATAACACTATTAAAGAAGTTGAGTACTTAAACTCAAAAATAATTAAAATCAACCAAAAAAATATTACCTCACGACTTGCAAGTCGTTAAATATCATTACAACTAGATAGGTTTATATTTTATTTTTCAATCTAGTGCTATACAATTACAATTAATCATTAAAATACCTAGCTTGCTTAAAGTATAAGCTGTTTGCAGGCCCATCAATTTTAAATTCTATATCAAGTGCAAAATCTAAAAAGGATTTTTTCTTTTTATATATTTTGTTGTAAAAATGTGTTTTTACATGCTGAAGTTGCTTTGATAAATGTACAATTTGTGCATCAGTAAGAACAAGTTTTCCATTATTTATATTTGAGACAGATACGATTTCGGTAACGTCTTCATACACTTTAATATCCGATCCTGCGTAACAAATAACTTGATCACAGGTTACACCCGGTTTAGGCTTAACCACACTAACCTCGCCTAATTGCACATTTATAGTATTACCAAAATAAGACTCTCGATATAAATTTTTTGTTATTGCTACACCATTAGCTTTTTCATTAGGAAAAGAGCGATGAACCAATATTCCCATTGCAACATCATATTGATAAATATTAAAATAATTTCGCTCTAAAAACGCTTTTTCTTTCCATAAACTAGCCCATACCTTTTTAACAGCCCTTTCAATAGTTTTAGTAGTATCGCCCAATATTCCTGTTTTTGAAGAATATAGACCAGCACCAGAAAAACCTACAATATCTTCAGCATTTGTTGATGATCTAAAGCGCATACGTTTATAGCCACTTTGTTTTATTTTATTTTCAATATCACTGAGTAAATTTTTATTCAATGGTGCTTTATTTATGGCATCACGTATTGCTTTAAGGCGCTGTGGTAAATTTTTTAGGTCTGAGTTTTTTTGACAATCGTAAATAACACTCATGATTAAATCGGCTGCATTAGAGGATTTAATATGCTGCTCATAAAAATAAAATGGTATTGCAAAAGCGCCTTCAGGCACTTTAAAATCAAAACGCTTAGAAAGTTTATATAGCTCACCAAAATTAGCAGCTTTCCCACCTACAACTGCAATTGATTTTGCACTTATGTTTTTTACATCCAATAATGTTTTTACATCTGTGTTTTTTTTTAGGCTAAACATTGGCTTTTTTTTCTGCCTCGTTTTAGCAAAATATGCTTTTATTGGTATTTCTTTAACTATAAAAGTATCGGACTTAACTTCAAAACTAACTAACTTATTTTGTAGTTTTTTTAAAAAACCTAATTTGTAAATTTTGGTATATGCCGCTATTGGTATTTTTCTGTTTTTTCCTAAAATAGAAATATGACTTAAAGGCGTTTGTAAATTATTTGTTATTAAACCAGCCACCATAGGTAAATCCAAAATGGGCTTATCAATAACTAAAATATCTTTTTTAGAAATGTTCAACTTCTCTATTTTATCGGCATCAACAAACCTAAGCACACCATAGCCCGTTTGTTTACTTATTGCTTGATATGTTTGATTACCATAAACTTCTAGTGGTGTAACAACAGGTAAATTAGTTATGCGTTTTAATTTTTGAAGTCTAACTGTATTTAAAAATAGCTTATACTTTTTAAAGTATGACGAAGCTTTAACTGCATCAAATAAAATTTGTATTTCACCAAGTTTCATCTTATCGATTGGTGAAATTTCTAGTGAATACAATCTATCTGAAGGATAATAATTTACATTACCCAATAAATAGCGCTTATTTGGGTGCGATGCGCTATAATTATAAGTATTAAAAGGAACAACATCATAAGGCGAGTTTAGCACTTCTGAGCAAAACGTATAGTGCAATTTATACCTTCTATTATTGATATAATATATTTTTTTTGTTTTTAAATCATATACTACTTTTACAGCTTCTACAATACCGTATTTGTTTGTTAAAGGTTCGCCTTTTAGTTTATTAAACTCGGCAGGAGTTGACAATTTATTCAAGTAAGATTGAGATACCAAGCTTGAACCGCTAAATATAAATATGAATATAAATACTAATCTCCTTATCATATATAAAGTATATTTATTTCGGCCAATCTTGTATCAAAATTGATACTTTTAATTGTCATTGATTTTATAGTTAATCCTAATTTTTTTTCTAACAATTCCTTAATTACTTTAGTATCATTTAGTGATACAGTTTCATTAATGGTATAACTAATTTTTAAAGATAATAGTGTAGCTTCATTAAAACTTTTTTCAACCAAAAACACTACACTAATCACTAATAAATTAGATATAATTATTATGGGGTAATTGTCAATACTAGCTAAAGCATTAATCACAGCTAACCCAATTACAACAAACAAATAGGTCATCTCTTTAATAGAGATTGAATACGTTCTATACCTAACAACTCCAAATATAGCAAATAAACCTAAAGCAAAACCAAGTTGCAATTGTATGTTTTTAAGTAAAAAACATAATAAAAAAACAATCAAATTAATATTAATATAAGTAAACAGGTAATCTCTCTTTTTTTCAAACTTAAAATATAAATAGCGTGCAACTATAATTAATGCTACAAGATTTATTGCTAGTTTTATAAAAAAATCGATATAGTACGCCTTCATTTATTTATTGCTTTTACCTTACTAATTATTCAATTAAAACCCAATCGCCTTTTGCAATTAATAGCTCTGCTTGTTTATATTTTAAAGTTTTGCTTTCGCCGTTTACCACACTTTTTATAGTTACTCTATCATTTCTTCCAATTTTTGGGCGCTCTCTTACAATGGTTTCTACAACTTGCTGTTGTTGCGTGTTTTGACCTGCTGCTCTACTTTGTGCCGAACGCTCATCCATATTAGGAATTTCTTCTTTTGAAGTTTGCGTTTTTTCACTACGTCTAGCTCTAGCTTCCTTTATGGTTTCGGTAGTTTCTTGCGGAAGTTCGCCTTTAAACAAAAAGGAAATAACATCTTTATTTACCTGATCAATCATTTGTTTAAACAGCTCAAACGATTCAAACTTATAAATTAATAAAGGATCTTTTTGTTCATGAACAGCCAATTGCACCGATTGCTTTAACTCATCCATTTTACGCAAATGCGTTTTCCAAGAGTCGTCGATTATTGCTAATGAAATGTTTTTTTCAAAATCAGTTATTAACTGCTTACCATTAGTTTCATAAGCTTTTTCAAGATCGGTAACAACTTGTAATGTTTTAACACCATCAGTAAACGGTACAACGATGCGTTTAAATTTTTGACGTTGCGTTTCAAACACATTTTTAATAACAGGAAATGCAAGGTCAGCATTTCTAATCATTTTTTCTCTATAATGCTCAAAAGCATGCTTGTAAACTTGGTTTGTAATTTCTAGAACACTTAATTTTTCAAACTGTGCCTGTGTTACTGGCGAACTCATTGAAAAACAACGAATTAACTCAAATTCAAAATTTTTAAAGTCTGTTGCATTTTTATTGGATTGCGCAATATCTTCTGAGGTATCATAAATCATATTAGCCAAATCCACTCTAAGTCTATCTCCAAACAATGCATTATGCCTACGTTTATAAACCACTTCCCGTTGTGCATTCATCACATCGTCATACTCTAAAAGGCGTTTACGTACTCCAAAGTTGTTTTCCTCTACTTTTTTCTGAGCGCGCTCAATAGATTTTGAAATCATACCATGTTGTATCACTTCTCCTTCTTTTAAGCCCATTCTGTCCATCATTTTAGCAATACGCTCAGAGCCAAATAAACGCATCAAATTATCCTCTAAAGACACATAAAACTGTGAACTACCTGGATCACCTTGACGTCCTGCACGACCACGTAACTGTCTATCAACACGACGAGAGTCATGTCGCTCAGTACCAATTATAGCTAAACCACCCGCAGCTTTAACTTCTTCAGATAATTTAATATCTGTACCACGACCAGCCATATTAGTTGCTATTGTAACTTGTCCTGGCTTACCAGCTTCTGCAACAATATCGGCTTCTTTTTTATGCAGTTTTGCATTAAGTACATTATGAGGTACTTTACGTTGTGCTAAAATTTTACCTAGCAATTCTGATATATCTACTGATGTTGTACCAATTAACACTGGTCTTCCTGATCTTGACAACTCGGTCACTTCATCTACAACAGCATTGTATTTTTCGCGCTTAGTTTTGTAAACTAAATCTTCGCGATCATCTCTTGCTATTGGCCTATTAGTAGGAATTTCAACTACATCTAGTTTATAAATTTCCAAAAATTCTCCTGCTTCAGTTACAGCTGTACCGGTCATACCTGATAATTTACGATACATTCTAAAGTAATTTTGAAGTGTTACCGTTGCAAATGTTTGCGTAGCCGCTTCAATTTTCACATTTTCTTTAGCCTCGATTGCTTGATGTAAGCCATCGCTATATCGACGGCCGTCCATAATACGACCTGTTTGCTCATCAACAATCATTACTTTATTATCCATAACCACATATTGGTTATCTTTTTCGAATAAAGTATATGCTTTTAATAACTGATTAAGGGTATGAATTCGTTCAGATTTCACACCAAAATCTCTAAACAAAACTTCTTTAAGCTCTGCTTCTTTCTCGGCGTCTAAACCTTGTTCCTCAATTTTTGCGATTTCTACACCTATTTCTGGCATTACAAAAAAGTCGGGATTATCTACTCCAGAAAGATAATCAATACCTTTATCAGACAATTCAATCTGATTATTTTTTTCATCAATTACATAATAAAGTTCAGCATCAATTTGATGCATTTCTCTATTATTATCTTGCATGTAAAAATTTTCTGTTTTTTGAAGCAATTGCTTTACACCCTCTTCACTCAAAAATTTTATCAACGCCTTGTTTTTTGGCATCCCTCTATATACACGAAGTAATTTAATTGCACCTTCTTTAGTATCACCGCTTGCTATTAACTTTTTAGCTTCGGCAAATACTGTTGTTAAGTATTTTTGCTGTACGCTAACGATGTCATTTACCTTTGGTTTTAATTCATTAAACTCATGTCGATCACCTTCAGGAATTGGTCCCGAAATAATAAGAGGTGTACGTGCATCATCAATTAACACCGAGTCAACTTCATCAACAATAGCATAATGGTGAGGCCTTTGTACTAAATCTTCGGGAGAGTGTGACATATTATCACGCAAGTAATCAAATCCAAATTCGTTATTTGTACCATAAGTAATATCAGCATTGTAGGCTTTGCGTCGTGCCTCAGAGTTTGGTTGATAATAATCTATACAATCAACGCTTAAACCGTGAAATTCAAATATTGGTGCCATCCAAGCACTATCACGTTTTGCTAAATAATCATTTACTGTTACCAAATGCACACCTCTACCAGCCAAAGCATTTAAATACACTGGCAGTGTAGCAACTAGTGTTTTTCCTTCACCTGTATGCATTTCGGCAATTTTTCCTTGATGCATAGCTATACCCCCAATAAGCTGTACATCATAATGCACCATATCCCAAGTTACAGGCTTACCGGCAGCATCCCATGAGTTTTGCCACGTTGCTTTATCATCTTGCAATGTCACATAAGATTTTACGCCCGAAATTTCACGATCAAAACTACTTGCTGTAACAGTAATTGTTTGATTTTTTACAAATCGTTTTGCTGTTTCTTTGACCACTGCAAATGCCTCGGGAAGTATCTCATTTAAAACTGCCTCAGAAGCTTTATAAGAGTCATCTTTTAAGCTATCAATTTTTTTATAAACCTCTTCACGTTCATCAATATCTTCAATAGCGTTAGCTTCCGCTTTAAGCTTAACAATTTCATCTTCAAATTGTTTTCGTCCGTTATCTATTTTTTCTTTAAACTCAATGGTTTTGGCTCTTAATTGATCATGAGTTAACTGCTCTAAAACCCCTTCAAAGGTTTTAATTTTCTCTACAATTGGCTTAATAGCTTTAACATCTTGCTTTGACTTATCGCCTACAAAAACTTTTAATACTGAATTTAAAATACTCATTTATATATTTTTTACTGTACTTTGACTAATTTATTAGAATGTCAAATATACTAATTTGTTACACGGTTAAACGAAAAAATGATGTATAAAAAAAGCCTCGAATATCGAGACTTTTTAATTATTTTTTTTATGCACTATTTTTAGTATTCATCTTCATTCCAAAGATAATCTTCATCAGTCGGATAATCTGACCAAATTTCCTGAATTGAATCGTACGAATCTCCCTCATCCTCAATAGATTGAAGATTTTCAACAACTTCCAAAGGTGCTCCTGTTCTAATAGAATAATCTATTAATTCATCTTTTGTTGCAGGCCAAGGTGCATCACTTAAATAGTTTGCTAACTCTAATGTCCAATACATTTTTAATCTGTTTTAATTTTTTGCAAAAATAATTTTTTAAATGACATATGCAAACAAAAAAATAATTATTTCATCATTATTTTAAAGAACATTGATTAACAACACATTAAAGCTTATTAAGCTCTTGTATAATTTATACACTTGCCTTCGGAATCCACTTTACTTCAGTTGCATTTAAATCTTTAGTCAATTTTCGTGCCAACACAAAAAGATAGTCTGATAATCGATTTAAGTAACTTAAACTTTCTGGCTGAAAAGGCTCTATATCATTTAATGCTGTAGCCAAACGCTCTGCACGTCGGCACACACACCTCGCAATGTGACAAAATGACACTGTTTGATGTCCGCCAGGTAACACAAAATTTGTCATAGGCGGTAAAGTCGTATTCATTTCATCAATTTCGTTTTCTAAAAACGCTATATCATCCAACGAAATTTTTGGAATATTTAAACGTGCTTTACCATTTTTAAGCAGCGCTTTTTGAGGGTCGGTTGCTAAAATTGCGCCAATAGTAAACAACTTATCTTGTATTTTAATTAATACAGCTTTATAAGCATCATCAATTTCACAATCTCTAATTAACCCCATATATGAGTTTAACTCATCCACAGTGCCATAACTATCTATTCTAATATGATGCTTAGGCACTATTGTACCTCCAAACAATGCTGTGGTCCCTTTATCTCCTGTTTTTGTATATATTTTCATTTTTAAATACTAAATTATAGTTTACTAAATTACAATTTAAATATTATCACTAAGGCATTTAATACATGATGTAAGGATTTTTATAAAATTCGACTTTTATAAAAACTATTATCTTAGCCGCATGAATGATATTTTAAAAGCTTCGGTAGCCACTTTAGAGAAATCTAAAACATTATTAAATAATTTAACCGATGAGCAACTCGCTAACAAAGGTATTGCTCCTTATTACTCATGCGTTGGTTCGCACATAAGGCATATTTTAGATTTTTATGATTGCACTATTAACGGTATTAGCACAAATAAAGTTGATTTAACTGTGCGAAAAAGAGATGAACGCATAAGCAGCGAATGTAATTACGCTATTACAAATGTAAATAGAATTATAAATGAGATAAAAAAATTAGATGGATTTGACTTATCTAATACAATTACTGTCATTGATAATTTAGGACTGGGAGCTGTTGAAATTAAATATACCGTTAGTGCATTATTAGCTCAAATGGCTACTCATGCCATACATCATTATGCTACAATTAGTTATATTTTAACCAATTTGGGCGTAACAATTAAAGATGAAACTTTTGGCTACAATCCCACAACACCAATAGCAGTTAAAAATTAGATGATAATTATACTTTAAAGTGTTCTAATTTTGATTTAATAAACTTAGCTTTCATATCATTTTCAATACGTTCAAAATCAGATTTATCTATCTCGAGAATAGTTTTATCTGATTCCATAACAAAAATAGTATTACACATTTGAGTTAATGTAGATATAATATGAGATGAAATTATAATAGTTTTACCTGCGTATTGCAACTGTTTTAATATTTCAATAATTAGAACATTACTTTGTACATCTACTCCATTAAATGGTTCATCAAGTATAAAAACATCGTTATTTTGAGCTAAAATAGCAGTTAACGCTAATTTTTTTTTCATTCCTGTAGAATACGTAAACGCATACTCATTTAAAGGCAAATCAAATATATTTTGAACTTTACAATCTATATAATTTATACCTCTAGCCTTAGTAAGTAAATTAATATATTCTTTACCTGTGATTTTACTAAAAAAATAAGGTTCTGTTAACAAAAGCCCAATTTTATCTTTTAAACTCCCATTATCATAAACAATTTCACCAGTGTAAGTTTCTAAGCCCGATATACATTTAAATAAAGTAGATTTACCTACACCATTTTCACCAACAACACCATAAATTTTACCCTTTTTAAACCGAAGATTAATAGCATCAAGAACCTGATGCTTTCCATAATATTTAGAAACATTATTTATATCAATCATTTAAAATAGATTTTAACTGTTTAACAGATTTTAAATAAAAATGAGGGATTAATATTATCAAAAAAGGAGGAAAACCCACACTAATTGTTAACAATATAACTTGTGATATTCCAAAATCATTAGGAAATAAACTATATTTTGCTAAAACTACTGCTGCAAGAAAAAAACAACAAGCTGACATAAAAATCAATAACACATCAAAATTAACAAAAAACCAAATTGATAAAAAAATAATAATAGGTAAACATAATAGTGTAAAAAACAACAAAGCAATATTTATTTTATGTTTTAAAAACTGTGAAGGTGTTTGACTATAATTCCAAACAATATATTTGTTTTCTACTTTAGAATAATATGAACAGCAAATTACACAAATCAATAAAATCGCAAACAATCCTATATTAAAATTACCACTTGTAATAGATATATACACCAATAGATAAACTATTGGGTACATAAAAAACGTATTTCGAAAACCAACAATAAACTCAAAAGGATGCTTATAAAATGGTGTCGAGATAACGAATTGAAACTTTGTTTTTAATTTAACAAACACCAAACTACAGCTAAAAACATTTAGCAATACGCATGCTAAAATTTCATATTTATAAATTAACCCTATACTTAATAGCAAATTGGATAAAATGTTTTCAATCAAGCGAATTTTAACATAAGTATTATAACTATATATTGATTTTAAAAACGTATTTCTTTGAACTTCACTAAGTTTAAAAACTAAACTAATTGCCAAAATTACTAAAACAAAAACTGAATATTTTAAGCTTTCATAAACATAATTAAATCCAAAATAAAATAATAAAGGCACTATAGTATACGCTATTATAAGCGGTAAGCCAAAATGAACTATTTGCCGATTTAACAACTTAAACTGAAGTAAAAAATAAGCTTTCATATTTTACATGCTTTAACCATCAAAAACACTACTCACAATAGTTTTTAAGCCTTTAATCCCAAAAAAAACAGCAGCAAAACAAAGTAATAGTGCTACTATCAAAATAGGTATAAACAATACTTTTTCTTGATTTGAAAACGCCACATATATTAAGCTTGGCCCCGCAAACATAAATACTACTGTTAAGCCTAAAAATTTTACTCCTTCGGCTAATTTTATTTTATCGGTTCGCTTAGTTTTCATTACTATAATTTAAAATAACTTGTCTTACACTTTTGTATTTATCTAATAATTTTGAAGCGTCTGCAGATGAAATATTAAGTTCTTCCACAATCATTTTCACCCCTCTGCTCACAAGCTTATCGTTACTTAATTGCATATCAACCATTTTGTTACCCTTAACTTTACCTAACCTAATCATAGTTGCTGTAGTAATCATATTAAGCACTAATTTTTGAGCTGTACCTGCTTTCATTCGAGAACTACCTGTTACAAACTCAGGCCCAACAACCACTTCAATAGGAAATTGTGCTGTAGCAGATAACGGGCTATCTTGATTACAGGTAATACAACCAGTTTCTATAGCATTTAAGTTACATTGCTCTAGGGCAGAAATCACATAAGGTGTTGTTCCTGAAGCTGCTATCCCAACAACAAAATCCTTTTCTGACACTTTAAACTGTTGCAAATCTTTCCAACCTTGATTTTTAGAGTCTTCGGCAAACTCAACTGCATTTCGTATAGCTGTGTCACCACCTGCAATAATACCAATAACTACATCTGGAGACACCCCAAATGTTGGAGGACATTCGGACGCATCAAGTATCCCTAATCGCCCACTTGTTCCTGCACCCATATAAAATAATCGCCCACCATTTTTAAGTTTTTGCACTACCCTTTCAATTAACTTTGTAATCTGTGGCAAAGCACGTTCAACTGCCAAAGGAACGGTTTGATCTTCCTTATTTATATTTACTAACAAATTGGAAAGCGACATAGTTTCCAAATCGTTATACTTTGAGTCTTGCTCGGTGGTTTTTATAAACTTCATAAAAAATTATTGTACAATATAAGAGGTTTCAAAAGCTTGAGATAATCTAAAATAGCCTAACGGAAAATTATCTGGATTGGTTTCATTAATACAATTTCCTCGAACGGTTGCGGGCTGAGTTTGAAACGGCCCTCCGCCCGAATCTAATTGCTGTAGTAGCAATGAAATGTAATCATAAAACTGCTTTGAGCTACCATGTATTACAAATGAAATTTGATCGCCTGGCGCTAATTCTTCTTCCGAATATAAAGCAAAAACTTGATTACCATCAAAAAACTCATCTTCAGCAGCATCTAATATGGGGTTCAATTCTGTAGAAACCTTAGTTTCAAAAAAGTAATAATCATTTTGATTAATAGGATCGGTAAAAAATGCTTTCACTTCTATTTCTTCACCTCCAAAACTTGAACGCGTATCTTGCTCAACAAAATCAAAAGGCACTGTTGGCATTAATGTTTCGGTAGCTGTATACACCTCCCCTTCATAAGTCACCGATAAGCTATATTGTGCATTTAATTGAGGTATAAAGCTTGAGGTTTTATAAATTCCTGTTTCACCATCTTCAACAAAATCAAAAACATTTTGATATTCATCAGTTACAACTACTCTTGCTCCCGTTGCTGCTGGTATATTTTCATCAAAATATGGTGCGGTTAACGAAAGTTGTATTTGCTGTGATGCCCCATCGGAGTTTTCAAACCAATTAATAAATGCTTCAATCACTAATCGAGGGGACTCATTAGGCAAGCTTACCTCTATAACATCTTCGCAACTAAAACAACATATAACGGCAATTAATACAATTAAACGTTTCATTATTTAAAATTTAAAATTATAAGAAATTGAAGGTATAATACCAAAAATTGATAAGCGCGTTGCTTCATTTACACCTGTATTATCATTTTGCCCAAAGGATATTGAAGCTGTATTACGACGGTTATAAATATTATAAATACCAAATACCCACTCGCCTTTAAATTGCTTATCACTATAAGGTTTGGGTTTATACGTTGCCGAAATATCTAAACGGTGGTAAGCTGGTAGTCTATTTTCATTTCGATTTCCAAAATTTGGTATTAATAAACCGTTAAAACTAAACTGACCCGTTGGATAAGTTACAGGCTGACCTGTTTGGTATATAAAATTACTACTCAATGTCCACTTTTTATTAAGCTCATAACTAGCTGTAACTGATATATCGTGTGTTTTGTCATATGGAGTATTATACCAATTACCATCAGCAATACCAATTTCATTTGGTGTGCGACCTTGTGTGCGTTGCTCAGATTTTGACAATGTATAAGCTAACCAACCTTTAAATTTACCTTTAGTTTTACGCAATAAAATTTCTAATCCGTAGGCACGAGCTTCACCGTTTAAAATGACCTGCTCAATGGCATTGTTTGCAATTAAATTTGCACCGTCAATATAATCAATTCTATTTTGTATTGTTTTATAAAAACTTTCCACTTCTAACGCGTAGATATCATCTTTTAAGGTTTTAAAATACCCCACTGCAAACTGGTCTAGTAATTGTGGTTTTACGTACTTACCGCTTGGCGTCCATACATCTAAAGGTGCTGGCGACGTGGTATTTGACAGCAAATGTAAATATTGACTAATCCTATTATAACTAGCTTTTACAGATGTATTAGCATTTAATTGATATGCCAAGGCCAGTCGCGGTTCAAGGTTTGAAAACGAAGCGATAACGTCACTTCTATCAAAATTTTCTAAACCAATTGGCACAGCAGCTTCATAAATTTTAAACTCGCTATTATAATTAACTGCTTGATCATTATCATACACACTTAATTGATCCTGACCTAAGCGATGAAATAAACTAAAACGCAAACCATAAGACAAATTTAGATTCTCAAATAATTTATGAGAGGCATCAATATATAAAGCGTTTTCAAAAGCATATTTATTAGTTAACTTAAACCTATTAATACCCGACTCAATTGTTGATGGTTTAATTTCTCCAGGATTAAATTTATGATAAATACTATTTACACCATATTGAAGCTTAAAATTATCGGATAAATAATGTTTAAAATCATATTTTAGATTAAAATTTTGAATGCCCGAATTCCATTTAAAACCAATAAAATCTAACTCTAAACCGTAAAAATAATCTGAAAAATTTACCGAAAGATTAGAAAACAATTTGTTTGAAAACAAATGATTCCATCGAAAATTAACTAACGAATTGCCATAAATATTTTCAAAACTCTCATCAATTGAAAATACATCACGACCAAAATAACCTGATAAATAAATACTATTATTTTCGTTAAAACGATAACTCAATTTAGTGTTTAAATCATAAAAATAGGCGTTGTTATTATTATCACCATCAATTAATGGTAAAAACAAATGTGCATACGAACTACGACCAGCTAACAAAAAAGACCCTTTTTCTTTTTTCAAAGGCCCTTCTAGTAATAGTCGGCTCGACACAACACCAATACCACCGCTGGCAGCAAAATTTTTATTATTACCTTCTTTTTGATAAATATCTAAAACAGAGGATACGCGACCACCATAGCGCGATGGGATACCACCTTTATAAAGCTTTAAATCTTTTATCGCATCAGGATTAAATATTGAAAAAAAACCAAATAAATGTGACGAACTATAAAGTGTTGCCTCATCAAGCAAAATTAAATTTTGATCGGCTGCACCTCCTCTTACATTAAACCCCGAAGCACCTTCGCCTGCACTGGTAACACCAGGCAATAATGTAATTGACTTAATAACATCACTTTCGCCCAAAACCACAGGTATTTGTTTTATTGTTGCCGATGTTAAGCCATTAACACTCATTTGAGGTTTTTGCAAATTTAACGTTTCAACATTTTCTGTAATAACAACTTCATTTAGTTGTTCTAAATTTTCAGAAAGACTAAAGTTTTTGATTAATGCACCATCAAGGTTTAAAGTAGCCTCCTTGACATCAAAACCCAAGTAACTTATTACCACTTTATAAGTCCCTTTTGGCAATGTAATTGAGTAAAAACCATATTCATTAGTAGTTGTCCCTGTTTTAAGTTCAGGAAATAAAATATTTACCCCAATTAATGTTTCATTACTACTACTATCAGTTACTAAACCACTAAGGGTATATTTTACTTGAGTATACCCCTCAAAACAAAATATCGATAATAGTAATATTAAAATTTTATGCTTTAAACCCATAAATAATGCAATATAAATTACCGCGTAAAAGTAATCAATTTGCACATTTATAACCCATATTTTTAGTTGTATTATCCTTATTACCCGTTCACAGCTACCTTAAAGTAGCTTTTATTGAAAAAATTTGTTTAGTCTATAAACAACAACATCTTTTAAAAAAACATCACTCTACCTATTTGCTATTTCAGTAACTTTTAGCTTTAAAACTAACAATGAAGTTTGGACATTAATAACAAGCCAAAATATTACTAATAGAACGCATGCTATTAAATCAACAAAAGCAAAAAAATAAGTTCACCCGCTGCTTTATATTTTTTATAAATACAGAGCAACTAAACTTAATTTACTGAAATAACAACCGATATTGTACTATATATTAAGCCCGCTTGCGATTATATCAAAATTAAAAATACAACTAATACCATTGATTATACTATTGACAATTTTATTGGTAAAACACTAAAGGCTAGAAGAATTTTAACTGATAAAAAAATTGACATATCCGATTTAATTAATAGGTTATACCTAATTAACATTTTTGATGTTAACGTAAAATTGACGCAGCTTAAGTTTAATAAAGAGTAAAAAATCTATTATTATATTAAAAACGCCGTTTAGATATTTAACAATATCTAAACGGCGTTTTTTTTTACTTAAAATTAAAATGTTTTAACTACCCTATGATCGCATTAAAAGTGCTACTTGGTCGCATTGCATCAAAAACCAATTTTTCATTTGGCTCATAATACCCTTTAATTTCAACAGCACTACCTTGCACTTGGTTTAACTCATCAACAATAGTTTGCTCATTCGCTTTTAATTGCTCATAAATTGCAGAGAACTCAGCTTGTAAATCAGCATCTTTAGTTTGCTTAGATAAGCCTTCGGCCCAATATAATGCTAAATAAAAATGACTCCCGCGATTATCTAATTCCATCACTTTTCGTGAAGGAGATTTTCTATTAGCTAATAGTTTTTCAGTGGCATCATCAAGCGTTTCTGAAAGCACAATAGCCTTCTTATTATTATTTTTATCTCCCAAATGCTCTAAAGATACTGCCAATGCTAAAAACTCACCCAAAGAGTCCCATCGCAAGTGATTTTCTTTAACAAATTGCTGAACATGCTTTGGCGCAGACCCACCTGCTCCTGTTTCAAATAAGCCACCACCGTTCATTAATGGCACTATTGATAACATTTTAGCACTTGTCCCTAATTCTAAAATAGGAAACAAATCAGTTAAATAATCTCTTAAAACATTACCTGTTACTGATATTGTATCTTTTCCAGCCTTTACACGCTCTAAAGTGTATGTAGTTGCCTCAATTGGTGATAATATTTTAATTTCTAAACCTGTAGTATCGTGGTTAGGTAAATATGCATTTACTTTTTTAATCAATTCGGCATCATGTGCACGATTTTTATCCAACCAAAATACTGTTGGCCATTGTGTTGCTTTAGCTCTAGTTACCGCCAATTTAACCCAATCTTGAACAGGAGCATCCTTAACTTGACACATTCGCCAAATATCTCCAGTTTCAACATCATGTGAGATTAAAACAGCACCATCAGCATCTACTACATTAACCTTACCATTAGCCAAAATTTCAAATGTTTTATCATGGGAGCCATACTCTTCCGCCTTTTGCGCCATTAAACCTACATTAGGCACTGTACCCATTGTTGTAGGGTCAAAAGCGCCATGTTTTTTACAAAAATCAATAGTAGCTGTATAAATACCAGCATAACTACTATCTGGTATAACCGCCTTTGTATCTTGCTGCTCGCCATTTGCATTCCACATTTGACCCGATGTGCGTATCATTGCAGGCATTGACGCATCAATAATAACATCACTTGGCACATGCAAGTTAGTAATCCCTTTATCAGAATTTACCATAGCTAAAGCTGGCCCATTTTTAAGCGCTACTTCTATATCAGCCTCAATTGCTCGACGCGTATCTTCGGGAAGCTCTCTTAAATGGAAAATTAAATTTCCGAAACCATTATTAACATCAACACCTACAGCACTTAACTCTTCTGAATGTTTATCAAAAACATCTTTAAAAAACACAGTAACGGCATGACCAAAAATAATAGGATCTGACACTTTCATCATTGTTGCTTTCATGTGCAATGAAAACAATACACCTTGCGCCTTAGCATCTGCTACTTGTTGATTTAAAAAGTCTAGTAGTGCTTTTTTACTCATTACTGAGGCGTCTATAATTTCACCTTGTAATAATGAAACATTTTGTTTCAACACCAATTCATTGCCATTGGTATCAACATGTACGATTTTAACATCGGTCGCTTTACCTAAGGTTAATGACTTTTCGTTATGTCTAAAATCACCATGAGTCATTGTTGATACATGTGTTTTTGACTGCGATGACCACTCGCCCATACTATGCGGGTTAGATTTTGCAAAACTTTTTACAGCTTTAGGTGCTCGTCGATCCGAATTTCCTTCGCGAAGCACAGGGTTCACAGCACTACCCTTTATTTTATCATAACGTACTTTTATTTCTTTTTCTTGGTCATTTTGTGGATCATCTGGATAATCAGGCAATTTATAACCTTGAGCTTGCAACTCTTTTACTGCTGCTTTTAACTGGGGTATTGATGCACTAATATTTGGTAATTTTATAATATTTGCATCTGGACTTTTAGCTAACTCACCTAACTCCTCCAATGCGTTTGGTACGTGTTGGTTTTTATCTAAAAAATCAGAGAAATTTGCAATAATACGTCCTGCCAAAGAAATGTCTCTGGTTTCAATATTAATACCCGAACTTGCTGTAAACGATTTTACTATAGGAAGTAATGAATACGTTGCTAAAGCTGGAGCTTCATCTGTTTTTGTGTAAATTATTGTAGGAGTTTTTGCCATAATACGTTTCTATAAAATTATTTCTATTTTTTTGAAATGTAAATATAAGAAATTAGTAAATGCCATTTTTAGACTTAAAAATTATTAGTAATTAAGCAAAATACAATCTATATAATTAACATATCACAATTATTAAATCACCAAAAATCCGAAAAACAAAAAAAGCCTTTGTTTATTTAATAAACAAAGGCTTTTAAATGTTAGTTTAAAACACGTATTATTTACGTCTTTTTTCTTTAATTCTAGCTTTTTTACCAGTAAGACCTCTAAAGTAAAATATTCTAGCACGTCTAACACGTCCTCTTTTATTTACTTCAATTTTTTGAAGCGCTGGTAAGTTTACAGGAAAAATACGCTCTACACCTATTGCACCAGACATTTTACGTATTGTAAATGTTTCTGAAGCACCTGCTCCTCTACGTTGTAATACAACACCTCGGTAAAACTGTGTACGTGTTTTACTTCCTTCTTTAATTTCGTAATACACTGTAATAGTATCACCTGCACCAAATTCTGGTAAGTCTTTTCTTGTTACAAATTCGTCTTGAACAAATTTTATTAAAGATTCCATTTATCTTTTTTTTTATGATTAAATTGAAATAACATTCGCGATTTTCGCCAGAGGTTAACCCAAATTTGGCTGCAAATATAGTTAATATCTTAAACTAAGCAATAGGTTTAATATAAAAAACTACAATCTGTTTCAGTTTCTAGTTCATAAGGTATTTTTTCTTGTTCAAACACCCTTGCGCTATACATTCCTTTTAAAAGGATTTTATCATTTTTAACTTTTAAATAGCTTCCCTCTCTTAATCCTACAACAGGTTGGGTATTAAATTCATGAAACTCTTTAATTCGATCCGCTCTAGTTTCGCCCATATGTTTGCTACCTGGCAAAGGATCTAAATAATGCGGATTAATATTAAATGGCACTACACCTAGAGTTTTAAAACTAGGCGGATAAACTATTGGCATATCATTAGTTGTGCAAATATTTAAACCACAAATATTACTACCCGCACTTGTTCCTAAATACGGTATACCTTTAGTTATGATTTGTTTTAAGGGCGTCATCAAATCATTTTTATACAATTGATTTACCAATACAAATGTATTACCACCACCAACAAATACACCTTTAGCGTTATGCAATGCTTCTTTAGGGTTTTTACAGGTGTGTAGTCCTACAATTTCAATGTTTATTTTACCAAATGCCTTTTGTACTACTTTGGTGTAATCATCATATGATATTCCGCCTGGCCTAGCATAAGGTATAAACAATACTTCGTTAGTATCATTATAATGCAACTTTAGTTCTTCTAATAAATAATCTAAGTATGTACCGCCATAAATTATCGAGGTACTTGCCAAAATAAGTTGTTTCATTATGTAAAATTACATAAATGTATTTTAACAAAAAATTAGCGACTATTTAGATTTTATTAAGATAGATTGTTAGTTATTTTACACCGTGAAAACTAAATACATTATTTTTATACCTTTAATAACCCTAAGCTGGTTTATTAATGCGCAACAGCAAAAATTATCTGGTATAATTATTGCGAATAATGAGCTTGAGGGCATTCATGTTATCAACAAAAACTCAAATTCCTTTGGCACAACAAACGCGCTAGGTAAATTTTCCATTTATGGAAAAATTAACGATACCATAATATTTTCGTCAATACAATATAAAACCAAAACGATTACAATTACTGATCGCGATATTACACAACAACTTTTAATAGTAAACTTAGACGATAACATAAACAATTTAGACGAAGTATTAGTAGGAACGATATTAACTGGCGATTTAACTTCGGACATACTAAACACAAAAGTTGACAAACCAATCGATTTTTACGATGTTGGCATCCCTGGCTATACTGGCCCAAGAAAAACATTAGAAGAACGCTTAATTCATGCCAATACAACAGGCGGCGGATTAACATCTTTTATCAGCTTGATATCTGGACGCACTAAAAAGTTAAAACAAAATTTAAAAAACGTAAAAACTTTTACTTTAAAAGCTAAAATTGAAAGTAAGTATAAATCTGTTATCTTTAACAACAGTAAAGACACTGATAGCATTTATCAAAAAAGCTTTTTTTATTACTGTGCAGAAGACCCAGATTTTTTAACGCGTTGCTCAAAAACTTCTGAAATTGAAATTATTGCTTATTTACAAAATAAATTAAAAACCTTTAAAACGCTTCAAAATGAAAACTAACACCCTGCTCTTCTTATTAGTTTTTGGAGCTCATTTTTGTTTTTCACAACTAAAAAATTACAAAGGTGTAATTGTAGCAAAAGGCAATATTGAAGGTATCCATATTAAAAATACAACTTCAAAAACCAATGCGACGAGTACAAAAAGTGGCACTTTTAATATTAATGCTCAAATTGGTGATCAAATTGTATTTTCTTCTATACGGTTTAAACCAAAAACGGTGATTTTATCGTCAGATTTTATCCAAAATGAATTATTTATCATAAATCTTGAAGTTAAAATAAACGAACTTGACGAAGTACTGGTTGGTAAAATTTTAACAGGCAATTTATACTCTGACATTAACAACTCTAGCAGCCAACCAGAAATAAATTTTTACGACCTAGGTATCCCTGGCTACACAGGACCACCAAAAACCATTGTTCAAAGAGCACTACATGATGCTGATGCAGGAAAACTATTTCCTTCATTCACTTCTGTTAACATTCACAAACTCTTAAATAAAATTTCTGGCAGAACAAAAAAACTAAAACAAAATGTAAAGCTCGAGCAAAAACAACTACTATTAAAAAAAATAAAAGAGCAGTATACCAGTACCTTATTTAAAAATTCAAACTTTGACCAACATTTTATAACCACATTTTTTTATTATTGTGCCGATGATGCTAAATTCTTGGAATTAGGTAGCTCCAGCAACATTAACATCATAGAATTTTTAAATCAAAAATTAAATGAATTTAAAGCCAATTTAAAATAGTAGGTTTGAACCCGTTTATAATAAAACCCTTTAATTTATGAAAGTTATAAAAACATTACTAATACTTGCTTTATTTCCTATATTACTAGCTACATCAGCACATAAATATTATGTTAGTGTTACTAAAATTGAATATATTCAAAATGAAAAATCATTACAAATTATATCACGCGTGTTTATTGATGACTTTGAGCTATTATTAAAACAACGCTATGACAAAAATGTTGTTTTAGACCCTAAGCTCGAAAGCTCAAATGCTAATGATTATATTAAACGATACTTAAAGCAAAAACTAGGTATTAACATCAACAACAAACCAACACAAATCAATTACCTAGGTAAGGAATATGAAAATGACATCATCTATTTTTATATCGAAATAAATAATGTCGAAGCTATAAAAACACTAAATATTACTAATAAATTACTTTTTGACCAATTTGAAGAGCAACAAAATATAGTTCGCACCAATATTTACGCCAAACATAAAACTTTTATTTTAACACCTTCATCGGCCATTGCAACATTAAATTTTTAGGTTTTACCCCTATAAATTTAATAATATTTCTTATTTTCGAGACCGATATTTGATATATCGTAACCCATTAACATAATATTTTAAAAAATGAAAAAACTTAAGTATTTATTACTATCAGTTGCTTTTGTTTCTGTAAATCTTTTTGCTCAAGAAGAAAAAGAAGCCGAACCTCAAAAAGGGCACACCAATACTAACAAATTCAAACAATTATATGATGAGTTTGCTACACCAAATATGTTTAGAACAGGTTCTGGTGCTCCTGGACCAGCATATTATCAGCAACAAGCTGATTATAAAATGGATATTACTTTAGATGACGTAAATGCAAAATTATCGGGTAACGAAACCATAACCTACACAAATAACTCGCCAGATCAATTAAAATACCTTTGGGTACAATTAGATCAAAACATGAGAGCAAAAAACTCTCAAACACCATTAATCGAAGGTTCTGGAGTTCCAAAAGTGGCAAGACCTAGCACCTTTGCTAACCAATTTTTGAAAGAACGCTTTGATGGCGGTTTTAACATACAAGAAGTTAAAGACACTAACGGTAACGATTTAGCACACATGATTAACAATACCATGATGCGTATAGAACTACCAAAAGCAATGAATACTGGCGATAAGTTTTCATTTTCAATAAAATGGTGGTATAACATAAATGATCATGTTAATGGCCGTGGTCGTTCAGGCTATGAATACTTTCCTGATACGGATAACAGAAATTACGTAATCGCTCAGTTTTACCCACGTATGGCTGTATATAACGATGTTGAAGGCTGGCAAAACTCACAATTTTTTGGACGTGATGAATTTGCATTACCGTTTGGGAATTTTGAAGTAAATATTACAGTACCTGCAGATCATAAACTAGACGGAACAGGCAAATTAATGAACAGAAAAGATGTGTTTACCAAAACAATGATGAAGCGTTATGAGCAAGCTAAAAAATCATACTCTAACCCTGTTTTAATAGTAACTCAAGCTGAAGCTGAAGAAGCAGAAAAATCAAAAAGTACTGACACAAAAACTTGGAAATTATATGCTGAAAACGTACGCGATTTTGGCTTTGCTACTTCTAGAAAATACATTTGGGACATGATGGCCGTTAATGTTGGCGGAAAAGACGTTATGGCTGTATCTTTATACTCAAAAGAAGGCAACCCACTTTGGGAGCAATGGTCTACACGAGCAGTAGCTAGTACCTTAAAATCATACTCACGTATGACTTTTGACTACCCTTATCACAAAGCAATATCTGTACATGCTAAAGAACAAGGGATGGAATACCCAATGATTTGCTGGAATTATGGTCGTCCTGACAAAGAAGGCAAGTACAATGATCGCACAAAATACGGAATGATAAGCGTCATAATTCACGAAGTAGGGCACAATTATTTTCCAATGATTGTAAATAGTGACGAACGCCAATGGACATGGATGGATGAAGGCTTAAACACATTTGTACAATACGTTGCCGAGCAAGATTTTGGTAAAGCTAATCCTACTGCACTATCTGAAGGTCATAAAGTTTACCCTTCACGCCGTGGCCCTGCAACTAGCATAATCCCTTACATGGGTGGAGACCAAAGCTTTATTGCTCCAATAATGACAAAAGGACTTAACACCTATCAATTTGGTAATAATGCCTACGGAAAACCAGGTACTGCTTTAAATATATTAAGAGAAACTGTAATGGGTCCTGATTTATTTGACTATGCATTTAAAGAATACTCAAAACGCTGGATGTTTAAACACCCAACTCCAGAAGACTTTTTTAGAACCATGGAAGATGCCTCTGCTTTTGATTTAGATTGGTTTTGGAGAGGTTGGTTTTACACTACAGATTATGTAGATATAGGTATTAAAAAAGTATCTAAATATTACCTTACAGCCGAGCCTAATCAAGAAGTTAAAGATATTGTTAAGCAACGTGGTATGAAAATGAGCGATTTACCACCACTAGTTTACCTAGTAGAAGAAGGTACTGAAGAATTTAAAGATGAAATGAAAAATGCTAATGTATTAGAAACTTCAAAACCTTTAAAAGAATATTTAATGGATAACTTTACTCCAGAAGAAAGAGCTACTTTAAGTAAAGAAACTCCTAAATATTTTTACAACATTACCTTTGAAAAACCAGGTGGCTTGGTGATGCCAATTATATTAGAATACAAATATGCTGATGGCACAACTAAAACAGAAACATTTCCTGCACAAATATGGAGATTAAACGATAATGAGGTAAGCAGAGCTATTGCGTCATCAAAAGAAATTGTTTCATTTACAGTTGATCCTGACTTAAAAACTGCCGATGTTGACACCTCAAACAACTCTTGGCCTAAAGAAGAAAAAGAATCTCAGTTTGATGAATTTAAAAACAAAACTAAAAACTAGATTTTTTTAGTAAATTTATAAAAAAACCGACTTTTTTGAAGTCGGTTTTTTTATGCCTGCAAAACACTTATTATATTTGCAATATGTTTATAACACTTCCTTTATTTATTAGCGGTGCCGAAATAGCTTTTATATTATTTATAGTAATAATGGTATTTGGAGCAGACAAAATTCCTGAAATTGCTAGAGGCTTAGGAAAAGGAATGCGCACGCTTAAAAACGCTTCTAACGACATTAAAAGTGAAATTGCTAAAACTGCCGAACAGCACGGTATCGATACTGATATTACAAAAAACATAAGTAGTGAGGTTAACGCTGTAAAAGACAGCTTAGAAGATTTAACTGGCTCTATAAAACGGAAATTATAATTTTCGACTAATTGTTAAACCGTCTCGTATTGGCATTAAAACAGTTTCGATACGCTTATCATTTTTAAGTAAACTATTATAGCTTAATAAGGTTTTTGTTGAAATATCCTTATCAGAAATCTCATCAATAACCTTACCACTCCACAACACATTATCTGATAATATAACGCCACCTGGCTCTAATTTATCAATTATTAAATTGAAGTAATTAACATAATTGGGTTTATCGGCATCAATAAACACCAAATCAAAAGTGACTTCTAAATTTGGAATAACATCAATAGCACTTCCTAAATATTGAGTTATTTGTCCTTTATAATCTGATTTATCAAAATATTTTTTTTGAAAATCCACCAATTCCTCATTAATATCTATGGTATGAATTTGGCCTCCATGCGCCAAACCTTCCGCTAGGCATAAGGTAGAATACCCCGTATAAGTACCAATTTCTAATATAGATTTTGGCTTAATTAATTTAGATAAAATACTTAATAGTCTACCTTGGTAGTGCCCACTAAGCATACGGGGTTGTAATATTTTTTGATACGTTTCCCTATAAAGTTCTTGCAATATCTGTGGTTCATCTTCAGAATGCTGGACTACATAATCATCCAGTTTTTGAGGTATGAAATGCATATAGTTTAATTATGATAAAACTGCTTTTATTCTAGAAATTGCTTCTACCAATTGATCTTGTGATGCTGCATATGAAATACGTATGCAATCAGGGTTACCAAAAGCATCACCAGTAACGGTAGCTACATTAGCTTCTTCTAATAAAAACATTGAAAAATCACTGGCTGAATTAATAACTCGCCCCTTAATGGTCTTACCTATGTAGGAAGAAATATCTGGAAATACATAAAAAGCACCTTCTGGCACATTGGTTTTAAAACCTTCTATTTCATTAAGCTTTGAAAGTATTAAATCTCTTCGCGTTTTAAATTCGTCAATCATAAACTTAATTTTGCTTGGCGACGCTTCCATTGCAGCTATAACTGCACGCTGTGCAATACTATTTGCTCCACTTGTAACCTGGCCTTGCATTTTTGTACATGCTTTAGCAATCCAAGTTGGAGCTCCTATAAAACCAATTCGCCAGCCTGTCATTGCAAATGCTTTTGATACGCCGTTTACTGTAATAGTACGATCGTAAATAGCTTCAAATTGTGCTATACTATGGTGTCCTCCTGCAAAATTGATATGCTCATATATTTCATCAGAAACAACGTAAATATTAGGGTGCTTTTTTAAAACTTCAACCAATCCTTTTAACTCTTCACTACTATAAACAGAGCCACTTGGGTTACATGGCGAACTAAACCAAAGCATTTTTGTTTTTGGTGTAATTGCGGCTTCTAATTGCGCTGGTGTCATTTTAAAATCAGTAGCAATACTTGTTTTAACCTCTACAGGTACGCCTTCATTAAATCCAACAATATCACTGTAGCTCACCCAATATGGACATGGTAAAATCACCTCATCACCAGGGTTAACTAAAACTGAAGCAATGTTAGCTAATGCTTGTTTTGCACCTGTTGAAACTACAATTTGAGAACGCTCATAAGTTAAATTATTATCACGTTTAAACTTTGTGATAATAGCGTCCTTTAAATCAGCATAACCATCTACTGGTGTATATGAATTAAAATCACCATTAATAGCTTCAATAGCAGCATCTTTAATAAATTGTGGAGGGTTAAAATCGGGTTCGCCCAAACTTAATCCTATAATATCTTTACCACTTTCCCTTAACTCTCTGGCTTTTACTGCCATTGCTAAAGTTTGTGATGTTGCTAAATTATTTATCCTATTAGTTAATTGATCGTTCATTGTTTATATAATTTTATTAAACACTTAAAGCCGGTTTTTGACCCATTAATTTAAGATGTCTAAAATGCGCTGCAAGGGCTTTTCTTGTTGTTTTATATTCGTTATATGGTAAATTAAATTCTAGTGCTGTTTCCTTAACAATTTTAGCTATTTTACCGTAATGCACATGAGATATGTGAGGAAAAATATGATGTTCTACCTGATGGTTAAGTCCTCCCGTAAAATAATTAACAATAAAACTACGCGGCGAAAAATTAACCGTTGTTTTTAATTGGTGTATTGCCCAAGTATTTTTAATTGTTCCATTTTCTTCTGGCAAAGGCATCTCTGCACCTTCAACCACATGCGCTAATTGAAACACTAAACTAAGTATTAAACCAGCTGTATAATGCATAATAAAAAACCCTAAAAACACTTTCCAAAAACTAAAATCTAAAACTACTATTGGTATAATTATCCAAATACTGATATATACTAGTTTTGAAATTACTAATTTACTCCAATTTACGATTGGCCTAGGAAGCTTACCATAGGATAGCTTACGTCCCATAAAACGTTTCATTTGTTGCCAATCTGTAGTTATAGCCCAGTTGATAGTTAAAAAACCATAAAGTAACACTGAGTAAAAATGTTGAAAACGGTGGTGTTTTTTCCATTCTACATGTTCTGAAAAACGTAAAATCCTACCAGCTTCTAAATCTTCATCATGTCCATGAATATTTGTATACGTATGGTGTAATACGTTATGCTGTACTTGCCAATTATATACATTACCTGCCAAAATATAAATACTACTGCCCATTAGGCGATTTACCCACTCTTTATTTGAGTACGAACCATGATTACCGTCATGCATCACATTCATTCCTACACCAGCCATACCAACGCCCATAACTACGGTAAGTAATAATTGTGCCCAAGTTGGTAAATCGAGTGTTAAAATTAAAAAATAAGGTGCTAAAAACAATGTAAACATTACTATTGTTTTTAACCACAAACGCCAATTTCCTGTACGCTTAATATTATTATCTTTAAAATAACTATTAACACGTTTATTTAATGTTCTAAAAAACTTAAGCGTATCTACTCGCGAGAATGATATTACATTTTCTTTCATATATAACTAAATAATTAATAATCAACGTTTTTTATATTTTAACAACGTTGTAAGAGAGCAAATATAACTAATTATTAAATGCATCATCATTGTTTATATCTATAAATATTATATTTTATAAAGCTTTACATTTGCAAAAAACTATATATAATGGAGTTAATATTAAAATATTTCCCTGATTTAACCGATAAGCAAAAACGACAATTTAGCAACTTGTATGACTTATATGTAGATTGGAATTTAAAAATAAATGTAATTTCTAGAAAAGATATTGATGAGCTTTATCTACGCCATGTACTACACTCATTAGGTATTGCCAAAGTAATCCTGTTTAAACCAAAAACAAAAATACTAGATGTAGGTACTGGAGGTGGCTTTCCTGGCATACCGTTAGCTATTTTATTTCCTAAGTGTAATTTTCATCTTGTAGACAGCATCAATAAAAAACTAAAAGTAGTTGAAGCTGTTGCTAATGACTTAAAATTAAAAAATGTTAAAGTTACCCATACACGAGCTGAAGATATTAAAGACTCATACGACTTTATTGTTAGCAGGGCAGTAACAGCTATGCCTAGCTTTGTAAATTGGGTAAAAAACAAAATCAACAAAAAACACAATAACAAACTTAAAAACGGTATTCTATATTTAAAAGGTGGCGACCTACAGGAAGAGCTAAAAAGTTTTTCGCGAGCCAAACTTTATGATTTAAATGACATTTTTGAAGAAGAATTTTTTGAAACTAAAAAGGTGGTACATCTACCGTTATAAAACAAAACCTCAGCATTATACTTTTTAATACACACATTAAATAATAGCCAAAATATGATCTGCTAGTTTGGCAGCAAAATTTGATGTCAAATCATTATAATCTACCGCAGGATTTAACTCTGCAATGTCGCACGAAATTACTTTTTTAGTATTAAATACATGTGTTAGCAATTTTATAACAAATTGAGGCGACAATCCTATTGGCGATGCTGCACTTACTCCTGGCGCATAAGCTGACGAAAAACAATCTAAATCAATAGTTACATACACATAATCTATTTTTAACAAAAAATCATCTATTTGTTGCTTTACATGTTTTAAACCCTCTAATGAATCGCATGCCGTGTTTAAAACACAATTTACGTTTGCATCGTTAGCAATATCAAAAAGCTGTTTTGTATTTGATTGCTTTTGGATACCAACAGCCATATAGTTAAAATCGGCTCCTGTATGTTTTGATTCTTTATAAATTTGATAAAAAGGTGTTCCTGAATTGGCATTCTGCTCAACTGGACGTAAATCAAAATGGGCGTCAAAGTTTATAATACCAATACGTTTATTTTGATGTTTTAAATAGCTCTCAATACCTTTATAATGAGCATATGCAATATCATGACCTCCACCTATCGCAATTGGTTTCATGTTGTTTTGAAGAAGTGTACATATTGCTTTCGAAAAATTTTCTTGAGCAGCCTCCATATTTACATCCTCACAAATCACATCACCTACATCAACAATTGTTTTATTAGTACAATGCCATGGTAGTTTTGCTAACTTCTCTCTAAATTTTGCAGGGCCATTAACAGCTCCTACCCGACCTAAATTACGTTTTACACCTTCATCACAAGCATAACCTAATATTGCAACATCAAAATTAGAGTTTTTAATATTTGAAATCGACTTTAACTGAATAGCCTCATGCCAATATTGCGGTTTTAAATTTGCTAACGATTGTCGCCCTGACCAATTTAATGAGTTTGGTTGATTGTAGTATTTAGAGTCCATGATGTTTAAACTATTTCTTTACCTTTAAGATATACTTTTTCAATATGCGATTCACCAAAAGCATAAGGTATAAATCTGTAAGAATTTATTGGTTTTGTTAGTATTAAATTTGCTTGTTTTCCTACGGTAATAGACCCCACTTCGTTTTCTAAACCCATAGCATACGCACCATTTATTGTTGCAGCATTTATGGCTTCCTCTGGTGTCATTTTCATTTTAATACATGCAGTACTAACCACAAAATTCATATTACCCGATGGTGTTGACCCCGGGTTATAGTCTGTTGCCAAAGCTAAAGGCAACTCATTATCTATAATTTGTCGTACTGGTGTATACGGAATTCCTAAAAAAAACGAACATCCTGGTAATGCTACTGGCATAGTTTCACTAGTTTTTAAAGCTATAACATCATCGGCATTTAACACCTCTAAATGATCTACCGAAAG
>CALDUQ010000088.1 GCA_937924845.1 uncultured Flavobacteriaceae bacterium
ATGTTTTTAGCACAAACATCTACTGTTTCGCAGGCTTTTATAGCGGCATCCATATCACCCGTATGCCCAACCATATCGCCGTTTGCAAAATTTAAACACACAAAATTGGTGGTTTTTTGCTCTATCTCGGGTAATAAAGCATCAGTTAGCTCGTAGGCGCTCATTTCGGGTTTTAAGTCGTAGGTCGCTACTTTTGGTGAGTTTTTTAGTATCCGTTTTTCGCCTTTAAAAGTGTCTTCTTTTCCTCCGGAAAAGAAAAAAGTAACGTGCGGATATTTTTCGGTTTCTGCAATTCTTATTTGCGTTTTACCTGCTTGCTCTAAAACTTCGCCTAAAGTATTTTTTAAATTATCTTTATTAAAAACAGGGTTTACATTTTTATACGTATCGTCATAATTAGTTAAAGTAACATAATGCAGGTTTAACTTTTTCATGCCAAATTCTGGAAAATCTTTTTGCGACAAAGCCTCGGTTAGTTCTCTACCACGATCGGTTCTAAAATTAAAAAACACGACCACATCATCTTCTTTAATCGTTCCAACAGGCTTTGCGTGTTCGTCTACTTTAATAATTGGCTCAATAAACTCGTCGGTAACCTCATTTTTATAACTAGAAGTAATGGCTTCTATAAGGTCTTTAGATGTTTCGCCTACGCCATTCACTAACAAATCGTAAGCTTTTTTAACACGCTCCCAACGTTTATCTCTATCCATGGCATAATAACGTCCGCAAACACTTGCTAATTGGGCTTTGCTATTTTTTACATGATCTTCGATTTGAGATATAAACCCCAATCCCGATTTAGGGTCAACATCACGACCATCCGTAAAGGCATGAACAAATACATTGTCAAGCTGGTGTGCATCGGTAATATCAATTAATGCCTTTAAGTGATTAATATGCGAATGCACTCCGCCATCACTTGCCAAGCCTAAAAAATGTAATGCTTTATGCTTTGTTTTAGCATAATTTATTGCGTTTATAATAACTTGCTCGTCGCCTAACGTTTTATTAGTTACGGCAAGGTTAATTTTTGCTAAATCTTGATAAACAATACGGCCAGCACCCAAATTCATATGCCCTACTTCACTATTACCCATTTGCCCTTCGGGAAGTCCAACATGCAAACCATCGGTACGCAAAGACGCATGCGGATACGTTTGGTATAACGAATCTATAAATGGTGTTTTAGCATTATCAATAGCCGATACTTTTGGGTCGGGCGACATGCCCCAGCCATCAAGTATCATTAAAATTACGTTTTTGTTCATTACTTTTAACTTTAAAATTGGGTGTTAACCCTTAATAAACAGCACAATATAACTCAAAATTATTGGTTATTTATATATAAAATCATAGAATAATTATTTGAATTAGTCACTCTTTAAGTATTCTTTTTAAAAACCTCAATAGTATTGAGGTTTTTAATTATCTAATAAATCTGGTCGTCGTGCTTTAGTGCGTTTATAAGCCTCTTCTTCTCGCCATTTTTCAATTTCAGGAAAATTACCACTAAATAGTACTTCGGGTACTTTCATCCCTTTATACTCTCTTGGTTTGGTGTAAATTGGTGGCGCTAATAAGCCATCTTGAAACGAATCGGTTAATGCTGAAGTTTCATTACCCAACACTCCAGGAATTAACCTAATAATAGCATCGCACAACACTGCTGCCCCAAGCTCTCCGCCTGATAGTACATAATCACCTATAGAAATTTCTTTAGTAATAAAATAATCGCGTACACGTTGGTCAATCCCTTTATAATGCCCGCATAAAATAATAATATTACCTTTTAATGATAAATGATTAGCAATACCTTGATTTAGCGTTTCGCCATCGGGCGTCATATAAATTACCTCGTCATAATCGCGCTCAGCTTTTAAGCCCGAAATACATTTATCAATTGGCTCAACCGTCATTACCATACCTGCGCCTCCACCAAACTGGGTGTCATCTACCGATTTATGTTTATCAGTAGCATAATCACGTAAATTATGAAAATGCACACTTACTAAATTGGCATCAATCGCTCGTTTTAATATAGACGCCTCAAATGGGCTTTTTAACAACTCTGGTAATACTGTTATAATATCAATTCGCATGTTACTCTAAATTAGCGTTCAAAGATAGTTTATAATTTTAAGCTAAACTGTTAATAATTTCGGGTTTTACCTCATGCGCACCGTCAAACTCTTGTATTAGTAAACGACTACCAAACAAGGCCTTGCTTTGCTTTGAGGCTTCTGCAATACGCTCTTCATTTATATACTCATCTTTATCACCATAAATATAATGTACTTTGGTTTTAAAATCTAAAAACTTAAAATCATTCGTTTTTAATTCCTTCGGAATACTACCAGACAACAATACTAATTTTGAGCAATTAATTTTTCGGCTCGCCACATAACGACTCACTACCGAAACACCTTGCGAATACCCAAGCATAATTATATTTTTATTTGAACTTATTATGCCTTCGGAATTAAAAATCTGATCATAATAGCACATAATATTCTCTGTTTCGGTAATAGTATTTTCACGAGTTAGCCAACACGCACCAACATGTTTAAAGTTTTTTCCTAAATAAAATTTACTTGGCGCTTGAGGTGCTATAATGTAATTTTCGTCAGCATTTAAGCCTTTAAAATATTTTAAAAAATAACGACTTAAGTACCCTAAACCGTGACAAACAAACCAAATTGTTTTAGTGTTTGCGGTTAATGTGTTTAAAACGGAATAGGTATTGGTGGTTTGAAACGAAATTTCTTTTTCTGTAGAACGCATTTAGTATTGGTTTTGTATTTTTACGCTAAATTTAATTCGCATAATTATGCAATATACCAAACAACAAATTATTGACAAAGCTAATGCGGCTTGCAAAAACACCCTAATGGAAACGCTCGACATTGAGTTTATTGATTATGGTAAAGATTTTGTTGTTGCAAAAATGCCTGTAAGCCCTAAAGTTTATCAACCAGATGGTGTATTGCATGGTGGTGCAACTGCTGCATTAGCAGAAACTGTAGGAAGTTTTGCGTCTCATATTTTTTTAGACCTCGAGAACACCTTTGTAAGAGGTATCGAAATTACAGCAAACCACATAAAAAGCGTTAAATCTGGCAACGTATATGCCAAAGCAACATTTATACATAAAGGCCGTACAACACAATTGTTTGACATCAAAATTACCGACGATGAACAACGATTAATTTCGGTTTGCAAACTCACCACAATTGCTTTACCTAAAACAAAGTAAATGCCTCAAAATAGTTTTTTTGATAACATACAAAAACAATTAAACAAACAACTTCCATTTGTTTGCTACCGTTTGCCTAACCAAAGTGAGGTTAAAGCAATTTTTCAAAATACCGCCGATTTATGGCAAACATCTAATTTTACCGAATCTGGATTTGTATTTGCACCTTATAATATCCATAAACAGGCTGTATTAATCCCCAATTCGCAATCTCAACGCTTTAGTTTTGATTATCAAAAAAGTGATACTGCGACATCAACAAAAACAACTCCTCAAACCAATATTGGTAAAGAAAAACACCTTAATTTAGTTAAAAAAGCGATTAACACGATTAACACCTCCACTTTAAAAAAGGTTGTAGTATCAAGAACAGAAACTATTGATAGTAATAATTTTAATTGTATTGATTGTTTTAAATCACTACTAAACACGTATCAAAATGCATTTGCATATTGCTGGTACCACCCCAAAGTTGGGCTTTGGCTAGGCGCCACTCCCGAAATTTTACTACAATTAAAAGGCAATCGCTTTACAACCATGGCACTTGCAGGTACCAAAACCAACGCAAACAGCCAGTGGGGTAAAAAAGAAATAGAAGAACAACAGTTTGTTACCGATTACATACAAACCCAACTGCAACCTATTAGTAATTTTATAAATACATCACCCCCAGAAACCACTAATGCAGGTGCTTTACAACATCTTAAAACGACTATAAACGGTATTTTAAAAACAGGCTACAAACTTAGTCATATCCTTTCAAAAATTCACCCTACTCCTGCTGTTTGCGGCTTACCACTTGCAGAAGCTACACAATTTATTGTTGATAATGAAGGCTATGATCGTGAATTTTACACTGGTTTTTTAGGCGAAATTAATGCCGAAAGCAAAACCGAAAACAGAGCTAAACGAAATATCGAAAATAGAGCTTATAACATCAATCAATCGGCCAGCGAATTATTTGTTAATTTAAGATGCATGCAAATTATTAACAATAAGGCCAAGCTTTATATTGGCGGCGGCATTACTAAAGACTCTAACCCCAATCTAGAATGGCAAGAAACTATTGAAAAATCGATGGTGATGAAAAACATTCTTAACAAATTATAAGTTTTTCTTATTAAAAGTGAAACGCATAACAGTTTAAATCGTATTTAATAGTAGAGATACTAAACAAACTAATGCCAAAAACTTTAAAAATAATATTAAAAGGTTGCCAAAATGGTAGTAAAAAATCGCAAATGCAACTATATTCTATGTATTGCAATTCGATGTTTAATATTGCTTGCAGATATCTAAATGAGGAAGACGCTAAAGATGCTATGCAAGATGCTTTTATAA
>CALDUQ010000089.1 GCA_937924845.1 uncultured Flavobacteriaceae bacterium
TATAAAACATCAAAAACGCCCATTTAAATCATTAAATGAGCGTTTGAGCTTATCTCTAAATTAAACACTAAAACTAACTAAACTAACTAAAAAATTAAGAGATAATAACTTACTACGCCTAACTAGACGTAACTTGTTATATAATGTTACACAAAGTGTAATTATTTTTTTTCTGGAGAAATAAATTTATATGTAAAGCCTGCCAAAACAGCGCCTAATATAGGTGCGACCCAAAACAACCACAATTGACTTAAAGCTTCGCCTTCGGTTGCAAAAAAAGCTTGACTAGTACTTCTAGCTGGATTTACCGATGTATTAGTAACCGGTATACTTATTAAATGTATTAACGTTAATGCTAAACCAATAGCTAAACCCGCAAATCCTTTTGGTGCTTTTGAATGTGTTGCGCCTAAAATCACAATTAAAAACATAAAAGTCATTACAACTTCGGTAACAAACGCAGAAAGCATATTAAATCCACCTGGTGAAAAATCACCATATCCATTAGCAGCAAATGTTCCAACACCATTAAAATCGGCATTACCCATAACAATTACATATAAAATACCAGCACCTGTTAAGGCTCCTAAAACTTGTGCTAAAATGTATGTCAACAACTCACTAGCATCAAAACGACCACCAATCCATAACCCTATCGAAACAGCTGGATTTAAGTGACAGCCAGAAATATGACCTATAGCATATGCCATAGTTACTACTGTAAGACCAAAGGCTAAAGAAACACCAACAAAACCAATACCCAAATCAGGATAACCAGCAGCTAAAACAGCACTTCCGCAACCTCCCAAAACAAGCCATAACGTTCCTATAAATTCTGCTATAAATTTTTTCATTTTTGTTGTTTAAAAAAAAGTTAGCTGCGAAAATATGCCAATCCAAAAATTAGACAATAAAAAATAAAATATATAAACACATTTTTAGTTAAAACACCATTTTTTTAGGTTTAAGTATATAAATTAAGTATAATATTGCGTTTACATTATAAAAAAAATAAAATTATGAAATTTTACAATACAATTGTAACATCACTTTTTGTTATTGCCTCGCTAACTAGCTGTAGCAGTGATGACGATAATTCGAATACAGATATTAATTTTTCTGGTGATTTTTTTCCATCTACTATTGACAACCAATGGAATTACGAGGTAGAAACACTAAATTCAAACGATGAAGAAAGCGTATTAACCAATGATTTGCTAACTGTACTCGCTAACGATGGCACAAAATTTAATGTTACTGTTGAAAATAACATTACTGCTAATGGCTTTATGAATACCATTTTAACTACAGGCGATTTAATAACAACTAACACAAGTTTAATCTCATCGGGAATTATTTCTTTACCAATTAATGGAATAGATGTGTTTTCGTTTGAATATGATAATGCTATTTTATTTAATACCTCTGCAGATGAAAATGAGGAGCTTGCAAGTATTTCGGAAACTATTAACAGAGATGTTCAAGGTATCCCGCTAACAGTAACCTTTACTTTAACGAGTACACAACTAGAAAACATAGAGCGTTTTACTGCAAACAATACCAATTATGATATTGTAACTTCTTCTAATATAAGTTTATCACTTGAGCTTTCAACTTCTACCAACCTATTTGGCACTAACCAAACTATTACTTTGCTTGAAAAACAAGATGTGTTAAATATTACTAATTATTTTGCTAAAGATGTTGGATTAATTTTATCAGACGCTTCATTTAACTATCAATTAAATAATACTGTTTTAAGTACTTTAAGCCAACTTGGTCTTGATACAACAGCTATTCCTACAAGTGTTACTATTGAAAACACACAAACACTTATCGATTTTACGGTTTTATAATCCTACTATAATTACAAATAAAAAGAGGTCGTAATATTTAATTACGACCTCTTTTTATTTAACTCATTCAATAAAGTTTTATCACTTTAAAAAATACTTTTTATACTTTACACGTGCAAAAAATGCCATAATTAAAATTACAGCTATAAAAATACCTGTATACAAAAAGCTAATTTCTTGATCATCTTTTGCATATGAATGCAGACCTGCTAGATAAAAATTAACACCAAAATAGGTCATTAAAATACTTAAAAACGCAAAAATTGACATTAAATTAAAACCAAATCGCCCTCTTAACCCAGGTATTAAACGCATATGTAATACAAAAGCATATACCATAATACTAATTAATGCCCAAGTTTCTTTAGGATCCCAACCCCAATATCGTCCCCAACTTTCATTTGCCCACATACCTCCTAAAAAGTTACCTATTGTTAACATTACCAATCCTACCGTCATTGACATTTCATTAATTATAGTAAGCTCTTTAATATTGAGCCACATCTTTTTTTCATTATTTCTATTTGCCAAAAGCATTAATATTAAAGTAACTATACCTATAATCATTGATAACGCTAGAGGGCCATAACTACCAACAATTACAGCAACATGAATCATTAACCAATAGCTATCTAAAACTGGTTGTAAGTTAGTAATATCAGGATCCATCCAATTCCAGTGTGCAATCATTAAAATCATTGAGGTTAAAAACGCTGTTGCAGCAATTGTAATTTGACTTTTTCTGCCAAAAAGCAATCCAAATAACATCGTTGCCCAGGCTACATATATCATCGACTCGTAAGCATCACTCCAAGGCGCATGCCCCGAAATGTACCAACGTAATATTAAACCTGCAGTATGCATAACAAACAACCCTATTATAACAAAATGAAATACTTTGACACCAATATTTACAACCTTGTTTTTATCCTTAATAATTTGAATTATTAAAAACACAAACATTAATGTGCCCGCGTACATATACCAACTAAACAGTTTTTTAAAAATATCATACTTGTTATACATAATTTCAGTATCCACCTTTTTTTCGCTAAGCATAACTGCACTACCATATTTGCGTTGTAATTCGGTAATTGCTTTAAGTAGTTGACTAGCCTCCTTATAATTTCCAGAAGTTTTAGCTTCGTTTATTTTGAACAAATAAGCCTTAAAAGCAACACTAATTGAGTTTTTATAAGCGGGGTCTTTTATACCAAAATCAGACTCTTCGTTTTCTAAAGCCGAAATCCATTTATTATTTTCATGGTTTGGAACTGGAAATAATTTCAAATAACGTCCTTGTAATGTATTGTACAATAAATTAACACGTTGATCGGCCTCTATAAATTGCCTTTGGTATCCGTTTCGAAAAGCTTCACCTGTTTTGTAAGCCTCTTGACGTCTTGAATCTAATTTATAAATGGCGTTTTCATCGAAAAAATCTGAAAGTGATACATATTTTTGGGTGTATTTTACACCTAAAATATCTCTAATTGTATCGGCCTTTTTTGGTGTTAAATAAATAATAGGCACATTATACCAAAACGTAGGGTTTTCTTGCATTGACAAAAACACTTGATTAGCGTCAATACCCTCATAAGTTTCCTTTTTACTTAGCTTACGTAGTAACTCTGATGAGTAGGTACTTAGGGGCTTCATACGTCCAGAAACATCCTGAATAACCAAACGTCCAAATTTATCGGTTTGCGATTTTGGAGTGATATTAGCTTTTAATATCGAATCAATTTTAGCTTTTGAGGGCTTTAAAATTGGGGTTTCATGCTGCGCTTCTTTGGTATGATTATGCCCATCATTAACGTGGTGTTTTTCTTGTGCATTAACTGTTAGTGCTAATAAAATAAGGATTACCGAAGTGATACTTTTCTTTTTTGCTTTTATTTTATCTAATTGATTTCTTAGTGCATCAAATCGTGTGTTTTTTGCAAACATAATGGCCATTAATCCAAAATATAATAGCATGTAACCTAAATACGTGATTCGTGTACCCCAAGTATCATGGTTTACCGATAAAATTGTGCCTTTTTCGTCAGGATCAAAATTACTTTGAAAAAAACGATACCCGCGGTGATCTAAAATATTATTCATAAAAATTCGATAATCAAAGTCGCCTTCTTTGGGGTCTAATACTGTTATTTCACTAGCAAATTCAGAAAACACATTTTCGGTTCCTGGCTGTTTTCCAGCAATAAAATCATTCAATTTTATCTCAAAAGGCAATTGTCGTATTTTTGAACCGTACTTAAATGCAAAATCTAAACCTCCAACAGTAATTTCTTTATAGGGATTATTTTTACCCAAAGCTCCTAAAACCCCTACAGTTTTTGTTTCGCCTTTTGCCGTAATTTTTAACACTAGGCCGTCATCGTCATTAGCTAAAATTGCTGGTTTTTTTACAACTTTAAACTCCCCTTTTACAACAGGCTTAGGAAACACAACCGATTGGTCACCAATAGTGTAAAGTGACCTCAAGTTTAAAGGCTGCAAACTATCTTTCAGCAACTTTCCGCGTTGTTGGGTGGCCATAACCATATAATCGCCTTCAAAAGGCGACTTTACGTATAAGCTGCCATCATCATTAAGTGTAATGTTTATAGCCCCTGGAGTTGGTTTATTTAAAGCATACAACACATTATGTAAACTAGCAACTTCGCCCAATTTTAAAAAATGGTTATGCGACTGCCCTCCTGTTGATTCGACAACTTTTAAATAAGCTTCTCCCGTTGTACTTTCAACAATATCTTCTTCTGCGTTAGCAATAAAATCAACTAACTCTATTGTAAACGGTTCGCCATTATAATCTGCTGCAATGCTAAATTTATTGTTTAATCTTGGCG
>CALDUQ010000090.1 GCA_937924845.1 uncultured Flavobacteriaceae bacterium
CAGATAATCTAATTATGGTTGCCTTTAGATAGTGCGGTATTTTTTCTTCTAGTTTAAGTGTTTTACTTATATTTTTAATTTGCGTTTTATATAGCAATTTGCTCATAAAAAAGGAGGCTACTGGAATTAATACATAAACGATTGAAGACTGATTTATATCTGGAATTTTTAGGTCTTCGAGCGAGGTAATGTTTCCAAATATAAAATAGACAATAATTATGACTGCCGTAATTATTGCATGTGTGATTTTAACAGGGGTTAATTTTTTAGTCATCATTAAATTTTGTTATTGTTGCTTATAAATTTTGCCGTTTTTCATTACAAAAACAACGTTTTCAAGCGTGTTTATATTTTGTGTAGGGTCTTGGTTAGTCGCAATAATATCGGCATAAAATCCTTTTGCAATTTGTCCCAATTCATTTTCGCTATTTAATAGTTTTGCGTTTGTTATGGTAGCAGATTGTAGCGTTTCTATAGCTGGCATGCCTGCTTCGACCATAAAACCAAATTCTTTTGCATTTTCGCCATGCGGAAATACGCCTGCATCAGTTCCGAAGGCAATAGCAACCCCGCGTTTATAAGCTTTAGCAAATGTACCTTGTAATTGAGGTCCAACTTCTAGTGCTTTTGGCACAATAATTTCGGGATAAAAGCCATGAACTTTTGCTTTTGCTGCAACATACTTTCCTGCGGTAATTGTTGGTACTAAAAAGGTGTTTTTTTCTTTCATTAAATCCATTGTAGCTTCGCTCATAAACGTACCATGTTCAATGGTTTTTATACCTGCTTTTACAGCACGTTGCATGCCATCGTCACCATGAGCATGTGCCGCGGTAAGCATGCCATAATCTTTTGCGGTAGATACTACAGCGTCGAGTTCGGCGTCTGTAAATTGTGAGTTTTTGCCGTTTTTAGCAACACTTAGTACACCGCCCGTTGCTGTGATTTTAATTACATCGGCACCATTTTTATAACGTTGCCTAACGGCTTTGCGTGCATCTTCTGGCGAGTTAATTACGCCTTCTTTGGGGCCTGGGTCACCAATAAGTGTTTTTTTGCTTCCGTTTGTTGGGTCGGCATGCCCGCCCGTGGTGGCAATAGCTTTACCTGCTGTAAATATGCGTGGCCCATCAACAATACCTGCATTAATTGCATTCCGTAAGGCAATATTAACACCAACGCCGCCTAAATCTCTTACTGTAGTAAAACCAGCCTGCAAGGTGCGTTTGGCATAAACGGTAGAAATAAAAGCTATATCGGCTTCGTTTTTAGTATATTTATCGGCATAGCTGTTTGCATTATAACTATGCTCAATATGCACATGCATATCAATTAAACCAGGCATTACAGTTTTGTTTTTTAAATCAATAACCTTATCGGTATTTAAGCTAGGTGTAATATACCCTGATTTTACATCTATGATTTTAGAATCCTTAACTATAATAGTTTGCTCAGTTACAACCTTACCTGTTTTGGTATTAATTAATTTACCACAATGCAAATAGGTGCTTTGTGCGTTTATTGTAATGCAAAACAATGTACTTAATACAAAACATATTTTTTTTATCATAACGTATTTGGTTTTAAAAGATTAGTGCCTTATGGTTTAGTTTTGATTTATGAAATCGATAATTGTAGTGGTGATGTAATTAATTTGCTCATCGTCAAGCTCGGTATGCATTGGTAATGAAATAACTTCTTTCACCAATTGGTTGGTTACCGTAAAGTCGGACTCGTTATAACGCGCATCTTTGTATGCTTTTTGACTGTGTAACGGGATTGGGTAATACACACCACAAGGAATGTCTTTATCATTTAAATGCTTAACTAAAGCGTCTCTATCAACGCCTTTAATTTTAAGCGTGTATTGGTGAAACACATGGCATTGGCAATCATCACAGGTTTTAGAGCAATTCTTTTTTATTACAGGGGTAATAATGCTGTCGATATTTTTAAACGCCGCATCATATTTTTGTGCTGCCGATAAACGGGCTTTATTATACTGGTTTAAGTTGGGTAATTTGGCATTTAGCACTGCAGCTTGTAAAGCATCTAATCGTGAATTTACACCAACTACATCATGATGGTAACGTTTATACATACCATGATTTACAATACCTCTAATGGTGTGTGCTAAGTCATCATTATTTGTGAAAATTGCGCCGCCATCACCATAACATCCTAAATTTTTTGAAGGAAAAAATGAGGTAGAAGCTACATCACCAATCGTACCCGCCTTTGCTTGTGAGCCATCTTTAAAGGTGTATGTTGCACCGATTGCCTGAGCGTTATCTTCGATAACATATAAATTATTGGTTTTTGCAATGTGCATTATCTCGTTCATATTAGCACATTGCCCAAAAAGATGCACTGGTACAATGGCTTTAGTTTTTGGTGTGATCGCTTTTTTAATAGCATCAATGCTAATATTAAACGTATCAGGGTCAACATCAACCAAAACAGGTGTGAGTTGTAATAAAGCAATCACCTCAACGGTGGCAGCAAAGGTAAAATCGGCAGTAATAACCTCGTCGCCTGGTTTTAAACCTAAGCCCATCATTGCGATTTGTAAGGCATCTGTTCCGTTGGCACACGGAATGACATGTTTTACACCTAGATAATCTTCTAAGTTTTTTTGAAATGTTTTTACTTGTGGGCCATTAATATAAGCTGAGGTTTCTAAAACCTCTGTCATTCCTTTAGTAACTTCGTCTTTTATAGCGTGATATTGACCTTGCAAGTCAACCATTTGTATTTTTTTCATATCTATGATACGTTTTAGGGGAATTTAATTTTGTTAGCTAATTTACAAAATTCAATTAGAGCGATGCGATGGCAACGATAAATTTGTTTTAATTTTGAAAAATTAAATAACCATTTTATGCGAAAGTTAAAAAATAGTGAGTTAAATAGGTTGGATGTTGAAGGTTTTAAAACCACAAAAAAAACACCGCTAATTATTGTTTTAGACAATATTAGAAGCTTAAATAATATTGGCTCGGTATTTAGAACATCGGATGCGTTTTTAATCGAAAAAGTCTATTTATGTGGTATTACTGCAACTCCGCCTCATAAGGATATTCATAAAACCGCTTTAGGCAGTACCGACTCAGTAGCTTGGGAATATGCTGAAGATACGCTAACCTTAATTGAAAAATTAAAAGCAAATCAGGTTAATGTGGTAAGTATTGAGCAAGCCGAAAATGCAATTATGCTTAATGATTTTACACCTGCAAAAAACCAAACCTATGCTTTAGTTTTTGGCAACGAAGTAAAAGGCGTTGCACAAGATGTGGTTAATCAAAGCAACGCAGTTATTGAAATTCCGCAATACGGCACAAAACACTCGTTAAACATTTCGGTAAGTGCTGGTGTTGTAATTTGGGATGTGTTTGCTAAAATGAGTGTGTTGTAATCTATTCGTTTTTTTAAGAAATGATAAGGTAGTTTGTAAAACGGTGCTTTGTCAAAACTTTTTGATTAATGATAGTTCTCATTCCTGCGTAGACAGGAATCTAAAGCTGCAAACAAACTATAATGGATTATTTTTTAAAAGAAAAAATAAAGTAGTGTATGAAATTTCTCAAATCAACAATCTATAAACTAGATGAGTTTCATGATAATATTTTAAAATATATGATTGCAATAAAAAAAGACTGCCTTTTGAGCAGTCTTTTTTTAGTGATTTTATTATAAAAATTAATTTTTAATAAGATTTAATTGTTTTATCTCACCATCATTTTCAACATTAATAATATAAATGCCATTGATTAAGTTTGAAATATCTATATGTTCATTAGGATTAATTACTCCTTTTAAAATTGAATTTCCGTAATAATCATAAATAGTGAATTTTGAATTTGCTTTAAGATTTTCAATCTTAATATAGTTTGAGCTAGGGTTTGGATATAAAATAACATTGTCTAATGTATTTTTATCCAATATGTTTTTTGGGTTTTCAAATGCTACATATTGTGTGTCGGTATTATTAACACGACTTGTTGTGGTTGTATCCTCAACTTTTACACCATTTTGACTAATAACGGTACCTCTAATTCGTATGTTATCTACATCAATGTATTTTTGAGATTTGACATGCCCTAGAGATACTCTTATTCTAAAACGAACATTTTTTTCTTTTAGCCAATCACCACAAAGGCGAACTTCTCTATTATATCTATTGATGCCTGCTGTACCTTTATGACTCCAACTGGTTAGTCTAATCCAAGGGCCATAATTAGTGCTTCTTTCAATATGTATATGAGATCTTTTGTGTGTATATTTTCCTTTTGTAGTATAATCAAATAAAAACCTTAAATGATTATGGTCAGAAAGATCAAGTACAGGAGAGATCATTCTACCATTATTTTTTTTTAATCGTACAGCAACATTTCCATCGGTTGCATTGGCAGATCGGACTCTTTTAGAATTTTTACCAGGAAGACTCCAGCCTTGTTTGCCATTTTCAAAGCTAAACTCGCTATGTGCTTCCCTTCTCTTTTTACCGCTAATGCTAATATTATCAATAACGGCAAAGAAATTTCCTTGATTTGTTAACGACTTTCTCCTTATTCTAAAGCGAACATTATCAACTCTATACTTTTTGATAATATGATTTTCTATTTCAATATTGTACGTGTTAATATTATCTTTACCTGGGTGTGTGTAAGTTCTAAGCCACTCCCATGTGTTACCACCATCAACACTAATGTCAACAATTATGTGTGCGTTTATTCCTGGCCTTAGCGAGTCGTTAGGATCTCCAAAATCTGCAGTATAATCAAAATCAAATTTAACTATAGTGTAATTTGAAAAATCATATAATGGAGACACCATTGAATTTCTTTGTTTTTTTGTAAGCTCAATACCAAAATTTCCATTGGTAGCATGAGGTGTCGAAATTCGATTTGCATTTTTTTCAAGCTCCCATCCTTCATTGTCATGTTCAAAACTATAATCCGCAATAGGTAAAATACTGTTTTGTTCACATGTATGTTCTTGAGTGTAAGGAGGGCTTTGGCTAATTGCAGTTTGCGTGAATACCAAAAAGATAAACAGTTTAGCAATGATTTTGAGTAGTGTTTTTGTCATAGTCTTGATTCTTTAATTCATTGAATAGTAAGCAAATATAAGGATTTGGTAGCGTAAATACATATACAAATAAAATGTAATAATGTATTTTTATAAATATTACGTTTGTAATGTGCTGATATTTATAGTTTAACGTATTAAGTTTAAAGAGTCAAATTTTATAATTTATCATAAACACTAGTTCCTTTGGTTGCCAAAGTATATATAGCCCAAACTTGAAAGCCAATCCAAAATAATGCTATTACTAAAACTAAATAAGCAAAAAAGAACTCTTTTTTTTTATTCTACAATTTTAACACCATCAATTTCTAATTCATACAACTTACCTCTGTAGTAACTATATTTAAATGTTTTCACAACACTTTTGTTAAAAATTATTTGATTTCCAAAACTATATTTATTTAAGGCAGGTTGTTTAAATAGCAAAGCCACTTTATGAAATGTAGAGTCATTAATAATGGCAGAAACTATTTTATTTTTATCATTTAAAATTGTTAATGCAACTGATGGCGGATCATCAATTTTATTTATCTTAATTAATTTAGGTATTGTATACCTTATTGCTAAGTCGCTTTTATCTTTATTATAATAAAACAAGCCATAACTAAGGTATAGTAGCATAAAGCCAATTAATATAAATAAAACAGCTAAAAACCATCGTCTTTTAAAATAGTCTTCTTTTGACAAAAACATTTTTAACTACCGCCTAGGGTGAATTGTTAATCGCTGCCCAACTTTTAAGCGGTCGCTTCTTAAACCATTCCAGCGTTTAATTTGGCTAACTCCTACGCGATATTTTCGGGCAATTTTACCAAGATAATCACCAGGCTTTACACGGTATCTAATGCGATCTTGAACAGTGGTAAATTTAGGTAATGGTTTTTCGCGTTTTGCAATTTCTGCTTGAGCAGCAGCATAAATTTTGGCTTCATTATTAACAAATATCCCAATTTTATCTTTTGGTAGCCTTAGCACATAATCTTTGCCTTTAATAACAGGAATAATATCCAGTTTGTACGAAGGGTTTAAAAACTGTAATTCTTCAACAGGGATGTCAATTTTTTCTGCAATTTGATCAAAAGTAATAAGTTGTTTTACACGTAAGGTGTCGGTGTCGTAAAGCCTCATTTTTGGAGCATTACTAGCAATGCCATGTTCGTTAGCATATTCAAACAAATACATGGTTGCTAAAAAAGCTGGTAAATAACCCGCTGTTTCACGAGGTAAATGCGGTCTAATATTCCAATAATTTTCATAACCTCCCGATCGCCTAATGGCTTTGCTTACATTGCCTGGGCCCGAGTTGTAGGCGGCTAAAGCTAAATCCCAATCACCAAAAAGCGAGTAGAGCTTACTTAAATAAGCGCATGCTGCTTTTGTGGCTTTTATAGGGTCGTTACGCTCATCGACATAACTGTTTACATCCAAACCATAAATTTTACCTGTGCTAAACATAAACTGCCATAAGCCAGTGGCACCAACAGGTGATTTTGCTCGTATTTTTAGGGCCGACTCTACAACTGCTAAATATTTAATTTCTAAGGGTATGTTATAGCTATCGAGCTCACGCTCGAACATGGGGAAATAAAACTGGCTTAAAGCCAAAAGTTTTCCAAAATAGCGACTTCGGCGTTTTAAGTATTGTTTAATAACACTTTCGAGTGCTGGGTTGTATGCAATATTAAATGGTGTTTTAGCGTCGAGTTGTTTTAGCCTTGCTTTTAAAGTGTCTGTTGGTAGGCTTAAATAATCGACCTCATCATATTTTAATTCGCTTACCGTTTTGTAAATTGTATCATATAGCGGGCTATTATAAAGCTCATTTTTCCATTTTTCGTCTATTTCCTTAGCAAAGGCATTATCAAGCAACGTATGCGGTGCTAATGAGTCAATAGCAGGAATGCGTTTTATCGTTTTTGGCAAAGCTTGCTCAATTACTAACGAATCTTTTATTTTAGGTTTAGCAACAGTTAGGCTGTCGGTTTGACCGTGGCTAAATGTTGCGCTACATAATGCAATGAGTAATACGTTGTAAAATGATTTCATTTATTAAGATAGTATTGCTGCGATTCCAGGTAATGTTTTTCCTTCTAAGCTTTCTAGCATTGCGCCACCGCCTGTACTTACGTAGCTTACTTTGTTTTCAAAACCAAACTGCTTAACTGCCGCCACAGAGTCACCACCGCCTACTAATGAAAAGGCACCGTTTTTGGTAGCGTTTGCAATGGCATTTCCAAGGGCAATTGTACCTTTTGCAAAGTTTTCCATCTCAAAAACTCCAAGGGGGCCATTCCATAAAATAGTTTTAGAGTTTGCGATGACGTTTGCAAAATGTGCTTGTGTTTGAGTGCCCACGTCTAAGCCCATCCAACCGTTGGTAATTTGTGCTGTTAGCTCGGTATTTGTATTGGCATCATTGCTAAATCCATCGGCAACAATAGTGTCTATCGGTAAGTGAATTTCAACATTTTTTTGTTTTGCTTTTTCTAAAATGCTAAGTGCTAAATCTAGTTTATCATCTTCAACAAGCGAGTTTCCAATGTTTCCGCCTTGGGCTTTGGCAAAGGTGTAAGCCATGCCTCCACCAATAATTAGATGGTCTATTTTATCTAAAATATTATCAATAATTGTAATTTTTGACGACACTTTTGCGCCTCCTAAAACTGCTGTTATTGGCTTTTCGCCAGAAGACATTACTTTTTCAATACTCTCAATTTCTTTAGTTAATAAGCTTCCAAAGCATTTTTGTTCAGGAAAAAAATCAGCAACAATAGTAGTTGATGCGTGTGCACGATGTGCTGTTCCGAAGGCATCATTAACATAAATATCACCTAGTTTAGATAATTGCTCTGCAAATTGCCTGTCGCCTGCTTTTTCTTGCTCATGAAATCTCAAGTTTTCTAGTAAAATGATTTGTCCTGGCTCTAAATTAGCAACAGCTTTTTCTGCCTCGGCGCCAACACAATTACTTACAAATTTAACTTCAACACCAATAATTTCTTCTACAACATTGGTAATATGTTTTAATGAAAATTTATCTTCGGCACCTTTTGGCCTGCCTAAGTGTGACATCAAAACACAGCTACCGCCATCTTCGAGTATTTTAATAATTGTAGGTTTTGCAGCTACAATTCGGGTGGTATCTGTAACTTCAAAATTAGCATTTAATGGCACATTAAAATCAACTCTAATTAGTGCTTTTTTGTTTTTAAAATCAAAAGTATTAAGTGTACGCATTTTTGTTGTTTTGAAGTTATATGTAAATCGAACTGTAAAAATATGAGGTTTTATATTGTAATGCTAAAAATTTTATAATAAATACTATAATTTTGTGCCATGCTATTTTCTGAAATTATTGGGCAAACCCATATTAAAAGTCATTTAACAAAAAGTGTTGATAATAACCGTATTCCTCATGCGCAACTGTTTGTTGGCCCTGAGGGGAGCGGCACTTTGCCAATGGCTATCGCTTATGCGCAATATGTGTTGTGCAAAAATAATAATGCCGAAAATAATACTGGTCTAGAGGCATGTAATTTAAAGTTTAACAACTTATCGCATCCCGATTTGCATTTTGCTTTTCCTGTTACTACAACAGATTTAGTTAAAAAACATCCTGTTTCAAAACTGTTTATGACCGAATGGCGAACACTTTTAAACGCGCAACCTTATTGTAATTTATTTGATTGGTATGCCCAACTAGGTGTTGATAATAAACAGGGAGAAATACGTGTTGACGAGGCTCAAGATATTTTAAAATCACTTGCTTTAAAATCATACGAAGGCGGGTATAAAGTGATGCTAATTTGGATGGCCGAAAAAATGAATACTGCTTGTGCAAATAAGCTTTTAAAACTTATTGAAGAGCCGCCTAATAAAACTATTTTTATTTTAATTGCCGAAGATGAGGAGCAAATCATCTCGACCATAAAATCACGTTGTCAGCTTTTAAATTTTCCGCCGTTGGGCGAAGAAGCTATAAAAAATGGATTGATTGAGAAGTTTAATATTGATGACGTGAAAGCTGTAAAAATAGCACATCAAGCAAACGGAAATTTTAATAAAGCTTGTGATTTAATTCATCAAAACAGTGAAGATACTTTGTTTGAAACCTGGTTTATCACATGGGTACGCGCAGCATTTAAAGCAAAAGGTAATAAAGCTGTTGTTAATGATTTAATGGTTTGGAGTGAAACTATAGCCAAAACTGGTCGCGAAACTCAAAAACAATTTTTACAATTTTGCATGCAGTTTTTTAGGCAAGCCTTATTACTTAACTTTAATGCCAAACCCTTGGTATATTTTGAGCCGCAAACCGAGAAGTTTAAGTTAGAAAATTTTGCGCCTTTTGTGCACGAAAACAACATCATAGATATTACCAAAGCATTAGAAGATGCGTTGTATCATATTGAGCGAAATGGTAGCGCCAAACTTATTTTGACCGACTTATCAATACAACTCACTAGATTTTTACATAAAAAAAGGGGATAGTGTAGTTTTTTGTTTGATTTTTTTAGAAATCTTAGGGTTGTAATTGTGGTATAGCCCGTAAAAATCAAAAATTGATTGAACTACTGCAAATATACGCCAAGAATCTTCGAATGTAAATTCCTTTTAAAATTGTATTTGTTGCCTCATTTTTTTTACAATAATCCTTATACATTTGGGGTACATTTAATAAAAATTAACAAACATGAAATTATTTAAAAACGTAAGTTTATTAGCTGTTTTTGCTATTGCAATCGGTACTGCTAATGCACAAAAATTAAAAGCTTTTGGTAGCTCAATCGAGAAAAAAGTAGGGCCAGTTACAAAGCGTATTCCTTATACAGATGTAGTGAGTTATTTGGGACATGCGTCTCCAGGAACAGAAACTGAAATAAAAGATGGTAAGAAATTTTATTACATTTATTTATGGGTTCCTACTGTAGCTCCAGAATTAGGCGTTAGAATGATGTCTCCTGTAGGGAAAACAAAAACTAAAAATGCAATTTTAGGTACAGGTTTTGAAGATAATAAATCATCAAAAGATTATTTTGATACTTACATTACTTTAGAGCGCTCATCTGTAATTTCTGAAAGCGGTATCGCTAAAGCAGGAAACGCTAAATGGTTTGCACTTGCTAAAAATGATGATAGTAGTGAAATGCCAAAGCAACCAAGCGGTAGAGGTTACAACTCACTTTTACGTTACCAAAGTAAAAAATCAGATCCTTTAAAAGCTTTAACCAGAGGTTTATATAGAATAGGTTTTACATCTTACAAGAAAGGTGAAGTTAATGGTACTTTTTTAGCACAAGTTGGTTCTCCAGTAAAATTACCTGGTGTAGCAATGTCAAACACTTTAGAAGGTTTGTTAGAGCAAATGAAAAAGTAGTTTTAAGTTTTAATTATTTTTTTAAAAAACCCAAGCCTGTTTAGGCTTGGGTTTTTTGTTTGTAAAAAGCTAAGGATTATGCTAAAACGTTGCGTTTAGATTCCTGTCTACGCAGGAATCTATAATAAAAAAAGCTTAGGTACTCCAAAAAAATCCTGTTTACGTAGCAATCAAAACGATTATAGCGCTATCGAAAATGAATTGAAGTATAGAGGTGTGTAATATCAAGTCACACTATCAAGATATGCCAAAACATTTTAATTTAATTATTCTACCACAACATCAATCATTTTACCATCTAGCTCAAGTTTATACGTGCCCTTTGGGAGGTAATACTTATTGTTTTTTGCTTTTTTGATGATAAGGGATTCGTTTGTTTTTTCGAGTGTTTTTTTAGCTTTTTCATTTAGGGTCAAATCATAGTTAATAACATTAAACCCTGGCTGTGTATCTACGGTAAATTGTTTTAGTAATTTACCCGATGTTGTGATTAATTTTAATTGTTTTTTTTCTGCAATAGCAGTATAAAAATTAATTGCAACATTAGGTGTTATTGGTTCTATCCATTTATTCCAACTATTGCCCCAACTGTTAGAATACTTTATTGTAGGTAGTTTAAATAGAGCTGTTGTTGTATTTAGGTTAAACTCTTGCAGCATCGCTACATTTGTTTTGTAAATGCTTCGCCCATGTGTGCCTAATATTAGGTCGTTTGTTTTTGGCTCAATAACCATGTCATGAATAGCTACTTTTGGTAAGTTTTTGGAAAATGCATGCCATTGCATACCGTTGTTTAATGAAACATAAGCGCCATTATCAGTACCTGCATAAATTATATTAGCGTTTACAGGATCTTCAATAATTACGTTAACGGGTGATGGAGTTATGGTTTTGCTTAGGTTTTTCCAAGTTGCACCATAATCATCACTCATGTATATATAAACCGAAAACTCATCATCACGATAACCATTTAAACTTACATAAACGCGTTCTTTTTTATGTTTTGAGGCAATAACGCGACTTATCCATTTGTGTGGTGGTAAATTTTGCGAGATAGTGTTCCAGGTATCACCTCCATTTTTGGTAATATGTACTAAACCATCATCGCTACCTGTATAAATTAAGCCAAATTTTAATGGACTTTCGCTAATTGATGTTAAGGTGCCATATGTAACATTTCCTTTTTTGCCGCCTTGTGTTAAATCGCCGCTAATAGCCTCCCAATCATTACCTTGGTTTAGTGAGCGCATTAATTTGTTTCCGCCAAGGTAAATAATATCTTGATTGTGTTTTGATAATAAAATAGGGGTTTGCCAATTAAAGCGATAAGGTGATTCACCTATTTTATGTTTTGGTTGTATATATGTGCGGCTGCCTGTTTTTCGGTTTAACCTAAAGTAATTACCAAATTGAAATCCGGTATAAACAATATTTGCATCTCTATTATCAATTTGAATTTGCATGCCATCGCCACCCATGATAGATTGCCATGGATATTGCCCGTTTTGATGCCATGATGTATTTTCTTTTGTTGTGCTTGAGGCTACCCAAACACCATTATCTTGAAGTCCGCCATATATGTTGTAAGGGGTTTCATGGTCTACATTTATGGCATAAAATTGTCCTACCGAAGGTGAGTTGTTTTTAATCCAGTTTACGCCATCGTCATAACTTATATTAACACCGCCATCGTTACCGTTAATAAGATGCTTAGGGTTTTTTGGGTTAATCCAAAGGTAGTGATGATCGGCATGTACATTGTTTGCGTTTATGGAGGTAAATGTTTTGCCACCATCTTTAGATTTTAAAATTGGTACGCCATAAATGTAAATGTCATTTTTGTTTACGGGTGATACGTTTATGCGTCCAAAATAGTAGCCATAACTAAAATATATGTCGTCCAAGTAATTGTTATGTGTTTTTGTCCAAGTTTTACCACCATTATCGCTTTTATATACTTCGGTACCAATAACGGGAGTATCAAGTAACAGACTGTTAGCATCTTCAAGATAGGTGGCGATGTCTTTTGGTTTTGCCGTACCACTTTTTACTAATTGCTTAAGACTTTGGGGAGTGTACTTTTCATGAAAGCCATTTGCTTTTAAAAAACTCCCAAGCGTTTTGTTGTCAAGTGCCATAAAAGCATCAATTGTCATGGTTTTAAAGTCAGCTTTGTTAAGTTGGTCGGTTTGAAGTTTTTTATCTGTTTTTGGACGTCTGTTTTGATTGTCATGAATGGCGTAAATAGTGTTGCTGTCAAACACGGCAAGTCCAATACGTCCAACACCATTTCCTGTAGGAAACCCGCTATTGCTGGCGGTAATGTTTGTCCACGTTATTCCTGCATCGGTACTTTTGTATATTGCCGAATTTTTGCCGCTACCATTAAAATGCCACGCTTTGCGGTTTTTTGTCCATGATGAGGCATAGATGGTGTTAAAATTTGTAGGGTCGTAGCTCATGTCTATAATGCCGCTTTGCTCATCGATAAATAAAGTTTGCGTCCATGTTTTGCCGCCATCAATGGTTTTATAAATACCACGTTGTTTGTTAGGGGTGTATAAATGCCCTGTAACACCAACTATAACTTCGTCGGGGTTATTTGTATTTATAAGTATTCTTGCAATATGGTGCGAATCTGTAAGTCCCATATTTTGCCAAGTTTTACCATTATCTGTAGATTTTAAAATTCCAATACCAGCATAGCTAGATCGGGATGCGTTAACTTCGCCAGTGCCAACCCAAATGGTTTTTGAGCGCCAATCTACAGCAATATCACCTACATTTTGTGTGTTTGAAGTGTCTAAAATTGGATTAAAACTTGTGCCGTTGTTAATGGTATGCCATACACCACCCGAAGCATAACCAACATAAAACTCATTTGGGTTATTGGGATTTACCTCAATATCAACCACACGACCACTCATTATTGAAGGACCAATATTGGTGAAAGGGATGTTTTTTACTATTGAGTTGCTTGTGTTTTGAGAGTACCCTAAAAAACTAATGAGTATAATTAGAGCTGAGGTTATTATTTTCATAGCAGATATTTATGTTGTTGCTGCTAAAGTTAAGTTTTTTATTTTTTAATGCGTAATTTTTTATCGCTGGTGATAGTAATAGAATGTATTTTTAATTACAAATTTATAGTATATTACCAATACAATTGCATCTAATGCTAAAAAATATTATTTATGAAAAATTACGTTGTTATTGGCGGCTCGTCGGGTATTGGCGCCTCTTTAGTAAAATTATTAAATGATGAAGCAAATGTTTTTGCTAGCTTTAATACTAACCCTAAAGAAAATTTTAAAAATGTCAATTATTTTAAATATGATGCGTTAAATGATACTTTAAATAGTGATGATTTCCCCGAAGTTATTGATGGTTTAGTGTATTGTCCAGGTAGTATTAATTTAAAGCCATTTCATCGTTTTAAAGCAGAACATTTTATAGACGATTTTAAACTAAATGTTGTTGGTGCTACAACGGTTATTCAGCAACTTTTGCCAAAGTTAAAGGTAAGTCCATCAGCCTCTATAGTATTATTTTCTACAATAGCAGTTCAACAAGGTTTTGTATTTCATTCGCAGGTGTCAGCATCTAAGGGTGCTATTGAGGGCCTAACAAGAGCTTTGTCGGCAGAGTTTTCGCCAACCATACGAGTTAACGCCATTGCCCCATCGCTTACCAATACGCCTTTGGCTAGCCGCATGTTAAATACAGAAGACAAAATAAATAAACAATCAGAATTAAATCCGCTAAAAAAGGTAGGCGAAGCAAAAGATATTGCCCAAATGGCTCAGTTTTTACTTTCAGATAAATCATCATGGATTACGGGTCAAATTATGCATTTGGACGGTGGATTTTCAGTCATTAAAAAATAAATATGTTTAAATTTTTTAGAAAAAAAACAGCAGTAGAGAAATTAGAAATCAAGCATAAAAAACTGCTCGAAAACGCCTTTATGTTATCACATACTAATAGGAAAAATAGTGATTTAGCTTATGCAGAAGCTGAGGAGGTGATGAAGCAAATTGAGTTGTTAAAACGTAATAATTAATGGTGTAATTTTTTTGAACCCTGCCTAAACAGGAATAACTCATGCTGCTATTCCGCGAAAGCGAAACAACAAGCTGCTAGCATAGCTTTTTAATAAGTACTATTTGTCCTAAGTGGTAGTAGCAATGCTCAATAAGTCCGTCAATATTACGTAGGTAGGTGCCGTATTTTTTATCAACAAAAACAGTGTTTAATTTATTGTTAGGTAAACTTTCAATTAGTTTGGCGAGGTTTTCGGCGTTATTATTAAAATCGATTTTAAAGTTATTCCAAGTGGATTCGCTTTCAATTTCAGGAAAATCAAAGCTAAATTTGTCTCTAATGTCAAGTTGCCCACCATTAAAAACCTGTGTAATACCTTTTATATAGTAATTAATATGTTGTGCTAGTACAGCTATGGTGTTTAAGTCATTAATTTTTGTGTTTGCAGCCGTTAAGTTAATAGTGCTTAATGCGTTATTGTAATTAGTGTTAGCAATCCATTTACCATTTAAGGTCACTTCTCTAAAGCGTTGTGCTAATTGTTGCGAATTGATACTCATAACTTAAGTTTTTTCAAATTTAAATAAATCATTTTGTATTTTGTGAATTGTTAATTAATCTTAAATTTATTTTATGACACTATTAATCAAACATATCCTAGTTTCGCTTATAGCGTTAACTTTTAATTTTAACTTAACAAACAGCGAATTTGTAGGTAAGTGGGTAGGTAAAAATAAACGTAAGGTGGGGTATGTTAATTTTGATTATAATGGTTATGCTTCTATACAATTAAATGGCAAAAATTATGGTGGCGAACGCTTTGATTATAATGGTAAAAAGGTAAAAATGACTTATGTTGTAAACAGTAGTACTAGACCAATACAGCTTGATTTTATTTTAACAGATATAAACTCGGGAGAGGTTCAAAAATTTTTAGCCATTGTTAAATTTACAGATTATGACACCATGCAACTTGCACTCAACATAATGGGTAAACGCCCTAGACAATTTACACCAAATAATTCGGTCATTTTAAAACGTGATTAACTTAATGTTGCTTTAGGTTAATTATAAATATTAGTAATTTATTAATAAGATTTTATGATGTAAGTTTTAAGAATAAAAAAGACTTATGTTGTATCTTTGCCTTTTTATTTAGAATTTTTCTTAATAAATATAACTAAATTATGATAAAAGTTTCTGATACTGCAAAAACCAAAGTTATTCAGCTTATGGCTGAAGAAGGTTTTAATGCGCAAAACGATTTTGTTCGTGTTGGGGTTAAAAGTGGTGGATGCTCTGGGTTGTCTTATGATTTAAAATTTGATAACCAAAAGGCAGAAGAAGATAAAGTTTTTGAAGATAATGGTGTAAAAATTATTGTTGACAAAAAAAGTTTTTTATACCTAATAGGCACAACGCTTGAGTACTCGGGCGGGCTTAATGGTACCGGATTTGTTTTTAATAATCCAAATGCAAATAGAACTTGTGGATGTGGCGAATCTTTTTCGCTTTAAACCTTGTAATACATATAACAAATGTCAAAATATACCGAAGACGATTTAAGAGAAGAGTTGAAAACCAAAGAATATGAATATGGGTTTTATACGGATATAGAATCTGAAACATTTCCTGTTGGTTTAAATGAAGATATTGTTCGAGCAATCTCTAAAAAGAAAGAAGAGCCAGAGTGGATGACCAACTGGAGGCTTGAAGCTTTTAAAGTTTGGCAAGCCATGGATGAACCAGATTGGGCAAATGTAAATTATGAAAAACCAGATTTTCAGGCTATCGCCTATTATTCGGCACCTGTAGCAGTTGATCCTAATAAAACTTTGGATGATGTTGATCCAGATTTATTAGCAATGTATAAAAAGTTAGGTATTTCGGTAGA